>NZ_CP166871.1:1219069-1523836 GCF_041379045.1 Thalassotalea ponticola
TTGATAAAGCTCTACTACCGT
The DNA here is from genome assembly GCF_041379045.1 of Thalassotalea ponticola. Taxonomy (NCBI): domain Bacteria; kingdom Pseudomonadati; phylum Pseudomonadota; class Gammaproteobacteria; order Alteromonadales; family Colwelliaceae; genus Thalassotalea; species Thalassotalea ponticola. The sequence continues at coordinate 1,219,091 of NZ_CP166871.1, forward strand.
TTGTTGCACGTCTGCGAGTCTTTCCATGTTAACTTCCCCTTATTAAATTAAATGAGAAATGAATTGTTTAGCGATTAAATGTTAGACAATTTTATTGTTCTTCTACCATGTAAGAAAATGGCACTAATGTAAAGCACCTCTGGGGATTATTTTTAACTCGCGCGTTGTCCCCTACATTGGCAAAAAACATCTTGGTCAATTGAGTAGGGCACCTGTGTGACCGACGAATCTTGGTTATTTAGATATTCAGCAAACGATTGACCTTCCTTGGCGAGCAAAAAGCAGATAGCTTGGCTTGTATAATAGATAGGCATTGGTTACATTGACCAGAAAATTGTCAACAGAGATACCGTTTGTATGTTAGAAAACACAATTCGCATCGAGTTAGCACAACTTGATAATCCGCAACATCAAGATGATTTACTGATGCTGTTAGACGCTTACGCGCAAGACCCTATGGGAGGTGCGACACCGTTGTCAGCAACAACGAAGTCGACCCTTATTGCATCGATGCAACAGCACCCTCAAGTATTTAGTTTATTGTGTTATGTAGATGATAAACCTGCAGCTATTTGCAATTGTGTGCTTGGCTTTTCTACGTTTAAAGCCAAGCCGTTGATCAACATTCATGACATCGCTGTGCTACCTCGCTATCGAGGGTTGGGGTTAAGTCACAAATTATTAGCCAGTGTTGAGCAACAGGCAATTGAGCGAGGTTGCTGTAAATTGACATTAGAAGTTTTGCACGGCAATGAGGTAGCCAAAGCAAGTTATGCCAAATTTGGTTTTAGTGGCTATGAACTTGACCCAACGCTAGGACGCGCAGAATTCTGGGAAAAAAACCTTTAAATACACAGTGGCACAATTCCGGCAGTTAATGTTGGCCGAGCAATGTTGATAATGTCATTCAGCGGCTTTACACTGCGAACACACGGTTACTCAGCATGTGTTTAATTTGATTGGATATTGCGAGTTGTGCCGCTGAATGTTTGCGTTGTTAGCTGTGTTAACGTTAAAACGCTTGACTTAAAACGAGATAGGCTTGCGACCAGTACGCTCGTTTAGCGATGGCTTTTGTGACTTTTGCTCGTTTTGTGTCCTGCGTTTTTTGGTACTCTTTGAGTGCTGACTTTTTGCTGCTTTGCTAGCTTTCGTCGCTACATTTTCTCGCTTTGGTTTCGCTTTGCGCTCAGTGTTAACGTTTACTGGCTCAATCGACTCATTTGCTTCTGCGTCGTTGTCAGCGGATAAAATTGGCATAATGGCTTCGCCATTAAACTGCACAATATCTTCAGCGTAAACTTTTTTACGCTTTTGATACTCCACTTGACCATTTAAAAATACATATCCTTCGGCGATTACCATTTTGGCTTCACCGCCACCACCGACTAGGTTGGCAATTTTTAGCAATTTGTATAACTCGATAGGTTGTTGCTTTACCTCTATCGCCAAAACTTCTATTTCCATGGGATACTCTTTTTCACATTTGTAGTTGTTAAGTGTATCACGAGGCGATTTACCAAGGCGAGGTTATTTGGCTTGCCAGCCGCACGGCTTTGCCGTTGTGATCTGCACCGATGGCTCAGATAGAGTTATTTTAATGCGGTTTTTTAACAGAATCATGCGTTCAAGTTTGAGCAAAAAAGCTCATGATTGCTGTAAAAATAAGCGAGCGATCAAATAATCACAAAATAAATTAAAGTTGCTGTTGACACTCTTTACGACTCGCCTATAATACGCCCCACAACGACGGACGGTTAGCTCAGTTGGGAGAGCACCGCCCTTACAAGGCGGGGGTCACTGGTTCGAGCCCAGTACCGTCCACCATCGTCGTTTACCATGTTTTGAATGGACGGTTAGCTCAGTTGGGAGAGCACCGCCCTTACAAGGCGGGGGTCACTGGTTCGAGCCCAGTACCGTCCACCATTTCCTTCAAAACATATCTACTTGATGGACGGTTAGCTCAGTTGGGAGAGCACCGCCCTTACAAGGCGGGGGTCACTGGTTCGAGCCCAGTACCGTCCACCATCAAGTTGTTTTCCCTGGACGGTTAGCTCAGTTGGGAGAGCACCGCCCTTACAAGGCGGGGGTCACTGGTTCGAGCCCAGTACCGTCCACCATAATGTCGTTTTTCCCCGGACGGTTAGCTCAGTTGGGAGAGCACCGCCCTTACAAGGCGGGGGTCACTGGTTCGAGCCCAGTACCGTCCACCATAACGTCGTTTCTCCCCGGACGGTTAGCTCAGTTGGGAGAGCACCGCCCTTACAAGGCGGGGGTCACTGGTTCGAGCCCAGTACCGTCCACCATGTTATTTTTTCTTTTGTTTGTTCAATAAATCGATATCAATCGATTGTTTGTCGTATTTGAAATTTAAGTTGTTGGTGAATAGGTCGTTGGTGAAAAGCACCGCCCGCTCATACCAAGCCCGCACCGAGTCACTGGTTCGAGCCCAGTACCGTCCACCATGTTATTTTTTCTTTCTTTTGTTTGTTCAATAAATCGATATCAATCGATTGTTTGTCGTATTTGAAATTTAGGTTGTTGGTGACTAGCTAATTGGTGAACAGCACCGCCCGCTTATACCAAGCCCGCACCGAATCACTGGTTCGAGCCCAGTACCGTCCACCATATTATTTTTCTTGTACTGTTAATTAAATCGATATCAATCGACTGTTTTTCGTATCTGAAATTTAGGTAGTCGGTGACGAGCTAATTGGTGAGCAGCACCGCCCGCTTATACCAAGCCCGCACCAAGTCACTGGTTCGAGCCCAGTACCGTCCACCATATTATTTTTTCTTTCTTTTGTTTGTTCAATAAATCGATATCAATCGATTGTTTGTCGTATTTGAAATTTAAGTTGTTGGTGAATAGGTCGTTGGTGAAAAGCACCGCCCGCTCATACCAAGCCCGCACCGAATCACTGGTTCGAGCCCAGTACCGTCCACCATATTATTTTTTCTTTCTTTTGTTTGTTCAATAAATCGATATCAATCGATTGTTTGTCGTATTTGAAATTTAGGTAATCGATGACTAGCTAATTGGTGATCAGCACCGCCCGCTTATACCAAGCCCTTACCAAATCACTGGTTCGAGCCCAGTACCGTCCACCATATTATTTTTCTTTTGCTTGTTAATTAAATCGATATCAATCGACTGTTTTTCGTATCTGAAATTTAGGTAATCGATGACTAGCTAATTGGTGATCAGCACCGCCCGCTTATACCAAGCCCTTACCAAATCACTGGTTCGAGCCCAGTACCGTCCACCATATTATTTTTCTTTTGCTTGTTAATTAAATCGATATCAATCGACTGTTTTTCGTATCTGAAATTTAGGTAGTCGGTTACTAGCTAATTGGTGATCAGCACCGCCCGCTTATACCAAGCCCGCACCGAATCACTGGTTCGAGCCCAGTACCGTCCACCATATTATTTTTCTTGTACTGTTAATTAAATCGATATCAATCGACTGTTTGTCGTATCTGAAATTTAGGTAGTCGGTGACTAGCTAATTGGTGATCAGCACCGCATGACTAATCAAATTCGAGTAAGGTGCGCCGAATTTACGGTGTTCATGCCAGTTTTAAGCACCGTTGATGACTCACGCTATGACCTCGTTTACTTTAAGGTATATGACTGTTTGCTGTTTTCTCTGCTTGTGCTGTTATCGAGTGCTTTATAGGTGAATTTATTGGTTCTTGGTGCTAGAATACCTGCCAATTTCTATAGACTGTATTTTCTTGATTTTGCGTTGGTTTATCTGCGCAAAAATTGAGCCACAAAGCGAGATAAATATGACGACAACCCGTTTTGCCCCAAGCCCTACAGGTTACTTACACGTTGGTGGTGCGCGTACCGCACTATACAGCTGGTTATACGCGAAAAAAACCGGCGGTGATTTTGTTTTACGTATCGAAGACACAGATTTAGAACGTTCTACACAAGAGTCTGTTGATGCCATTATGGATGGTATGAATTGGTTGAAATTGGACTGGGATCAAGGTCCGTTTTTTCAAACCCATCGTTTTGACCGTTACAAAGAAGTTATTGCTCAGTTGCTAGAGGCTGGTCATGCGTATCGCTGTTACTGTACACCTGAAGAAGTTGAGGCGATGCGTGAAGAAGCAATGGCAAAGGGAGAGAACCCGCGTTACAACGGCATGTGGCGTGATCGCACTGATCATCCAACCGATAAGCCGTTTGTTATCCGCTTTAAAAACCCACTAGACGGCAGCGTAGTGATTGATGACATAGTCAAAGGTCGTATTGAAATTGCCAATACGGAGTTAGACGACTTAATTATCGCTCGCTCAGATGGATCGCCGACGTATAACCTAACCGTTGTCGTTGACGATTGGGATATGGGCATTACCCATGTTATCCGCGGTGATGACCATGTGAATAACACCCCGCGCCAAATCAATATTTTAAAAGCACTAGGTGCTCCGCTTCCACAATACGCTCACATTCCAATGATCTTGGGTGATGACGGCAAGCGATTGTCTAAGCGTCACGGTGCGGTAAGCGTTATGCAATATCGCGACGAAGGCTATCTTCCAGAGGCACTGTTAAATTACTTAGTGCGCTTGGGTTGGTCACATGGCGATCAAGAGATTTTCTCTCGTGAAGAAATGATCAACTTGTTTGACTTAACTGGCTGTAATCGCGCACCAAGTGCGTTTAATACCGACAAGCTGATTTGGGTTAACCAGCACTACATTAAAACGTTGGATGCGCAGTATGTTGCCGAGCACTTGGATTGGCATATGGCAGATCAAAATATTGATACCACTAATGGTCCGGCATTAGCTGACGTAGTAAAAGTGCAAGCCGATCGCGTTAAAACTCTGAAAGAAATGGCGCAGATTTCTCGCTACTTTTATGAAGAGTACAGTGAGTTTGACGCCAATGCAGCGAAAAAGCACCTACGCGGTGTGGCCAAGCAACCACTGGCATTAGTGCAAACTAAGTTAGCGGCATTAACCGATTGGACCGCTGAAAACATTCATGCCGCCATCAATGACAGTGCCGCAGAGCTTGAGGTGGGGATGGGTAAAGTAGGCATGCCACTTCGCGTTGCGGCAACTGGTGGTGGTAACTCACCATCTCTTGATGTGACATTGGCATTGCTTCAACAAGACCAAGTTGTGGCTCGCATTGACAAAGCGCTTGCGTTTATCGCCGAGCGTGAAGCCAATGCGTAATCACATCTGAACGCTGTGCTAAAAAAGGGCTATGAATGATAAATTCATAGCCCTTTGTTGTTTAGACGTGGTTGAGCTAAAAGCGAAAGTGACTAGAGCACGTCACTTTACTATTTATCCGCTTTAAAGCCGCTCGACATACCCGTCGGTGTTGTTACTCGAATTGATTAACTAATTGCTGACGATCTAACAGCGACCGATAACAACGAGTTAGCTGCATATCTCTGGTAAGTTAGTTTTATATCCTGAACCCAAAGTTACAGAATCGGTGACTGCGTTTAATATCCAACCTGATGGTGAGATGGAGGGGCATAGCCCCTCGAATTAAAATGACCAATGAATCGATACTTCATATGAATCGATGTCATCTTGCCATTCATAACCTAAGCCGAATGAGATATTCGAAAACAGGTGAAATTGCGAACCCAGGTTAACAAAAACGTCGTTGTCCCACACCTCGCGATAACCTATCGAACCAGAAAGTTCGACTGAATCGGAAATCATAGAGCGAAGCCCCGTTGAAAATAACACGCCATTATCACTGACACTACTTTCGAGGCCTCTGGTCGATACCTCTATCTCTTCGCGGTTATAAGCCAAAATATTGACCCAATCGGTATTATCAAATACTCGATACTTATAACCAAGCCCAACGCGTAAATCATCCAGCGTTGAATCTACTGTTGCTCGTTGCGTCACGTCATCCATGACTACGAAAGAGCTAAAGCTGTCTTTTACCCTTTTGTATGAACCGGTAAACAGCACGTTTTCACTGAGCAATGCCGTCGCGTGAATACGAAAACCTTTGTAGCTATCACTGTTACTTAGCTCGGTTTGTGTGTACGATGCACCAACCTGATCCCATGGTATTTGCGTGCTTGCACATGCGTGCCCGATATTCAGAGATAATACTGTCGCGGCAATAAAAGATGCTTTGATTTCCATTCTCATTTCGTTTTTGACTCCTGTATTTTGGTCATTCATGTCAAATTTAAACTTCCATATTCACCTTATTTTTTTTGCGTAAAAATGTCAATAAATTTATATAAAACAATGGTTTATGTTGAGTTGTTGAAGGGGTGTTCTATGAGGTGTGCAGGGGGAAGGTGATAAACCAAATATCAGCAAAAGTGAATCGGCGAGAGTGAACCGAGCAGGCATTTGATGCGCTTGCTACCATGTTGACCTGACTTTTGCTCACTAACGGGCACAAGTAGACCGAAAGCGACCGTATGGTTAACGCCTTTGCTCATTGATGACACGGAAATACTGTTGCACGGCATGACTTCTAAACAGGTAATACCATAATCCTGAAATCGCCGAGATAGCGATGATAATACCGATAAAGCTATCGTAGCAGAGCAGCGTGATGACAACCGCCCAAAAGGTAAAAAGAGCCCCATTTGCCCAGCGCTTTCCTTTTGCTATCGACAAACAGACATACGACATAATGGCGGCAAACACTAGCAACGCCGGAGCCATACCTGTTGACCAGAATTCAGAGTATGAGAGTTTATTGCCGTTCAATGCGTACGTTGCATTCGGCCAAGGCCAAAATCCTAGCGTTAATACCGACAAAAACGCAATCGCAGTGACGCCATAGAGGAACTTAAAAAATTTTGGCATTTTATTCATAGATAAAAATAAGGTTTTTAAGTTGGCTAGTAGATTTTGCATAGGTTTATACATACATAATTGGGTTGAACCTGAGTGTTATTATTTCTCCTCAGGACTGTACCGATTGGCGTTACGTGCGCTAAGCGGTCATATTCCTTGCATCTATGTTCATCGTAACGATATAGACAACAAAGTCAATTACTGTCACGGTTTGATGTTTTCACTATTTTACCTAGCTTTTAAGTGCTTGCGTAAATAGCTTGGCTAAGGCGCCTTCTTTTGATCGACAGACAATCGTTTATCGTGTTCTTGCTGTCTTAGCGTGGCCATAAATTTCGATTCGTTTGGTATCGATATTTGGGCTAGGGCCTGTTCTACGAAACCGCGTAAAAACGAGGCAGGGAAGCTGGCTCTAAATTTTACGAACTTGTCTTTGACAATAAACAAGTAGGTTGAACTGAATATATCTTCTTTACCTGCTTCGCTGATCACGCCGTCAAAATACGCGCCTTGAATAGGCGTTGGCTGAGTGTCTAAATCTAGGCTAATAAATTGCGTTTGCTCAGCGTTAAAAGCCAGTGTCGGCTGCTCTGTATGCTCACTGATATATCGCTCAATTTCCGCTTGTACATTAGCGATCTCTTTATTTAATACCTGTTGGCTATTGTGCCAGCTGATCTCGCGAATGGGGTAAACAAATACGTCGACATAGTCGGCGACAAACTGCTGATGATTATAGCGCATGGTGGCACCTAACAGCGGGTTTCGATAAATGTACTTGTAGCTGGCGGCAAACTGATCAATCTGTTCGCCGAGGGTAAAGTCATCTTGATAATTACTCGATTGCAGTTTTGCAGCTAAAAATTGCGGGCCAAACCACTGGTGTTGCTGTGCGTCATTTAAAAACCGACTAACAACACTATCGGCAAATTGTGTGTTTCCTTGCTCAGGGGAATGAAACAAACTGACCGTATTGTTATGTGGCAGCTCGTAGCGTTGTGAGACCAGTTTTTGGTTGCGCCAATAAAGATTCATTTCAACGTGTATTTGGCTTTGCATGTCAATCGGGAGCAACATTAACGTCGCACCGGCAAGGGCGGCTTTGCCGATGTCTTCAACCGTTTCTTGGTAAAACCCGGCGGCGGCAATTTCCAATTGGTATTCTATGTTACTATCGCGCGGATAAACCTGTTGAAATTTATTGGCGCGTTGGAAACTGTTTAAGTAATGTGCCCAATCTACAGGCGCATACTGACAGTGATTGAGTACCGATGATTGCGCAAACTGGTCGCATTCATGTTGCAATGCGTCACTTGGTCGTGCGGCAAATAATGAAATGGGTGGCAACGACTTATTGTCGATGTGACTGGTCGATACATTATTTGACGTTGGTGTGTTAACACAGGCTGATAGTAAAACGGTTATCGCTAGCGGCAAGGCAGCGTTGGCAAATCGAGATGCGCCCACAGGTTTTCTCTTCCTTTTTATTTATAAGGGTAACGCGAATAATATTTTTATGTCACGTAAAACATCGTTAAAATAGACATATTTATACGATTTAATGCCCTTAACCTGCGTGAATTACTTTATAATTAGGGCAATTGATTATATTGGAGTGATTTTTTTGGCATTTGAACAATTTAAACTGGATCAGCGATTACTAAAAGCCGTTAACCATTTGGGCTTTGATCAACCAACAGATATTCAGCAACAAGCCATTCCTGCCGCAATGCAAGGCCAAGACCTAATAGCCTCGTCAAAAACTGGCTCAGGTAAAACACTGGCTTATTTGTTGCCTGCCATCCAGCGTTTACTTAGACAAAAAGCGTTATCGAAAAAAGATCCACGGGTACTTATTTTGACACCGACTCGAGAACTGGCGAAACAAGTGTTTTCGCAGTTGCGTACGGTCACTTCGGGCACCCGTTTTAAAAATGCCTTGATTCTCGGCGGTGAAAACTTTAACGACCAAGTTAAGGTATTAGATAAATACCCTGATGTGGTCGTGGCGACCCCTGGTCGTTTAGCAGATCACTTAGCCAAAGGACTGTTTTATTTAAATGGTTTAGAGTTATTAATTCTCGATGAAGCAGATCGGATGCTCGACATGGGCTTTGCTGAACAGTTAAAACAAATTAACTTAGCCGCCGATCACCGCAAACGCCAAACCTTGTTGTTCTCTGCCACGTTAGAACATGAACAAGTGAATATTTTTGCCGATGATTTACTCAAATCGCCAAAGAGAATTGCCGTAGGTGCAATTACCAATGAACACACTGATATTACCCAGCGTTTTGTTTTATCGGATCATTTAGATCACAAGCAGGCGTTGCTAGAGCACTTTTTAACGTCAGAAAATATCAGCCAAGCCATTATCTTTACCGCAACGCGCAGCGACACCGAGCGCTTATCTGTGTTACTCAATGAACACAATATTGATGCCATCGGCTTAAGTGGCGATTTAAAACAATCGCAGCGCAATCAAATCATGGAAAGTTTTGCCAAAGGTCAGCACAAAGTTTTAGTGACAACCGATCTCGCGTCTCGGGGATTAGATTTAAGCAACGTGTCGCATGTCTTTAATTTTGATATGCCAAAGCATCCCGAAGAATACGTACATCGCATTGGCAGAACAGGGCGCGCAGGGGCGAAAGGCGATGCAATTTCGTTTGTGGGCCCTAAAGATTGGTACAGCTACTTAAATATTAAAGCCTTGTTGCAGCAAGACATGCCATTTTCATCGGTTGAGGGCTTAGAAGCTAAATTTAGTGGTTTAAAGGCGAAGAAGAAAGTCGCCCAAAAGTCAGCTACGAAGCAACATAGTCAAAGTAAACAGGTTAAGAAAAAACAGCCTAAGGTGAAGAAGAAAATTACCTTTGTCGACGAAGGTTTTGCCGACCTGCCGATGGTGAAAAAGAAAACTGGGAAACTAACGGATCGTGACGACGAAGAACAGTAAACAGTTAACATTGCTGACCAGTTAAGGTTATAGGAAACGGAAAAGCCGCTTTAGTCATTTAGCTAAAGCGGCTTTTTTGTAGCGATAACATCTGCCACAATCGTCATCGTGATCGCACATGCGTTACGGCAGTACTGCGACAATCCGTTTTCATCGCGTTATAAAAAATAACTAAATGATATTGCAAATGCGAATGGTTCGCATTACACTTTGTTGCGTTTTCAATAATAACTCAACATTTGTACCAATTAGAGCATTGATTTTATGCGATGCATCAAAGTGTTAGTGCTTTTTGGTACCAAGGACTTAAAATGAAATTTGCTATCTCTGCTATTACATCTGCCTTGTTCAGCACAGGGGCTGTGGCCACAACTACTGTAGCTGACGTAGAGCGCATTACCGTTGAAGGGCAATACTTATCAGTCAATCAATCCAACTCGATTAAAACACCGACACCGGTTATCGATGTACCACAAAGCTTGACCATTATCTCTGCTGAGCAAATTGCTGAGCGAGGTATTACCCAAATTAGTCAGATTGTTGATTACACGCCAGGCTTGAACACCTCTCAAGGAGAGGGACATCGAGACTCTGTCGTATTTCGCGGGGTGCGTTCAACCGCAGATTTTTTCATTGATGGTAACCGCGACGATGTGCAGTATTACCGCTCGTTGTACAATATTGAACAAGTAGAAATATTGCGCGGCCCTAACGCTTTGTTGTTTGGTCGTGGCGGTACCGGCGGTATTTTAAATAGGGTAACCAAAAAAGCCCAACTTGGGGAAAGTGAAACCGGTTACCAGGCGTCAGTTACATCGTTTGGTGGCTACAATGCGCAGCTAGATAGCAATATCGCCATTAGCAACAACGCCGCATTGCGCATTAATGGTATGTACGAGCAACTGGAAAATCACCGCGACTTTTTTGATGGTGAACGAATCGGTTTAAATCCAACCTTACACTTTGAGTTTAATGATCATACCAATATCGATTTGTCGTATGAGTATGTTAACCATCATCGCTTTATCGATCGCGGTATTGCAACAGACGACAATGGCAAGCCAATAGAGGATTTAAAAGATGTGGTATTTGCCGATCGCGACAACAATTACCACGATGTCGAAGCACATGTATTTAGAGCATCGCTCGAACATAACCTTTCGGCAGGTCTGAAGCTAAACGTCAGTGGTCAATACGGTGATTTCGATAAGCTTTACTCTAACTTCTACGCCAGTGATTACGACCAGCAAACCAACATAGTCACTCTAGATGGCTATATTGACGGCACCCAACGAGACAGTCTGACGTTATCAACCAACTTAGTTGGCGAATTTGATACAGTTGGCATTGAACATACGATTATTTTTGGTGGTGAATATATTGCTACTCATTCGGATCAATATCGTTTCAACCCTGTATTTAGTTCAACCGGCTCTGACAAAGAAGACTTTATCGCGTCGCGTCCGATTGCTTTGCAAAACTTTGTCGGCACCAACGCATACGGTGAACAGGTCAGTGTTGAATTTAGCGACTTGAATGATGACACGCGAGTGGATCTTGACGTGCTGTCATTTTACTTACAAGACGAGTTAGCGCTCAGCGAGCACCTGAACTTAGTCTTAGGAGCCCGATTTGATCGATTCGATATCGAAGTGTTTAACGCTGATCCGAATGTATTAGAAACTCGAAAACGCGTTGACGAACAAGTGTCACCTCGCGCAGGATTAATATATAAACCTGCCGATAATGTATCCTTCTATGTCAGTTATAGTGAGTCGTTCTTACCGCGTAGTGGCGAGCAATATACTGACATTAATGGCAACGACGACAAACTCGAACCCGATACTTACAGCAACCAAGAATTGGGTTTTAAGTGGGATGTTCACCCGCAGTTAAGTATTACCGCTGCGGTGTTTGAAAATAGCCAGAGCTCACCACAAACTGCGGACAATGATCCGGCGACTCTCGATGTGATTGACTCAGAAATATCGGGTGCTGAGCTGCAAATGAGTGGCCTGTTAACTGACCAATGGTATGTGTCAGCAAGTTACAGCTACCTCGACGGTGAAATTGTTGATCGCAATGGCTCAACGGGCAGAACTCCGCGAGAATTGCCTGAAAATACGGCGTCAATTTATACGCATTATGAATTTAGCGACGTATTTGGTGCGGGCATTGGCGCGACATATCAAGGCGAGAGTTACATCGACAATGGCAACGCGGCTAAATTACCAAGTTACACGCGTATTGATGCATCCGCTTATTACAAGTTTTCTGATCACATGCGGATACAAGTGAATGTTGAAAACTTAACGGATACAAGCTATTTTCCCAACGCGCATTCCATTCATCAGGTAACCGTTGGCGCACCACTGAATGCAAAACTCAGCTTAATCGGTAGCTTTTAAAACGCGACTGCCTTGAGCGCAGTGATGAATAAAAAAAGAGCTCACATGAGCTCTTTTTTTATATATAGCCCGTTTGCATTACAGGGCTTACGTTGAAAACTAAAAATTTTATGTCGCGGTTAGGCCGCTTTAACTTTACTGTGTAAGTTGGCCTTTAACACGCCTTTTCTGTGTTGCAAAGCAGACTCGAGTTTTTTAACACAGCTACCAATGGCAATGTATAGATCATCGTCTTCTGCAGAAACGGCTATTTGCATGTTTTCATAGTTGGTTACCGCTTCAATTTTTTGTGTGTTCTTGTCTACTTTTAGAATAACTTCGAGAGCGACTAAGCTAGGAAAATGGTTCGCGATTTTTGCGAATTTTTGGTGAATGACATCGTTGATGGCTTCAGTAACTTCAATGTGATGGCCTGAAATTGTAATTTTCATACATGTCTCCTAATTGTCGATAAAAGCGATGTATTTCGCTCTTAACTTTAGGATGGGGTTATTCATTTAAAGTTACAAGAGTTTTTTGTTAAAAAAATATAAAAAAATTATAAGGTCAACAAAATCAGAATGTTATACGTGTTGTCTTGACGTGGTGAGTTGGCAAAGTGCACAGTTTTTGATTGTTAAATATTCTGATGTTCGGGAGTCAAATTGCGCGTATTGTCAGGTGATAAGTATGGCAAGATGAGATGGCGAATCTAACGTCAGTGATTCGCCCCGAATGAATGACAGTCTGAGGTTTGATGATTACTGCCGACAAGGTTTAAATTGATTGGTTAACGGATCGTAGTGATAGCCAATATCACTCATTTTATCGTATAGCTGATCTTCATCGAGATCATAACGCGAAATCAATTGATCAATGGAGCCACACTCTAAGCGCAGTCGCTCGTTAATAATACCCAGTACAATTGAACCGTTCATAGATAAAAGCTGATTAATTTCCACTGCATTACTCCTGTTAACGTATCGTTAAGGTTATTAGTTTACGATCAAAGCGGGTTAACAAGGTTAAGTATAGCAGTGTCCATAACAAAAACGCCGCAGTAGCGGCGTTTTTGTTAAATCTTTACTAATTACTTACTAAGTTATTGAATAATTCGTAATTTATTAGTCTTGCTTGGTTTTTAAGTAGTCGTCATATGTACCGTGAAAGTCAACGTAACCATCGCTGTTTAACTCGATAACACGGGTGGCAATTGACGAGACAAATTCGCGGTCGTGTGAGACGAAAACAATGCTGCCCTCAAACTTTTCTAGAGCCATGTTTAGCGCTTCAATTGATTCCATGTCCATGTGGTTGGTCGGTTCATCAAGGACTAAAATATTGGGCTTTTGCATCATCATTTTGCCAAATAACATACGACCTTGCTCACCACCGGATAACACTTTAACTGATTTCTTAATATCGTCTTGACTAAACAACAAGCGACCTAAGAAACTGCGTACGACTTGCTCGTCATCACCTTCTTGTTTCCATTGGCTCATCCAGTCAAACAAGCTCATATCAACGCTAAAATCTTCCGCGTGATCCTGTGCATAATAGGCAATATTGTGGTTTTCGGACCACTTGAATTCGCCACTATCCGGTGTCAGTTCACCCATTAAAGTGCGCAAAAATGTGGTTTTACCCACCCCGTTTTCCCCAATGACGGCAATTTTTTCGCCAACTTCGGCCATTAGGCTAATGTTTTTTAACACGCTATTATCGTCAAAACTCTTGCTCAAATTTTCAATTTCAAGCACGTTTCTAAACAGCGGTTTTTCTTGTTCAAAGCGAATAAACGGGTTAACTCGGCTCGACGCTTTCACTTCTTCTAACTGAATTTTATCAATTTGTTTCGCGCGTGATGTCGCTTGCTTGGCTTTAGATGCATTGGCCGAGAAGCGACGAACAAAGTCTTGTAACTCAGAAATTTGCGCTTTCTTCTTAGCGTTATCAGCCATCAGGCGCGCGCGAGCTTGGGTCGCAGCGAGCATGTACTCATCATAGTTGCCAGGGTAAATGCGCAGTTCACCGTAGTCTAAGTCAGCCATATGAGTACAGACGCTATTTAAAAAGTGACGGTCATGGGAAATGATGATCATCGTTGAGTTGCGCTCGTTCAACACGTCTTCAAGCCAACTGATGGTATGGATATCCAAGTTGTTGGTTGGCTCGTCGAGGAGCAGAATATCAGGATCAGAAAACAGCGCTTGTGCCAGAAGTACCCTCAATTTCCAACCCGGTGCAATGTCACTCATTTTGCCGTAGTGCTGGCTCACCTCAATGCCTACGCCAATCAGCAATTCACCAGCGCGGCTTTCTGCGGTGTAACCGTCCATTTCAGCGTATTGCGTTTCTAGGTCGGCAACGCGCATACCGTCTTCTTCACTCATTTCCGCTTGAGCGTAGATCGCGTCGCGCTCTTCTTTTACCGCCCAAAGTTCGGTGTGACCCATGATCACGGTATCGATAACCGAATAGTTTTCAAAGGCAAACTGATCTTGTTTTAGTTTACCTACGCGTTCGTTGGCATCAATCTTGACATTGCCGGCACTCGGTTCTAAATCACCGCCTAAAATTTTCATGAAGGTTGACTTACCACAACCGTTAGCGCCAATTAAGCCGTAGCGATTGCCACCACCGAATTTAACGGAAATGTTTTCAAATAAAGGTTTTGCACCAAACTGCATGGTGATATTAGCTGTCGTGATCAAAATAGGGTCCTTAAGACAAATGCACCGCAAAAATTAGCGGTGCATTATAGAGGAAATAAGCCAAAAACGCATGACTTTCGTCGGTTTATTAGCGTTTTTTACCTGGCTTTTTAAACTGATTATTACTGAAACGGGTCAAACCCGACTTGCGGTTGTCACCGCGTTTGTGCGCTGGTTTTTGTCCGTATGAGGTTTTATTGCCTTTGGCGTTGTTTTTACCTTGGCGATAACCAACGCTTTGTTCACCGCGAGTTTCGTGCGGCACCAGACACTCGGGGCCGTTGCCAATGAGCTTGCGCGCCAACCCCATTTTGGTTAATGCTTCGCGAATCAACCCCCAGTTATTTGGATCGTGATAGCGCAATATCGCTTTGTGCAAGCGTCGCTGAATGGTGCCTTTGGGCACAGCAACCGAGCTATTTTCCTTGCGGATTTTATTTAACGAGTCAATCTCGGTATGGTAAATCGTCGTCGCATTAGCCAGTGGCGATGGATAAAAATTTTGCACTTGGTCAAGCTTAAAATTGTTTTGCTTTAACCACAGCGCTAAATTAATCATGTCTTTATCTGTGGTGCCAGGGTGCGCAGAGATAAAATACGGAATGAGGTACTGCTTTTTACCGGCCAATTTAGAGTAATGATCAAACATCTCTTTAAACTTGTGGTAAGAGCCCATACCCGGTTTCATCATTTTCGCCAACGGGCCTTCTTCGGTATGTTCTGGAGCAATTTTTAAATACCCGCCAACGTGATGGCTGGCGAGCTCTTTAACGTATTCGGGATCTTGAATGGCAAGGTCGTAGCGAACACCAGAAGCAATCAGAATTTTTTTAATGCCTTTGACTTTTCGCGCTTTGCGATACAGCTCAATCGTCGGCGTGTGATCGGTATCCATATGACCACAAATGTCTGGCCACACACAACTTGGACGGCGGCAGGTAGCTTCTGCTTTTGGACTTTTACAACGCAATTGATACATATTTGCCGTCGGTCCGCCGAGATCGGAGATCACCCCGGTAAAGCCTGGAACTTTCTGCTTGATGTCTTCAATTTCATCCAAAATGGACTGGTGCGAGCGCGATTGAATGATGCGACCTTCGTGCTCGGTTATTGAGCAAAAAGAGCAACCGCCAAAGCAACCTCGCATAATATTAATGGAGGTTTTGATCATCTCATAGGCGGGAATTTTCGCTTCGCCATAACTCGGATGCGGTACCCGCGCATACGGCAGACCAAAAACGCCATCCATTTCATCTTCGCCAAGCGGCAGGGCAGGTGGGTTTAACCAGATGATGCGATCGCCATGGCTTTGCACTAACGCTCTTGCACTTGCGGGGTTTACTTCTTGATGGAAAATACGCGATGCATGGGCATAGAGTGCTTTGTTGTGACTTACTTGTTCAAAAGACGGTAGCTTCACGTAAGTGAATTCCCACGGTTTGACTTTTTTGTCCCAACTTTTGTTTTGATATTCACTGATTTGAATCGGTACCGCTTCACGACTTAGATCAACAGATTGCACCGAGCTTTTACCACCGTTTACTATGGTCACCCCAGAGGCAGTTTGCTCATCTGCTTTATCGCAGTTAGATGGCACCATGTCTTGATACGGGCTGGCAATGGGATCGATTTTACCCGGTTTATCAATGGCGCGAGAGTCAACGCCACGCCAACCCGGTAGGGCGGTTTTACTGAGAAAGGCGGTGCCTCTAACATCGCGAATGTCGTTAACGTCTTCACCGCGGGCGATGCGATGGGCAACTTCAATTAACGGGCGCTCAGCGTTACCGTAAATAAGCAAATCAGCTTTGGCATCAAACAGTACAGAGCGGCGCACTTTATCTGACCAGTAATCGTAATGAGCAATACGGCGCAAGCTGGCTTCAATACCGCCCAAAATCACCGGCACATCTTTGTAGGCTTCTTTACAACGCTGGGAATACACTAGTGTTGCGCGGTCAGGGCGTTTACCACCTTCGTTATCTGGGGTGTAGGCATCGTCGTGACGCAAGCGTCGCTCAGCGGTATAACGATTGATCATTGAGTCCATGTTACCGGCGGTAATGCCAAAGAACAGGTTGGGTTTACCCAGCGTCATAAACGCATCTTTAGAGTGCCAATCGGGTTGCGCAATAATACCGACGCGAAAGCCTTGAGACTCAAGCATACGGCCAATAATCGCCATACCAAATGACGGGTGATCGACGTAGGCGTCACCGGTGACCAAAATAATGTCGCAGCTATCCCATCCAAGCTGATCCATCTCTTGGCGTGACATTGGTAAAAATGGCGCGGGGCCATAGCATTCTGCCCAGTATTTAGGGTAATCAAACAGCTTGGTTTTAGGTAACGGGATCATCTCAGTGTATGGTCTCACAGCAGGCGAGGCATGATTTGGCCGCGCAACGATAAGTATAGTTGGCGGATTATAACAGACAACGGGGTAAAAATGCGGTTAATAAATGTACGTACTCATCGTTAACCGAGCTTTTATGCATACTAGCAATTGCGCTTATTGTATGATTTTTGTTTTAATAGCACCGATAAATTTAACAATACGATGTAGGACACTATGAAATACACTTTGTTAGCAGCCTCGGTAAGCTTATTACTGAGTGCTTGCGTAAGTACAACAACATCGACGCAACCTGAGTCGGCAGCGACGCAAAATAGCGCAATACCACAACAAGTCAAAGGTGACGAGGTTGTTAACCCAAATATCGATACCCAAATCACTCTAGAAAAAGTGATGTCTGATCCAGATTGGATGGGACGTGCGCCCGA
Source organism: Thalassotalea ponticola (assembly GCF_041379045.1). NCBI lineage: Bacteria > Pseudomonadati > Pseudomonadota > Gammaproteobacteria > Alteromonadales > Colwelliaceae > Thalassotalea > Thalassotalea ponticola. Next base: position 1,236,756 of record NZ_CP166871.1, read on the forward strand.
GCAATGGTATTGGGGCGATGACAGCAACACCATTTTTTACCAGCAAAAGCGCGAAGGCAATCCAACCCGAGACTTGTTCAGCAAGTCATTAGCAGAGCAAGGTAATGGCGATAAGGTTAATTACACCACCTTGCACAAAGTGGCTGATAAAGGCGCGGTGCAAAGTGCAGATGGCAGCAAAGAATTGTACGTGTTTAAAGGCAATGTGTTTTTAAAAGATCTACAAGCTAAATCGGTTAGTCAACTCACTCATACATCGGCGGTAGAAACTCAGCCGATGTTTTTAACCAATGGCGATATTGCGTATCGCGCAGGTAATGTGTTTTACAGCTTAAACTTAACCACTGGTCAGTTACGCGAGCTTGCTAACCTAAAAATGACCAACACCCCAGGTAAAGCAAAAGCAAAAACCTATATTGCCAAAGAGCAACACAAACTGATTAAATTTGTTGCCCTGCAAGAGCGCAACGCGACAATCGCCGCTGACAAAGAGCAAGACATTCGAGACGTTAACGACACCATTGCCACATCAACATTCTATTTTGGTGAAGGCAAACGCGTGGTGCAAGCGCAATTATCACCTACTGGCGATAAACTGATTGTCTCTGTGGCCAAAGATATGCCGTGGAGCAAGCCAGAAGATATCATGCCAAACTACATCACCAGTGATGCGATGATTGACCCACAACGCGTGCGCTATCGCGTATCTGACAATCGTCAATATCAAGAACAAGTGTATTTGCTTGATCTTGTTAACGATGCACAGTACTTGCTAGGCTTTGATAGCCTACCGGGGTTTGACGAAGATGTACTGGCATCGGTTCGCAAAGAAAATTACGCCCGTGATGGCAAAACCTATGAGTCGAAAAAAGCACCTCGTAATATTCATTTGATGCAATATCAGCAAGCTATTAAATGGCACAAAGACGGCGAACACGTAGCCGTTATGTTGGAAGCGTGGGACAACAAAGATCGTTGGATTGCGACCATCGACTTTGACAACAAAACGCTAGTTAACCAACACCGTTTACACGACGACGCGTGGATTAACTGGGACTTTAATGACTTTGGTTGGTTTAACAACTCGGCAACACTTTACTACTTATCTGAAGAGTCTGGCTATGGTCATTTATACGTAAAACCAATTGACGGTAAAGCCAAAGCATTAACTTCTGGTCGTTATGAAGTTCGTCAATTAACCAAAACTCAAGACGAAAGCAGTTTTTATTTCCAAGCCAATAAAAAGCACCCTGGTATTTACGAGGTGTATAAGGTCGATGTTGATACGGCTAAAGTAACCGCGGTGACTGACTTAGGCGGAAACAACTCGTACGCATTATCTCCTGATGAAACCAAGCTGCTTATTGAGCACTCTACCACCACCATGCCACCAGAGTTATACGTGCAAAACTTGCGCACTAAAATGGCGCCAACACGTGTTACCTACACGGTGAGTGATGAGTTTTTAGCCATGCCTTGGACTGCGCCAACGGTTGTTGAAATTCCGTCAAAACACAGCGAACAAGGCATTTACTCACGTGTCTATCAACCAAAAGAGCAAACCGGCCCTAATGCTGGCAAAGCGGTAATGTTTGTACACGGTGCCGGTTACTTACAAAACTCACACCTAGGTTGGTCGGGTTACTTCCGTGAATTTATGTTCCACTCAATGCTGGTGCAACAAGGCTATACCGTAATTGATATGGACTATCGCGCATCAAAAGGTTACGGCCGTGACTGGCGCACAGCAATTTACCGTCACATGGGTAAACCTGAAGTTGAAGATATGCTTACCGGAGTAGACTGGTTAGTTGCTAACGCTGATATCGATAAAGATAAAGTGGGTGTTTACGGCGGTTCTTACGGTGGTTTCTTAACCTTGATGGCGCTGTTTAAAGAGCCGGACACCTTCGCCGCTGGCTCGGCGTTGCGTTTGGTATCTGACTGGACATCGTATAACCATGGTTATACCTCAAACATTCTTAATACTCCGGGCGATGACCCGATTGCCTTTGAGCGCAGTTCACCAATTTACTTTGCTGAAGGCTTAACTAAGCCGTTGTTAATTAACGCACCAATGGTTGATGATAACGTATTCTTCCAAGACAGCGTGCGTTTGGTTCAGCGCTTGATTGAGCTTGAAAAAGAAAATTGGGAAACCGCTATTTACCCAGTTGAGCCGCACGGTTTTGTACAGCCGAGCAGTTGGTTAGATGAATACCGCCGTATTTACAAACTATTTGAAACTCATTTATAGTCAAAACGTAGTTTAAACGGTTAATAAAGGCGCTCTCTAGTTACGGCTAGACGGCGCCTTTTGTTTCTATTTGGCCGGCAATCTCTTATAATAACGACCATATTACAACTATTGACTTAACACGAGTTTTAATACCATGTTAGAAACCACTTTGGCTGTTGATTTTGATTACACATTTCCTCCTAAGCCAGCGCCGTTAAACGATGCCGAAAAAGCTGACTATAAAAACAAGATAAAACAGCTTCTGAAAGAAAAAAATGCGGTATTAGTTGCCCATTACTACACCGACCCTGAAATCCAAGCACTCGCGGAAGAAACCGGAGGCTGTGTGGCTGATTCGTTAGAAATGGCTCGCTTTGGTAATCAACATCCGGCGGACACGCTTATTGTTGCCGGTGTTAAATTCATGGGTGAGACGGCTAAAGTGCTAACCCCTGAAAAGACCGTATTGATGCCAACGCTTGAAGCGACTTGCTCATTAGACTTAGGCTGTCCTATTGAAGAATTTAATAAATTTTGCGATCAACACCCAGAGCGCACAGTTGTGGTTTATGCCAATACCTCAACTGAAGTTAAAGCCCGCGCCGATTGGATTGTGACCTCAAGTTGTGCATTAGAAATTGTTGAGCACTTAGACGAGCAGGGCGAAACCATTTTATGGGGACCAGACAAGCACTTGGGTTCATACATTCAAAAGCAGACGGGTGCCGACATGATCATGTGGGATGGCGCTTGTATCGTTCACGACGAATTTAAAACCAAGGCGCTCCAAGACATGAAAGCCTTGCATCCTGATGCCGCTGTTTTGGTACACCCCGAATCACCAGCATCGGTGGTTGAGTTAGCCGATTGCGTGGGCTCTACCAGCCAGTTGATAAAAGCCGCACAAGAGCTACCGAACAATAAGTTTATCGTGGCAACCGATCGCGGTATTTTCTATAAAATGCAGCAACTTTGTCCTGAAAAAGAATTTTTTGAAGCACCAACTGCTGGTGAAGGGGCAACGTGTCGCAGCTGTGCCCATTGTCCTTGGATGGCAATGAACGGCTTAAAGGCCATTCACGATGCACTAATTGACCCTACCGGTCGCGAAGTGTTTGTCGATATGGACTTGCGCGATGGCGCGTTAAAGTCACTTAATCGCATGTTGGACTTTTCTGCAAAGCTCAAGTTATCTCAAACGAATAACACCTAATGATGTCAACAACTCGATAGTTGATTAAAAACAGTACAAACGGTGAATAGTTTTGCCGTTTGTACTTGCACCATAACCAAATATTCCCTAACATACCGACAACTTATTCGATATCAGCGAATAGGTTGATAATACGTGAAGACAACACGGAATAAAATTACACGACAATTCTATATAATGTGAGTTGTTTGAGTTGCTGCTAAGTGGAAATACCACGCCCGGCGTGCTCAGCCAAATCACTAATCAAATTAGGTGACGTGTCCGAGTGGCTGAAGGAGCACGCCTGGAAAGTGTGTATACGGCAACGTATCGAGAGTTCGAATCTCTCCGTCACCGCCATTTTTAATTTAACAGATCTCCGTCAGTTATAATTCATTGTTTTGTATATCGACCAAGTCTGTTTGCAAACATTTGGTCACTCTCCTTATTAAATCTTTTGCTTACCACAATATCCTTTTACTTGCGCAGGTAACTGGTTGATTACTATCGATAGCTAGCCGTTATCGAACTCTTCATTTTTATGCATACGTATGCATTCGCTTATTTTTTGCTCTGTTTATTTTCCTGTGTTAACAATGTATTAACATTATTCTGAGGTTTAACTTCGGGTTGATGTTGCTCACTACAAAAAACAATAAAAGCTTGGAAGCGTCGTAAAAATGACTGAAGGGATAATTTTTTGGGGATAGAATATGTTTAAGCTAAACGCAGTTTCTCGTGTGCTGCTGGCCTGTGGTTCGTTGGCGTGTTCGGGGCAATTACTTGCCGAACAAGTAGAGCCGATAGACGATGAAAGCCAACAAGATGAGATAGAAATCATTGAAGTTACCGGCTTCAAAAGTTCTTTAATTCAATCGATTAATCAAAAACGTTGGGCCGATACGGTCTCTGAACAAATAACCGCGGATGACTTAGGGGGACTGCCAGACGTGTCTATGGCCGATGCGTTAACGCGTTTACCTGGGATTGCAGCGGTTCGTACCGGTGGTCAAGCTGCAGAAATAAACATTCGTGGCCTCGGTGGCGGTTTTGTCTCATCCACGCTTAATGGTCGAGAGCAGGTCTCCACTTCAGGAAGCCGGTCTATCGAATACGATCAATACCCCTCCGAGCTTATTTCATCGGCGGCGGTGTATAAATCGTCAAAAGCATCGCTTATTGAGGGCGGCGTCGCGGGTACCGTTGAACTTAAAACCGCAAGTCCATTAGCCAATGAAGAGCAACATACCTTTAACGTAAATCTGCGCGGTATGTACAACGATCGCGCCAAGGAAGTTGCTGATGCCGAGGAGTATGGGCATCGTTTCAGTTTCTCATACCAAGGCAAATTTCTCGATGAAACCCTAGGCGTATCGATGGGCTATGCCCGCTTGTACCAACCCGGTGTTGCAACCCAGTTTATTGGTTTTGCATATAATGCAGATCAAGACATTGACTTTCTCGCCAACGATACAGACGGGCCAGTCGATTCCCCTGAAAATGAATACTTGAGTGAAGGCTTCGAGTTACAACATCTAGGTGGTGAGGAAACTCGTAATGGTTATGTAGGAGCCATAGAATGGGCACCTAATGACACCTTCATAGTGCGAGCTGATGCATTTGTGTCGAAATTCGATAGCGAGTCATTTGCCCGAGGTTTTAGGGTGAAATTTGACGGTGAAACGGCGGCCATCGCCAATCCAGTAATCGTCGATAACTCTATGATAGGCGGTACCATTAACCGTAAAAGCAAAGGTAATAATACCCGAGTTGAATTGGTTAATGATGACAATCAAGACTTCGATGAAGTTCAAAGTTATGGACTCAACCTAGACTGGCAAATTACCGACCGACTGAACGCTAACATGGACATCAGTTACTCGAGCGCCGAAAGCGAGTTTCGCAATGGTTTACTCTGGTCTTTGGTTGCCGAAGACGCTACCGTTGATAACCCGGTGCTGGATCAGAATGTCTCCATTTCCTACATGTTAAATGGGCTGGATTTACCTGACGTCGGCTTTAACCAAGAAGACGCCTTCACTGATATTAATCGAGTCATGGTGAGTAAATACGGTATTTATCCATACGAAAATACAGACGAGTTAAAAGCCTATCGTCTCGATTTTAACTACGCGTTAGACAACGACTTTATCTCTTCGATTGAATTTGGCGTTCGTTATTCGGATCGAGATTACAGCAGTGATCGTTCGGTATATGAGTACGGTGCTGACAATAACTTCTCAAGCAGTGAACCACCTCTGCGTTTAACCGAAGACATGGTTGAAGTGGTAAATTGGGAGGGTGAGTTTGGCTATTTTCCAAGTTATTTAGCGATTGACTTAGACAAAGCTTTAACGGCTTGGTTTGGTAACGATATTCCTCAACCTGTGCAGACGTGGGGGGCGGATGAGAATGGGGTAATCAATAATTCTACCTCGTGGTCTGTGCTACAAAGTGGTGAAGTCTATGAAAAAGTATTCTCGGCTTATGTGATGGCTAACCTTGATTTTGAGCTATTCGACACCCCGATCACCGGTAACATTGGCATTCGCATGGTAGACACAGATCAAAGTGCGACCGCATTAGACAATGTTGGTGGTGTGATAGCCGCGGGCGCCCAAAATGTTATGGATGAAGTCGGGCTGGTTAACTCTAACTATGCACCCAGAGTGATTGGAATCGAGTATACCGACTACTTGCCGTCCATTAACTTAAACGCGAAACTGACCGACGATTCGCAATTGCGTTTTGCCGCGGCAAAAGTGATGTCTCGTCCGCCGATCAATCGTCTCGCAGCCGATCGCAGCGCCACCGTCGCTGATGATGGTAAAGTATCGGGGTCAAGTAATAACAGTCCGTTCCTAAAACCGTTTTATGCGACTCAGTATGATCTGTCCTACGAATACTATTTTAGTGAAACTGATGGCGCCGTTGCCGTCGCTGTGTTCTACAAAGATATTGAATCCTTTATTCAAAACCTGACGGTCAGTAACTTTGACTTTAAAGAGGCCGGTTTTTACGTTCCAGACACTATTGAAAATGAAACCACCGGTGTTGTTAGCGAAGTCGATCCGATAGGAATATACAGTACCGCCATCAATAACGAAGAGGGTGGTAACATCAAGGGGCTTGAGATTTCCTATACCCAAGTATTCTCATTTTTACCCGAATTGTGGTCCGGTTTAGGGGTTAGTATGAGCTACTCACATACCAAGAGTGATGTTGAACTTGTCACCGATCTTGCCGGTGGTTCTGTAGAGCAGTCATTACCTGGCCTATCAGAGAATTTGTTAACCTCAACCCTATTTTGGGAATACAAAGATTTCGAAACCCGCGTCAGCGTTCGCTATCGCGATAAGTTCGTCTCTGAGCAATGGGGAGTAAACCAGCAAATCGCTAATTTCGACGAGGAAGTGGTGATTGATTACCAAGCGTCCTACGACATTACCGATAACTTTGGTGCCATCTTTCAGGTTAATAACCTAACCGACGAGCCAACGCAAAGTTACTTTGGTAGTAAACAGTTTTCCGGTACGACCCAGTTTTTTGGTCGCCAATTTTACTTAGGTGTTACTTACTCGTTTTAGTCCGAGACTAATCCGCTAAACCTAAGTAACGATTGAATAAGGAATAATAATAATGAAAACGACAAATAATCTAGCCAATTTGCTGATTGTCGCCTTAATATCGCTATTTCTAACCGCATGTGGCGGTGAGAGCGATATCAAGTCTGGAGAAGTTCTTCTCACCTGTGATGTGCCTTTGGTTCCTGACGAGACAGGAACATCGTGCGTTGAACCTGAGCCAATTCAATGTCCACCGCCAACGGTGCCCGATGCGCTCAATGAAAGTTGTGTGGTTGGTGTTGACCCTAATGCACCAGCGCCTGTGTATTTTCCAGCTGAAAATGAAGCCGTATTGTATTTTAACCTGGGTACGGACAATCCAGATGATTATATAGGGTACCGTCTGCATACGTGGAACTCTGATCAATGCGATGCCTACGCTCCGCCGCACGATGAGTCGGACTGGGCAAATGGCCATGAGTATGCTGGGATTGACCCCACCTATGGCGCTTACTACATTGTTAATCTAAAAGAAAGTTACTCCGACTGCGGTAACTTTATTGTCCACATTGGTACTGACGATGCCGGAAAAGCATTGGGAAGCGGTGATTTCCAAATGCCACTGCGTCAGGACGATCCAACCTATGCGCGGATGAACTTCACCTTTAATGGCGAGCCATCTGTATTTGAGTACCCAGTCGTATCGTTGGGCAAACAACCGGTAAAAGCGGCGGATTTCGCAGCTCACTGGATTGATGCCAATACGTTGGTTTGGAATTCTGATGCTGATGTTGCCAGTGTCAAGCTACACTATTCTGCTAGCGCGGGCATTGAGGCTGACGAAAACGACGTATTTAATGGTTCTACGTTGGAATTAAGCGCTGTTGATCTAACTGATGAGCAAAAATCGTTTGCCCCCAAAGTCGCCGACTGGCCAGCTTATCAAGGCGATTGGACTGCAGAAGAGGCCAAAGCTGTGTTGAAAGGTCAGTTAGTACTGGTTGGCTACAACAGCGATGGTGAGACGGTTGCGGCGAGCAACGTTCAAGCCGATAAGGTATTGGATTTCCTTTATACGATGGGAGACATGGATGCCGATGAAGCACAGCTAGGCGTCAACTATGACAACGGCATGATTGATGTTGCGCTTTGGGCACCGACTGCGCAAAGCGTCGTGTTAAAAGTCTATGACAGCAGTAAAATCGAGATTGGCAGCTACCCTATGGTAGAAGACACCATGACGGGGATCTGGCACCACACGGCGGATTTATCTATTGATCGGGCTTTTTATCGGTATGAAGTAAGGGTTTATCATCCGCAAAACAAGATGATAGAAACATTATTGGTAACCGACCCTTATTCAGTTAGCTTGTCGACCAATGGTGAGTATTCGCAATTTGTTAACTTAGAGGACTCTGAACTGTATCCTGACGGGTGGATGGAACACACAGTGCCTACCATCGCAGATGTTGAAGATGCAGTTATTTACGAAGCTCACATCCGTGACTTCAGCGCTTTAGATCAGAGCGTTAGCGAACAAAACCGCGGTAAATACTTAGCGTTCTCTGAAATGGATAGCGCGCCAGTAAAGCACCTAAAAAAGCTGGCGGATAGCGGTTTAACTCACTTTCATATATTGCCCGCTAACGACATAGCATCGATAAACGAAGATCCACAGCGTATCATCGATTTAACCAATACGGTTGCTGATCTTTGTGCATTAAAGGCTGATGCGCCTGTATGCGGGGTTGAAGATGCCAATGCAACGCTTCAGTCTGTGTTAGAAAACTACAGCCCTTACAGTAATGACGCCACCGATTTAATGGATGTGTTGCGTGAATTTGATAGTTTTAATTGGGGCTATGATCCTAAACACTTTAACGTCCCAGATGGTATTTATGCTTCGGATGCTGACGGTGTAGCCCGTATTAAAGAAATGCGCGCTATGATTCAGTCGTTGCATAGCATCGGATTGCGTGTCGTGCTAGATGTTGTCTATAACCATACCAATTCAGCGGGTCTATGGGATAATTCAGTTTTTGATAAAATTGTTCCCGGTTATTACCACAGTCGCGATGTTATTTCTGGGGCCGTAATTCAGTCTACCTGTTGTAATGATACTGCACTTGAGCATCGAATGATGGACAAGTTCATGGTGGATTCATTACTGCTTTGGACTGAGCAATACAAGTACGATGGTTTCCGATTTGACATCATGAGCCACGGTTCTAAGCAACAAATGCTCGCCGCCCGCGATGCGGTTCGTGCAATTGATGAAGATAATTACTTCTACGGTGAAGGCTGGACCCGCGATGATCGCGGCTTTGAACAGGCCAATCAGTTCAATATGGCGGGAACCGAAATATCAACATTTAATGACCGTATTCGCGAAGGGATCCGCACGGGAGAAATATTCTCCAATAAAGATTATGAAGATGGTCCGTTTATCAAACAGGATATTGTTAAGCTTGGTATGGCCGGTTCGTTAGCCGACTATGTACTGAAAAGCTATAACGGCGTTGATGCAACGGGGAGTGCATACAACCCAGGTATGTACGCCAAAGATCCAGCAGACGTGATCAATTATGTTTCCAAGCATGATAATGAATCGCTGTGGGATCAGTTGCAGTTTGTTCTGCCATTTTCGATGAGCATGGACGAGCGCGTGCGAGCACAAAACGTCTCTCAATCGATCATTTTGTTGTCGCAAGGAATTCCGTTCTTGCAAATGGGCGGCGATTTCTTACGCTCTAAATCATTAGACCGCAACACCTATGATGCAGGCGATTGGTATAATAAGGTCGATTTTGAGTTTTCGAGTAATAACTACAACGTGGGCTTACCACTCGATAAAGGGGGGCGCGATGACGATACTTTAGTTGCCTTAGCCTCTAATCCTATGGCTCAAGTTGGTATCAATGAAATCAGCTTTGCGAGCAATGTGTTTAATGAATTTTTGCAAATTCGCCAGTCGAGTAAGCTGTTTCGTTTGACCACGGCTGATGACATTATCAATCGCGTGGGTTTCCACAACATTGGTAAGCGTCAAATTCAGGGGTTAATCGTGATGAGTATTGACGATGGTATTGGCCTTACTGATCTCGATCCCATGCATGATGCGATCGTTGTTGTCGTTAACACCAGCAATATGGAACATTCGCACACAGTTGCCAGCGCATCTGGCTTTACCTTGCATGGCACACAGCAGACTTCTATTGATGGCGATGTCGCCGGCGCTAGTTTTAGTCAAGGCGATGGCGATGGCACTTTCACTGTACCTGCGTTAACGACCGCGGTATTTGTTAAGCCGCAGGGCGAAGCACAAGGTGAAGGCTTGTCGGCGTTTGCAACGGCAGGGGCACCTGATGTCGTACCTTACGGCGATACCACTGTACTAGTGCGCGGAGATATGAACGGTTGGGGTGAAATAGATGCCATGACGTATCAAGGCGGCGGCATTTACTCAGTCGATATCGACTTAGCTGCTGGTGAGTATTACTTCAAAGTCGCTTCAGCTGACTGGTCTACGGTTAACCTCGGCGCGCCAAATGGCGATGCGGTTAGCTTGAACAATCCGGTTGAGCTGGTGCCTGGTAGCAATGACAACCTGAGAATCGTTATCAGCGAAGAGACTCGCTACACCTTCTCCATTGATGCGAGCAATACCTCGACACCCGTGCTGACGGTAAGCTACGAAGAGCCATTTTATGGTACCACTGTGTTTTTGCGCGGTGATATGAATGGTTGGGGGGAAACTAACCCATTCACTTATATTGGTGATGGCAAATATTCACTCACCACTAACATTGAAGCCGGCGATAAGTACTTTAAAGTCGCATCAGCCGATTGGGCGACGGTTAATATGGGCGCACCGTTTGACGATACGTTAGTGCTAGAGCGAGAAGAGCAGCTTCTAGTTCCCGGTTCAAACGATAACTTGCATATGGAGTTTGCTGGCGGTGAATATACCTTTATCTTCGATGCTTCAAATCCACAGCAACCAACGTTGTCGGTATATAGTGCGAAAATGTTTGGGGAAACCACCGTTTATGTGAAAGGTGAGATGAACGGCTGGTCTGAGAACGACGCGATGACCTATGTTGGCAATAGTACCTATACGTTAACGTTGATGTTGGAGGCGAAGAGCTATCAGTTTAAAGTTGCCTCTCAAGATTGGGCAACGGTTAACTTAGGTGCTACCTCTGCTGATGATGCCGATGTTTATCTCGATACAGCAGAAGCTTTGGTGCAGGACTCGCAGACCAACTTTAGCATTGATATCAGCGAAGCGGGCGAGTATCTATTCACTGTTGTCGGGCCCGATCCGTTAAACTCAACGCTGACGGTGACTAAAGTTATGTAAGTCGTTAGCAGCAAATCGACTTAATTACGCCCGATCATCGCAGGGCTAAAAATTTAAAAGGGCATTGAATCGTCAATGCCCTTTGTCTTTTCGTTAATGATTGTTTAGGTGCACCGCTAGGCTTACAAGTCGAAGGTGCGTGATACGCTAACGACCACTCGCTCGTCTGCCGTATCCCAATCTAAGTTGGTGTTTTCGGCAGCAAGTTCAAGGTTAAAGCCTGCGTAGCTAGTTTGATACGCAAGGCGGTAGTGGTGATATGAACTGTCGTTGCCATTCCAGCTCCACTGGTCACCGTCTAACGAGTTTGACACGTCAAAACTTGCGCGCAGGGCGTGGTTTGGTGCGATTTCTACCGTATGGGCAACCATGCTAACGATATGGCCAGCACCGGTACCAAAGTAGTCCCAGCTGTACCAAAAGTTTAATTCGGTGTTACCAAAGGCATTGGCAAAGCCAAAGTTAGCATACACTTCAGGATAGTTACCCTCGCTCGATTCGCTCGCACCGTGATAGGTGTAATAAGCAATACCGTAGTCAAAGCTAATGTTATCGCTTAGTTGCAGGTACTGTCCAAGGTAGAAGTCCCACTCGGTATTGGTGGCACCACCAAAATCGACATTTGATGCCCAAGTACCCGCGTAGATGCCATTGTCCAAAGCCTTGTCTAGGCTCGCTTGAATCGCTGGCGAGTTTTGCGTTTGGCTGACACCGTTAAAGGTATAGTCAGATGTCGCGGTTACGGTTGTGCTCCAATCGGCTTGCGCAGACTGAGATGCGATCATTAATGGTAAAGATACAATAAATGTTTTAGTTAAAGACTTCATAACGTTAACTCATACTCTCAATTTTACTATAGTCGACTGTATTCTCTTTGGGTGAACCACTGATCTTGGTCACCGTGTGGAACTGCTGGTATAGGATGTAGCCAAAACACGCGAAGAATATGGCGATAACCAGTGCACCTACCCATTGAATTTGCAAGAAGTTCAATTTGAACAACAAAGTCAACAACGACAACGCCGCGATGTTTACAACCATGTATTTAGTCTTACCTAAACGCTCTACCGTTAAGTTCAAGTTGTCGGTATACAAGCGGATAAGCGAGTCGAGTGAATTAATGACAAACACCACCCCGACAAACACCATGGCAACGTTCAATATCCCTTCGGTGGCAATACCGGCATCGTGATAGTGATACAGCACGGCTAACCATGTAGCGATTGGAATTGAAGGGAAGACAAGCATCGCCAACAATACTTGATAGGTTTTTAAGCCACCAACAAAGCGCGAAGTGAACTGTCCAATCATAATGCTCCATGCAAACCACCAAAACAGGTAGAACGCGTGGTAATCGTTCATCGGTAATACAAAGTGATGCATATTGGGGAAATAGTCACCAAGCATGGCCAAGTTATTGACATAGCTTGATAGCTCGCTGTCACCAAATGCGAATGCCGATGTGCCCATAAAAGCGATCAAAGCGATAAACAACCAGCTGGTCGCCAAACTCAGCAGACGTACATATTTAATGTTGGTGCTTGAATACACCGCAAACGCGATCGCCGCAAAAACAATTAAATAAAATATCGGTAAAATTGACTCACCATCGCCAAGTGACGGCAAATACCATGGTAAGTTCGACAGCAACAAGTAGGCCGTAAAGGCACAGGTACCTATGATGACCACGTTGTTGATGATTTTCACCAGCGGTTTTTCAAAAAACTGGACCTTCGGCTCTATTACGCAGAAATAAAAACAAGTTAAAAAGTAAAAACCCCAGATTAAAAAGCCCCAAAAACCAAATTCGATGGCCAAGGGATTGGTAAATCCATATTCTGGGCTTGCTTTTATGTCTGCATAACCCGCAAATTCGGTAAGCGGAAACATAATTAAGCCAACGTCTAATCCAGATGTGAACAAGATCGCGATAAAGGTAAAGGTACGAACCGGTGTCACACCTACTACGGGTACGTTGCCCCACTTGTAAATAAAGAAGGCGACTGATAATAGGGTGAACAAAATACCTGCACTAAGCCATAAGGTCATTGTCGCCCTCCCAATAGAGATAAAAATAATTCATCATTACTCCAATTACTACTACTACTGTGTGTTTCTTCTGTGCGCCGAACCCGATGCGACAGATGTGTTTAACTACTCCCGGCCCCAACCGAGGTTGGGGAGGAGACCAAAAAGTTTGTCTCAACGCTTAGCGTTGTGCTGTTTGCCAGTCCTGACTTGACGCTACCGCAACGGGGTGTGCGGTTGGCGCTGACTTGCCGAGGATCATATCTGCGGCTTTTTCCGCGACCATAATGGTCGGCGCGTTCAGGTTGCCATTTGGAATGGTCGGAAAGATGGATGAATCCACCACCCGCAATCCGTCAATGCCGTGTACCTGAGTTTTTGAATTAACGACAGCAAGCTCGTCTTCACCCATCTTACAAGAGCATGAAGGGTGGTAAGCGCTCTCTACCGCTTGACGAACAAATGCATCGATTTCTTCGTCGCTTTGAATGTGTTCACCTGGCTGTATTTCACCGTCTCTAAACTGATCAAATGCTGGCTGTGAAATGATTTCACGCGTTAGGCGTACACAGGCTCGAAAACCTTCAATATCATCTGCGTGTTGCAGATAATTAAATTGAATTTTCGGCGGTACACTCGGATCGCTTGATTGCAACGTCACAGCACCTCGGCTTTTCGGCTTGTTGTGACCAACGTGCACTTGAAAACCGTGTCCTGAAAAGGCCTTTTTACCGTCGTAGCGGATCGCTGCAGGCAAAAAATGATATTGAATATCAGGCCATTCCACCCCAGCTTTTGAGCGAATAAATGCACAAGACTCAAAGTGATTGGTACTGCCAAGACCAGAGCGATTCAACAACCATTGGCTACCAATTTTTGCTTTTGACAACAAGTCCAACTCGCCGTTTAAGGTAATGGGCTGTTGACACTTGTACTGAAAGTAAAACTCCAAGTGATCTTGTAGATTCTTACCAACACCCGGGAGTTCGTGCTTTAGTTCAACACCGGCATTTTTTAATACCTCGGCATCACCGATTCCCGATAGCTGCAAAATATGTGGTGAGCCAATCGGTCCTGCACTTAGAATCACTTCCTTGCGACAATGCGCTTCACTGTTTTTGTTACCAATGCGGTAGGCAACGCCGGTTGCTTTTTTATCTTTAAGCAGTACCTGAGTTACCAAAGCGCCGGTGACAATGGTTAAATTAGCGCGACTCTTAATGGGATCTAAGTACTCGCGACTGGTGGAGCTACGCACACCGTCTTTAACGGTCATGTGCATCGGGCCAAAGCCCTCTTGTTGCTCGCCGTTGTAATCATCAGTCACCGGGTAGCCCGCTTGCTCGCCGGCCTTGATAAACGCGCGGTAAAGCGGGTTTTTCATCTCATTGCCGTTGTTTACGCCAAGCTCGCCTTGACTGCCGCGGTATGAGTTGTCACCTTTGTACCAAGTTTCAGCCTTTTTGAAATAAGGTAAACAGGCCTGATAGTCCCAACCTTCGGCGCCGTGTTCTTGCCACTCGTCAAAATCTTTGGCGTGACCGCGCACATAAACCATTCCGTTGATCGATGACGAGCCACCCAATACTTTGCCACGAGGACAGTGCATTTCACGATTGTCCAAAAACGGCTCTGGCTCAGAATGAAATTGCCACGCGTACTTTTTGGTGTTCATTGGAATCGACAAGGCTGTTGGCATTTTGATGAAAATACTCTTGTCCGAGCCACCTGTCTCTAGTAGCAACACCTTGTTGCTCGGATCGGCAGACAAGCGATTAGCTAGTACACAGCCAGCTGAACCTGCACCGACAATAATGTAATCAAACTCGCTCATACAACCTCCTTAAAATGGACTCTCTATCTGACTCATACCCACGTACACCGATTTGGTTTGGGTATAACTGTTTAATGTTTCAACGCCGTTTTCTCGGCCAACTCCCGACTGTTTGTAACCGCCAACAGGCATCTCAGCAGGTGAGTTACCGTAGGCATTTATCCAGCAGATACCGGCCTGTAATTGATGAATGACACGGTGCGCGCGCTGAATATCGCGACTGAACACACCTGCTGCCAGACCTAATTCGGTATTGTTAGCGCGCTTTATCACCTCATCTTCATTGTCAAAGACCAACACACTCATTACCGGACCAAAGATTTCTTCTTTGACGATGCTCATGTCGTCTGTACAGTCGATAAAGACAGTGGGCGCAACAAAATAACCATTCGGCGCAGACTCAGGTGATAAGGCGTGACCGCCAGTTAGTACATTGGCACCTTCAAGTTTGCCTTTCTCGATATACTCGAGAACCAACTGTTGGTGCTTTTTCGAAATTAATGCCCCTAAATTCACTTTCGGATCGAGTGGATCGCCGGCGATAACATTGTTCTCAGTACGTGTTTTTAGCTCATCTAAGAAGGCGACGTAAACGTCGCGATGCACGTACACTCGGGTGCAGTTGGTACAAATTTCACCTTGGGTATAAAAGTTACCTAGCATAGCTGCACTGACCGCTTGCGAGACATCGGCGTCGTCGAAAACGATCAACGGCGATTTACCACCGAGCTCCATTGTCACCTCTTTGAGGTTGGTGCTGGCGCTTTGCATGACTTTTTTACCGGTGCCGACTTCGCCAGTAAAAGACACTTTTTCTATGTCGTTGTGGGTGGTGAGCCATTGGCCAACACGCGCAGCTCCGTGAACGACATTAAACACCCCTTTGGGCATCCCAGCTTCGATAAAAATCTGAGCCAATTTAATCGCACCCATCGGTGTTTCTTCCGATGGCTTAAAAATCATCGCGTTACCTGCCGCTAGAGCGGGTCCAGATTTCCAACAGGCGATTTGCAGTGGATAGTTCCAAGCGCCAATACCGGCGCAAATACCCAGCGGCTCGCGACGTGTATAAAAGAAGTCTTCACCCACCGCTTGCTGGCTACCTAGTTGCGCAGGCGCTAAACCGGCAAAGTATTCAATCACATCAGCGCCGGTTTCGATATCGACACAATCGGCTTCTTGAATCGGTTTGCCGGTGTCTTGCACTTCGATGCGAGCGAGCTCGTCGTTGCGCTCACGCAACAGAGCAACGGCTTTTAACAAAATGCGGCTGCGCTCAATTGGCGTCATCTTCGACCATTGGGCAAAACCTTGCTTGGCGCTTTCAATTGCTTGCTGCAATAGCGCGTCGTCGGCTTCTTCCACCAAGTAGATGTCTTCATCACTGGCTGGGTTTTTCACCGCGAAGCTGTTGCCACTTTGACTTGCAACGAACTTGCCGTGAATAAAATTTTGTAAAACTGGTAGTGACATACTAGTCTCCGCTTGCTGAAATTAGGTTGTCGATAAACTGTTTCGCCAGGTGCTCGGCCTCTTTAAAGCCAGCTTCATCTGCTTGGCTTAATACGGCTCGAAGCCAGAGGCCGTCAATCATACCCGCACTAAGTTTGGCGGCTTGCCGAGCGTCCTCTTTAGGCATTAAGGTCTTAAGCGAGTACAACAGGTTACTGTACAAGCGTTGCGAATTAATGCGCTGTAATCGGCCCAGTTGCTGGTTGTGCATCGATTGAGCCCAAAAACTTAACCACGTTTTGGTTGAGCTGGCACTTTGTTGTACCACCGAAAAATTCGCTTCAACGATGTACATTAAGCGCTCGGCGGCGCTGCATCCACCCTGCGATTTTGCTAATAAAGTGGTGCGCAAATTATTTAATAAATACCGTACCGTGGCCTCTAACAAGCCGTCTTTACCACCAAAATAGTGGCTGATGATGCCAGACGATAATCCGGCGCGTTTGCTAATACTGTTAATGGTCGTGGCGTGTAAACCAAGCTCAGCGACCGACTCCAATGTCGCGTCTATCAGTTGTTGGCGACGTATGGGTTCCATTCCTACTTTTGGCATAAACTCTTTATTGATTGACTGTTCAATTAAAATAAATTCTAAAGAGTACGAACTATTGTCTCAAGGTTTTAAGCCGCGTTTTTTGTTAAACATTGTTAACTAAAATATTTTAACGTTTTATATCAAGGGGTTATCATTTCGATCTTGGCATTATGTGTACTGTTGAAATGATTCGTATAGAACGATATTTTTTAAAGGGTAACAACAAAGTGCCCTAATTTAGGGCGAGTAAACTGATCGAAAATGATCAGTGTGCTGAGCAAAATAAGCACCATTTAGTGGCTTGTTTAGAGAGGGAATAAACATAAATGAATTGGCTCAATAACAGCTTTTTTCGTTGTGGTATTTGATACAAGCGCTATCGCTATGAAGCAGTAAATCCTTAGCCGATAGGCAAGAGTTATCGACCTCAACCTTTGCCTTTCTCACCAAGTAAATGCTTATACGCTTATCTGTAATTCGCAATCTTAGTAATTTCGGCTAGCCTTATATTTCATATTTAACCTGTCGCTAGGTTGTGCATGGCAGTTAATCTACTCGGCGGGTGTACGAAGCGGTGCTTAACTATGTGTTCGGGCGCTGATATTATGGCTAATTCGAGGTGTTAACGGTGCGATCTACCATATCAACAGTCGTTATAACCACCGCAGCTTTATCTATTATGCTCGCGTTATTTTTTACCAATGTGGCGTCACTTGCCGGGTTTACTGTGGTGCCAACTGAGAAATTTGACCAATTGACTGCATCGCATGATGCGATTGAAAAATTAAAGCTCAACCACGCCAAGCAAAAAACGCTTACCACAGAGCACTTTTTTAATCGCACCAGTCAAAAAGTCGGTCAAACTGCGTTGTCTGCACTGACCATTGGCGCGCAAGCAGTTGTCGGGACATTAACCTATATGGAGCTAAATGAGTACTGTGAGGAGAAGCAACGTTTGTCCGAGCAAGAAAATTTACTGTTTAACATCAACAACGGCTTTGACTTTGATACCTGTCTTCGCTTTGCCAAAAAGGATTCTATAGACATCAAAGAGCAAGCGTGGAATATGGTTAAGAAAACCGCAAATGTTGATGTAGTAGCTGCTGGTGAAGACATAAAAACAAGTCAAAAAGAACTCGCCAAGCAGTTAAAACAAATAGAGTCGCTATATAAACAGCCCTAATTCGAAACAGGTATATTGACCTTTCAGACTGAGCAGAGCAAGACACTAAAATATATCAGCGCTGCTCTGCTACCTATGTAGTGGCTAATGGGTGTGTTTATCGATAAGTAAACAACACGTTTGAATAACTGCAGTATTGATAAGATTCACCCAAATAGCGGACCTCACCAAGGTGCGTTTTACTGTTTTGGCTAAGGGCTAAAGCGACCTTTTTGGTATTGCCTTGCCAAGTGTACTGGGCCTGTAATGGCTGCTCGGGCTGACGACACAGCTGCGTTGCCCAGCGTTTAAAGTTATCGGCGTCGAACACATCGTTTGCACGTTCAAATGTTTTGTCCGCTGACGGCTTACTGGGCGAAGGGTTGTTAAATTCAACCGTGATCTCAGATTGGCGTATTTGCGCACTGTCATTGCGATTTATGTAGTGAATGAGCGCTTGGTTTTCGTTTTTTGGTTGCAATACGAATACGCCATGCGCACCAACAACGCGAAGATTAATGGGTGCGCTAGTATCGACCGACCAATCGATAACCGCCGCCGTGGCCTCATCCACCCCCAACACAAATGGCACTTGGGTGTGTTCAGCAAGTACGGCAACACGTCCTTGGCGACCGCGCTCTGAAAAATGCGTATCCATAATGGCAAAATTGACTAAACCGATGCCGCCATCAGAGCGATACGTTAGGTCGGTATTGATTAAATCATCTTTGCATTGGTTGGTTTTTTGGCAACCTTCAATGGGTAGAACATCGGCTTTGGCGCCTCGCTGTAGTGCGGTTTCACTTGTGCCGTTGCTGATCATTACGGTGTTGTTATTAAGGTATTCACCGCCAGACATAACGGCGGTTCCGGCACTGGTGCCACCAACGATAAAACCGCCGCGATTAAGTTTGTGCTTAATCAACGCTAATACCGCATTGTCAGAGCCATCCTCATTAACAAAGGCTTTTCGGGTGAGTGATTGATCGCCGCCGTTGATAAACAGGCCATCGGCGTTGGCGATGATGTCGATTAGCTGTTGCGGCGACTGGCAAAATTGCTGTTGTTTGGCGAACAGATCAGGGTAAACGGCCTGCCTATTTGTTGAGCCATTTTGACCAAGCCTTAAGCGGTCTAGCGTTGCGCAAACCGCACGATCTTTAGCTTTTAGTTGCCAGGCTTTATTTAAGGTAGCATCGAGTGGCAGCCATTGGCTATTAGCACCCGCTTGGCTAAATACTTGTTGATAAAAATCGGCCGCTTCAAACGGGTCTCGAGCTGATGCAGTAAGCACAACCACATTGGGTTGTGCTTTGTTACTTAGCGTTTTAGCGTAATCAACAAACTGTCGATACAGCTCCTTGCTAAACACATCGTTACTATGACTAAGATTAACGCGCTCGTGCAGACGTTTGCCATCTTTGTTCACCGCTACTTCGAGTAAATCGTGTAACAAGTAGTATTTAAAATCATTTAAGGCGTTTATGGCAGGGTAATAGGGCGACTGTTTTAAGTAACGAGAAAATTCGGCTTTGGTCACGAGTTTGTCTTCAACGGTGTTACGCATCTGAGTGAAAAAACTTTCAATGGCCCGGTATTCTTGCGTGCTGAAATGCGCTTTATGCTGGTGTAATAAAGTCTGCTGAAGGTCACTAAATTGATAATAACTGGTCGTTTTTGAATCAGAATCTGTTGACCAAGGTGTTGAGTCATTGCATTGGCTTTTACTCAACGACGAACAGGTTTTTAACCCACCGCCAACTAAAAAAAGCTTACTACGGGCGACAGATTGTGTGTTGGTCGTGGGCGTCGTTTTTGAAACATGCTGTGCAACCGAATTGCGCTCGCTGCTATCACCTGTTGTTGCATTAGCAATCAGTGGCGTAGAGGCAAGTGCTGCGGTATATAAAAACGTAGAAAAAGCATGGCGTAACATAATAAATACTCGTAATGATGTGAAAAGAAGGCTTGACTTACAAGCTGTTTACAATTACAAAATAAATGTTACGTAGAAAAAATTAGCAAAAATATACTAACGAAGAAAACGCATATGTACAAGAAAGCAATGAAGCTCAGCACATATCGCTACTCACAATATTACTTATCTGAGTGGTTTGACGAATAAACCACGGACCCCATCAAGGCAGTCCGTGGGTTGTTGTGTCTACTCATCACTAAATCATCATCTCACTTGTTTGCAATGACTGCTGTGCTCATTTTTTGTGCCTGTCACAGCCTATGTTGGCATGCCCAAATTAAAATAAAAACCATAAAAATCATAAATCTAGTCATTAAACTTTAGGGATGTAACTATGAGAATATTTACCAAGTCGCTAGTCGCCGGTGCGATCAGTTTAGCAATGGTACAAGCCCAAGCGGCCGATAACGAAACCACTAGCGAACAAAATATTGAACGCATAGCGGTAACTGGTTCACAAATCAAGGGCGTTGACTTAGAAGGCACGCAGCCACTAAGTGTGTTTAGTGCTAAAGATATCGCTCGCTCCGGTGCAAGCAATATTTCTGAGTTCATGCGTCAAGTCGGCCAAACTCGCGGCGGTACAGGTTCGTTTTCAACCTCAGAATCAGGCGCAACCTCTACCTCAACACCTGCTGGTCAAGCGGCGGCATCTCTTAGAGGTATGGGCCCATCATCAACACTTACTTTAGTTAACGGTCGTCGTATTGCTGCCAGCTCCTTTGCTTCTGGTACCGAAAACTTTGTTGATATCAACAGCATTCCTCTTGCCGCGATTGAACGCATTGAAGTGCTTGCCACAGGGGCTTCAGCGATTTACGGTGCCGATGCGGTAGCCGGTGTTATTAACTACATTTTGAAAAAAGACTACCAAGGCGCTGAGTTTAATGTCTCATATGGCAACAGCTTTGCCAGCAGCGATGAAGGTCAGTACAATCTTAACTTTGTCGCAGGTACCGACTTTGTTGGTGGTCAGCTCACCGTTTATGCAGATTATTTTGACCGCAATAAGTTTACTGCACAAGACCGAAGCTATACCCGCGATCCACTGTTAGAAAGTTCGTATTCATACCTACCGAAAGACACGCCAAATATTTATTATTGGTCGGCGGTTGACGGCAATGAAATAGGCGCGCCAAATTGTAAAACTGAATTTGTTACCACCGAGTTCGGTGAAGATATCTGTGCCTACTACCGCAATGAAGACGATGTCTTAGAGACGCCAATGGAATCGGCATCAGTTGGTTTTAACTACAGCAAAGATTTTGGCGACGTAAACTGGAACACCGACTTTTTCTTTTCAAATACCAAGTCAACCAGTCAATCAGCTCCTGCACCTATCGACCAAATTGATGACAGTGAAGGCCCTTGGGCGAACGAAACCGCGTTAGAAATTTTTGACCAAGCAACCCAAGACGCATTATTTGATGCGATCTATATCGACCCATATGATACGCCGGCAGGACAAGAGCTGTGGGGCTTTCGTTACGATGCCCGTTTTGGTACACCGCGCACCGTAGATGTTGAAACCGATGCATTTCGTTTAGTAACCGGTCTGTCGGGTGAGATGAGTGGCTGGGATTGGGAAACCGCCGTTACCGTATCAAAATCAGAATCAGAGCAAGTGGCAGTTGCCGGTATTTATAACCGCTATAAGTATCATGCGGTATCAAATGGCGAGCTTTGTAGCGATGGCTCAATCGCCAACTTTGACGGTGCTAGCTTATCGTGTAGTTCGGGTGAATTACTGGGCATGTACAATCCGTTTTTAGCCGGTGATGCCAACAACGATGCGCTATTAGCGATGGCACAAGAAATGCCAACGCGCGACGGTGAAAGTACCGTTTATGCCTGGGATGCAAAAATTAGCGGCGAGCTATTTGAATTAAATAACAATCCGGTTAGCGCTGCATTTGGTGTTGATGTTCGCCGAGAAGAGATCACCGACACGCCGTCACTAAACTCGCAAGCGCGCCCTGAAAACGGTTATTTAGTCGATGTGTTTGGTTTTGGTTCGAGTTTATCTGAAGCCGACCGTACTCAATACGGCGCCTTTGCTGAATTTTATGTGCCGTTAAGTGATACCTTAGAAGTACAGTTGGCGGGTCGTTTCGATGATTACGACGATTTTGGCAGTACATTTAATCCAAAGCTTGGCTTAACCTATCGTCCTATTGATGAGTTAGTGTAGCGCGCGTCTTGGTCAACCGCGTTTAGAGCGCCATCGCTAACCCAAGCAGGGGTTAAACTGCGCACCACCACCGCAAGTTTTGACTGTGGTTCAAATCAAGCGGTTGCCGATCTTTATTGTGAAGGCTTTGGTTTAGAGCGCAGTGAAAACGTGCTTGAACTGGGGAACTCAGCGTTAAAACCAGAAGAGTCTGAGTCAGTGAGTATCGGTTTTGGTTTTAGTCCAACCGAAGATATCACCCTTACCGTTGACTATTGGTCGTTTGATCATGAAAAACTAATCGACACCGATATGACAGGGGTATTAGATCGTGCCATTAGCGATGCAAGTTTGCGTCATTGTGGTCTAGTACCTGAAGGCGAAATGGGTATCTCTTATGATCCCGATTTATGTTTGGTTACGGATGGTGACGGCGTTAACGGTTTGACCATTGAACAAGACGGCGCAAACTTGACTGAAATTCTTGATAACTGGATTGCATTCGATGACCCTCGCTACTACGAGTTACCATTGTACCGCGACCATGTTATACAACTAGAAAACACAGGTAAGCAAACGCTAAGTGGTGTGGATGTGGCTTATACCCAAAATATCGATTTGGCGACAGGCCGTTTAACCTTAGACGCTGATTGGACTCATTACGTTGAGTTTGAGCGCAATAAGCCTGGTTCAGATACAATCGAAGACTTAGCCGGTACGTGGCGCTACCCAGAAAATGTTGCCAGTATTCGCATCGGTTACGAATTGGACAACTTCTACTCGAGCGTTACCGCCTTGTACACCGACAGTTATGCCGATGATGTCGAGGGGCTTCGCGGTCGTCAAATAGACGAATTAGAAGCACTGGGTGAACTTGATGAAAATGGTTTAAGAGACGTTGACTCTTGGACTACGGTTAATGTGAACGCCGGTTATGACTTTGATAACATCAACATTAACTTATCAATCAACAACCTGTTTGATGAAGAGCCGCCAACAGCTTATGGCTCAAGCCGTGGCTTTGATTCAATCAATCACAATGCGCTTGGCGCAAACTACCGTTTATCGTTTACGTACTTTATGAAGTAAGCGATAACGGCTGTTGAACTTTGCAAAAGCAATGAGCAAAGTTCAACAGACCCTAACGAAAACACTGCGGCCGTAAAGTCGCAGTGTTAATTCGTCTCTTCCGCACTATTATTAAGCCGTGCCCTATAGATTAAGTTTTTATAACTGGATAGCTCCATGCAAGCAAATAGCAAAGTCGCACCGAGCGCGACAAGGCAGATGCCTGACGCCTTTATTATTCTATTTTTCGTAGTGGTGATCGCCGCTGTTGTTACCCATATTGTGCCAGCCGGTACCTTTGCCACCCAAGCCTCAGAAGACGGCAGCCGCCAGTTGCTGGTGGCGGGTACTTATCAACAAGTCGAACAAGACATGGGCGTGCCATTATTTGCTGCCGGTGGAGGAAATGGCTTTTTTAATTTTGCTTTTGAAGGATTAGTCTCCGGTGATAAATGGGGGAGCGCGATTGGCGTTATCATGTTCATTCTGATCACTGGTGGCGCGTTTGGCATTGTTATGCAAACGGGCGCGATTACCAATGCCATCCACGCGCTGATACGGCGTGCAAGCCATGCCGAAAAGCTATTTATTCCAGTGTTATTTGTACTATTCTCCCTCGGCGGGGCGGTATTTGGCATGGGTGAAGAAGCCATTGCCTTTTGTATCGTCCTGCTCCCTTTAATGAAAGCGCTTGGCTACAATGGCATGATCACCGTGATGGTCACCTACGTAGCCACCCAAATCGGATTTGCGACCTCTTGGATGAATCCGTTTAGTGTCGCCATAGCCCAAGGCATTGCGCAAGTACCGCTATTATCAGGCGCTGGTTTTAGGGTGTTACTGTGGTCGGTGTTCACCCTTGTTGGCTTAGCCTTTACCATGCGCTATGCGGCGTTAACAAAACGAACAGACGTCGACATTAACAGCCAAACACTCTCCACTGACCCGTCCGTTAAATTTACCGCTGTTGATGCCGCCATTTTGTTAATTTTTACCGCGGTTATTGTTTGGATCATCTGGGGGGTGGTCAACCAAGGTTATTATATTCCAGAAATCGCCAGCCAATTTTTTACCATGGGCTGTGTCATAGGTGCGGTAGCGATTATTGGCAAGCGTTTGTCTATCAACCAGGTCTCAGAAGCCTTTCAACAGGGAGCTAAAGACTTGCTACCCGCGGCGTTGATTGTTGGCTTAGCCAAAGGCATTGTCATATTACTAGGTGGCGATGATCCATCAAGCCCGTCGGTGCTCAATACCATTTTGCACAATGCCTCGAGTTTGGCTTCAGGCTGGTCGGCGCATGTGAGTGCGGTATTTATGCTGATATTTCAGTCGGTATTTAACTTTTTTATCTCTTCAGGTTCGGGGCAAGCGGCGTTAACCATGCCACTAATGGCACCCTTAGCCGACTTAGTGGGTGTCAGTCGACAAGTCGCGGTGCTGGCATTTCAGCTCGGTGATGGTTTTACCAATATCATTATTCCCACCTCGGCATCATTAATTGGCTGTTTGGGGGTGGCGAAAATCGATTGGCTGGACTGGGTGAAGTTTATTTATCGCTTTTTATTGATGTTAATGGCATTATCCGTCGCCACCATGATAACTGCCGTCGCCATTGGTTTTTAGTGAGGACACCATGAAATTATTTAAACAAGCACACGTACTGACCCCCGAATCCATTGGCATAAAAGATGTGTTGGTTAGTGGTAGCCGAATCGTTGCAATCGACGATAATATTGATATTAAAGCCACCCATGGTCTAGAGGTGGTTGATTGCACGGGGAAATACTTGGTGCCAGGCTTTGTCGACTCGTTGGTTCATATCAGTGGTGGTGGCGGAGAGGGCGGTTTTACCACTCGTACTCCACAAATGCCTTTTGCCGATGCCGTTAAAGGCGGCGTCACCAGCCTCATTGGCGTACTGGGTACAGATGCCATCACCCGCTCACTCGAAGATCTCCTAGCCAAAGCGAAAGCGCTTAAAAGCAACGGTTTATCTGTTTATTGTCACACCGGAAATTATCACTACCCTGTGGTGACCATCACCGGTAGTGTTGAAAAAGACATTATGCTTATTGATGAGTTTATTGGTGTTGGTGAAATTGCTATTGCCGATCATCGCGGCTCGCAGTTGAGCTGGCAAGAGCTGGCGCGCATCGCCGCCCAAGCACGAGTGGGGGGCATGCTAGCAGGCAAGGGTGGGAAAGTGAGTATTCACGTTGGCGATGGTAAGGATGGTTTAAACATATTGCACCAGGTTGCCAAGTACAGTGATATTGCTCTTGCTCAATTTTATCCTACCCACATAAATCGTACAGAATCGGTTTTAAAGCAAGGCTTCGCGTTGGCTAAAGCGGGCGGATTTATTGATTTTACTACCAGCACCACAGAGCAGATTCTTGCCGATGGTGAAGTGGCTGCTCCACTGGCGTTAAAGCAAGCGCTAGATCATGGCGTTGCAGTTGGGCAAATTACCATGAGCTCAGATGGCAATGCCAGTTTGCCGGTGTTTGATAAACAGGGAAAACTAATTGATTTGCAAATAGGGCAAGTTACAAGTTTACATCAGGCATTTGTTGATGCGGTGAAAGAACATGACGTGGAGATCAGTTCAGCTTTAAAGACCATAACCTTAAATCCAGCAAGAATCTTAGGTTTAGCGCACAAGGGACAGCTAGCCAAGGGCTGTGATGCTGATATAGCAATATTGGATTGCAAGACGCTTGCTGTTGAGCAAGTATACGCCATGGGGCAGTGCTTAATGAATGGTGAGGACGATATAAAGCCAACTTACTTTAACGTATAGCGAAAATGCGCTCTAGTGGTATTCAAGCTCCACAATCTGTCGATTACCGCTAACCTATGTATACCGACGAAATGTAAAAAACGCCACATGAGTGGCGTTTTTTGATTGCTAACAGTGTCCCTGTATTCGCGCTTTAGCTAGAAGCCTTTCTGGCACTACTGGAAGTCGCATAAGGCGCCAGTGAATCTCGAGGCACATAGCTCGGGGTGAACAGTCGCTGAATAGACTTGGTTTTACATTGATACACATCTTTGAGCACCATACGTGCCACCATGTGACCCATGTCGTCAACGGGGTTGTTAATCGTTGAAAGGCGAGGGTAGAGATAACTGGTAAAGAATACGTTATCAAAGCCAATGATAGACAAATCGTCGGGTAGCGAAAAACCGTGTTCTCGGGCTAGTTTCATCGCACCTGACGCCATCTCATCATTACCACAAGCTAGTGCGGTAAAGTGTTGCTTGCTATCAATAAAGTATTTTAAGCCATCGGCACCGCCGGTTTCTTGGAAGTCGCCATAATAGACTAAATCCTGATCAAACGCGATGTTGTACTCGGCCAGAGCGCGTTTATGCCCCTCTAGGCGCTGATTGGCGTCGCTTTTAAACAAAGGCCCACTAATGTAGGCGATGTCTCGATGACCTTGGTCGATCAGCGCTTTGGTCGCTATATAGCCACCGTGTTCATTATCGAGGCTAATGCACCTATCAGCCAATTCACTGATGTGACGACTGATCAAAAAAATCGGCGTGTTTCCCTTACTTAATTTACGTAAATAGGCGTCAGATAACGCTTCACTGTGGACGATAAGGGCATCACAGTTTCGGCTAATTAAAAAATCGATACCTTCTTTTTCACGTTGTTCGTTACTGTGCCCGGTGGTAAAGATAACGTGTTTGCCTAAGGCGCGAAACTCGGATTCTATACCCGACATCATGGCGCCAAAAAAAGGACCGTGAATTTCAGCCACTAATACACCAACACTATTGGTGCGATTGGAGGCAAGTGATTGCGCGATAGAGTTAGGTCGGTAACCTAACTCCTGCATCGCTTTTTCAACTTTTTCACGTGTGCGGTCACTTACTTTAGCGTTGTTGTTAAGCACCCGTGATACGGTCGCAACCGAGACACCCGCTAGCTCTGATACTTGGTAAATCGTCGCCATAGTCCGCTCCCAAATCGCCTAGGATGAATGCGTACTAGGCAGTTGACTTTGAATTTCAATGACTCGATCGGTAGTCAAGGTATACTTGCGCATCACCCAGGCAACCACAAATGAACCAATGGCTGGAAAAACCGTAAACGACAGCAACAAACCTTGCTTAGTCGCTTCTGTTTGCACGGTATCGGCTTGGTAGTCGTAAAAGGCCAATAACCAACCGGCAATAGCGCCACCCAATGCGACCCCAATTTTAATAAAAAAGATCACACCTGAGTAAACCAAGCCCGTTATGCGAACCCCAGTTTTCTTGTGGCCGTAGTCAATGGTGTCCGCCATTTTGGACCACAATAGTGGGGTGCCCATATCGAGGAAAAACTTCCATAAAATAAAGGCGACAAAGGCAAGTACAATCTGATCAGATTGAATGAAAAAGCTCAATACACAAATTGAGGCCGCAATGGCTTGTAATGTGATATAGGCCTTTATTTTACACACGCGCTTAGCCAGTGGCTGAGCCACGGCGCAGCCGACCATACTGGCCACAACGCCCAAAGTCATAAACGAAGTGATTAAGTCTTCTCTGCCTAAAAAGTACTTAACATAGTAAGCGGCAAGAGTTAAGCGGATAACTTGGCCGCCCAATAAGAACATGGCTGCTACACAAAGCAGGCGCCATTGGTCATTTTGCCAGATTGACTGTAAGCTATTGCCGAAGGTGATATTTGACTGTTGTGGTTGTTCGACGCGCTCTTTGGTGCCGGCAAAGCACAGCAAAAACATCACTAAGCCCATGATGCTCATTAACGTCATCGCATATTGGTAACCTTTGGCGTTATCACCCTGACCAAAATACTCCACCAGCGGCATGGTACACGCGGCAACAATAACCCCGCCGAGCATACCAAATACGAAGCGATACGACTGCACCGAAACACGCTCTTTGGGATCGTCGGTTAGTGCCCCGCCTAACGCACAGTAGGGAATGTTGATTGCGGTGTAAGCAACCATTAACAGCACGTACGTACTGAATGCGTAGACAATTTTAGCCGTGCCTTGCAAGTCAGGTACGGTGAAAGTAATGATGCTGATCAGCGCAAAGGGCAGTGCTAACCAAAGCAGGTAAGGGCGAAAATGTCCCCAACGACTGTTTGTTTTGTCGGCGAGTGTACCCATCAGAGGATCGGTTACGGCGTCAAATATGCGCACCGCCAAAAACATGGTACCTACGGTTGCAGGATCTAAACCGACGACGTCGGTGTAGTACAACATGAGGAACATCATCACCGTTTGGAAGATGATGTTACTTGCGGTATCGCCTAGTCCATAGGCAATTTTTTCTTTTACACTGAGCATGGTGACATCTCTATTAATCGTTGTTTTTAACTTGCTCGTCGATAGTAAACTAGCGGGCGTTGCCCGCTATTATATCGGTGTTCGAGTGTTGGTCATAGCACAAGAGTTGAGCATACCCTTGCTAGCGGTTGCTAATCAACTGTTTGTAGGCATGACCACTCTTTTTAATGGTGCGTTGTTGAGTTTGGTAGTCGACGTAAACAATACCAAAGCGCTTGCGATAACCTTCCGCCCATTCAAAGTTGTCCATCAAGCTCCAAGCGAAGTAGCCTTGAATATCGACACCTTGCTCGATCGCATTGTGTACAGCATTTAAGTGTTGTTGGTAGTAACCAAGGCGGTCGTCATCGTTAACGACACCATTTTCAATAGTGTCAGGCATGGCGGCACCGTTTTCAGTGATAAACACCGGTGGCAGGTCATAGCGTTCATTAAGAGACACTAATAACTCAGTAAACGCTTTGGGATAAATTTCCCAGCCCATATCGGTGCGGGGTGCTGGCGCTGGTAATTCTCGATAGATATTTTCTGCGTCGGCTTGGTAAATCGCGCGGGTGTAAAAGTTGATGCCGAGAAAATCGATACTCCCGCCAATAATTTCCATATCGCCTTGTTCAATGTCAGGGCGACTCGATGCAGGAAGTTGCTCGATAATGTCAGGGTATGATTTGTTTAATATCGGCTTGATATACCACTGGTTAAAATACTGGTCGGCATAATCGGCTGCTTGTTTGTCGGCCTCACTATCGGTAGCTGGGTAGCCAGGGGTGAAGTTTAACACGATGCCATTTTGAGTTTGTGGCGTATTGCGCTTTAACACCTGCATTGCTAACCCATGAGCGAGTAACAAGTGATGAGCGCTCTTGCGACCGAGGTCTTGACCGGTTAGGCCCGGGGCATGAATACCAATTTCATAGCCTAAATACGACGAGCAAAATGGTTCGTTCAATGTAGCATAGGAGTACACCTTACCGTCGAATGCTTTAGTGATCAGATCAACGTAGTGGGCAAATTCATACGCCGTTTGTCGGTTTAGCCAGCCACCGTTATCTTCTAAATGCTGTGGTAAATCCCAGTGATAAAGTGTTACGTAGGCTTTTATATTGCGCTTTGCAAGCTCGTTTAAAATATTGAGATAAAAGTCAACGCCATCTTGGTTAAGTTGACCATTTTTGGTCATCACGCGAGGCCATGAAATTGACAGGCGATAGGCATCGACCCCCAAGGACTCAATCAGGTTGATGTCGTCTAACCAACGGTGATAGTGATCACACGCTTCGTGGCCATCTGAGCCATCGGCAATTTTCCCTTCGGTCGCACAAAACGTATCCCAAATGCAGTCTAGACGATGATCTTTACCACCTTCAATTTGAAATGAAGCTGTTGCCACGCCATAGGTGAACGATTTGTCGAGCATTTTTGACTTGCTTGGTAATTGCAATGTAGCCATGGTCAGAAGTACCTTTTTTCCTAATTTATAGTGGGAATGTTTAACTTTTTATAACGCGCCTTGAAAATTGGTTGATTAACGCAACAAAATTTATTCTAATATGGTGAAAGCGCTTACATCCGTATAGGCGTAAGATTATTGTTTCTTGAATTGTAAATCAACTAAATTGTATCGATTAGTCACACAAACGGTGCGATGACGTAAACGAAACAGTGCAAAAATAATAATGAAGCATATTACAATAGGAGATATTATGGCTTCGTCGCTCCCTTCAGGTTCCGTGCAAACCTCAAACGCCTCAAATTCAGGGTATGGTTTTGCGTTAACATCATTAACCTCATTGTTTTTTATGTGGGGTTTTATTACGTGTCTAAACGACATCTTAATTCCACATTTAAAAGGCATCTTCGACCTGTCATACGCGCAAGCGATGCTAGTTCAATTTTGCTTTTTCGGCGCATATTTTATCGTCTCTATTCCAGCTGGTATGTTGGTTAAAAAAGTCGGCTACCAACGCGGTATTGTCGCCGGTTTAATCGTTGCGGCTTTGGGCTGTTTGTTGTTCTATCCAGCGGCTTCAATGCACAGCTACCCAGTGTTTTTATTTGCGTTATTTGTATTGGCATCTGGTGTGACCATTTTACAAGTATCTGCAAACCCGTATGTTAGCTGTTTAGGCCGACCAGAAACGGCATCGTCACGCCTTACGTTAACCCAGGCGTTTAACTCATTAGGAACCACCGTTGCACCATTTTTTGGCGCCTGGTTTATTCTAAACGAGGCGGTGTTGGCGACGGCATCGGCACAAGAGAAAGCTGCGTCAGTGCAAATGCCATACGTTGGCTTAGCCGCTGCGTTTTTGGTTTTGGCTGCTATTTTTGCATGGTTAAAACTTCCTCACATTGAAGACGAACAAGAACACGATACCACGTCAAACGCTGTTGGTAGCGCGTGGGGTTACTCTCACCTTGTACTTGGTGCTGTGGGTATTTTTGTCTACGTAGGTGCTGAAGTTGCCATTGGTAGTTTCTTAGTTAACTATTTCCACGAGTTAGACATCAAAGGTCTTGAAACCGAATCTCAAGCGGCTAAGTACATCGCTTACTACTGGGGCGGTGCCATGGTAGGTCGCTTTATAGGTGGTGTTGCGATGCAAAAAATCGCCGGTGGTAAAGCGTTGGCGTTTAACGCTGTTGCAGCCATTGTGTTATTGGCCATTACTATCACCCAAGATGGCGAAGTAGCTATGTGGTCGATTCTATTGGTTGGTTTGTGTAACTCAATTATGTTCCCAACCATTTTCTCTTTAGCGGTAACCGGCCTAGGTCGTCACACATCGCAAGGCTCTGGTATTCTTTGTCTTGCAATCGTTGGTGGTGCAATTATACCAGTAGTACAAGGTCTATTAGCTGACTCAATTGGTGTGCAGCTATCATTCGTACTACCTATTTTCTGTTACGCGTTTATTGCTTACTACGGCCTAAAAGGCTCTGTACCGAAGCACGCTTAAGCTAGATTGATAATTTTAGGAAAGAAAATATGAACGTTAAATTAACAAAACTGGCCATTTGCACCACGCTTGCGCTTGGTGTTATTGGTTGCGGCGAAAAAGCCGAAAAAGCCAATAGCGAGCCAGGTCAGGTTGCTGACGTCGCAGAGGTTGAGGCGGTTCAAGCAGACGTTTCGACCAAAGTTGACCCAACCAAGGGCAACCTAGATATCTGGCCAACGCTGGATATCGCGGTAAAAACTGATGCCGACGTAGAAAAACGCGTACAAGACATCATGTCTACTATGACGTTAGAGCAAAAAGTTGCGCAAATGATCCAGCCTGAAATTCGCGATATTACGGTTGAAGATATGCGCAAGTACGGCTTTGGCTCCTACTTAAACGGCGGTGGTGCGTTTCCAAATAACGATAAGCACGCAACGCCTCAAGATTGGATTAAACTGGCTGAAGATTTATACCAAGCGTCAATTGACGACAGTCTAGACGGGTCAACCATTCCAACTATGTGGGGTACCGATGCGGTACACGGTCACAACAACGTGATTGGCGCAACATTATTTCCGCACAATATTGGTTTAGGTGCCGCGAATAACCCTGAATTAATTGAAAAAATCGCAGCGGTTACCGCAACCGAAGTGATGGTAACCGGTATTGACTGGGTATTTGCACCAACCGTTGCGGTAGTTCGCGATGATCGCTGGGGTCGCACTTATGAAGGTTATTCTGAAGACCCAGATATCGTGCGCGAGTATTCGGCATCGATCGTAAAGGGTTTACAAGGTCATGCGGATGGCGACTTTTTAAGTGATAAGCGCGTTATCTCAACGGTTAAACACTTTATCGGTGACGGTGGTACGGTTAAAGGTGATGACCAAGGCGATAACATTGCCAGTGAGCAAGAGCTGTTTGACATCCACGCTCAAGGTTACGTCGGCGGTTTAACCGTTGGAGCGCAATCGGTGATGGCGTCTTTTAACAGCTGGCACGGTAAAAAGAACCACGGTAACAAATACCTGTTAACCGACGTGTTAAAAGACAAAATGGGCTTTGACGGTTTTGTTGTGGGTGATTGGAATGGTCACGGTCAAATTAAGGGCTGTTCAAATGAAAGCTGTCCACAGGCGATTAACGCTGGCTTAGACATTTTCATGGTGCCAACCGGCGCGTGGAAGCCTCTGCTTGAAAACACCATCGCTCAAGTTAAATCAGGTGACATTGCAATGAGCCGTGTCGATGATGCTGTGGCGCGTATTTTACGCGTTAAAGTTCGCGCAGGCTTGTTTGAAAAACCAAGTCCGGCTAAGCGTCCGTTTTCGGGTAAAACCGAATTGATTGGTGCTAAAGAACACCGAGATGTTGCGCGTCAAGCGGTTCGTGAGTCGTTGGTATTGTTGAAAAACAAAAATAACATTCTGCCGCTATCACCGACGCAAAATATTCTTGTTGCCGGTGACGGTGCCGATAACATCGGCAAACAATCAGGTGGCTGGACAATCACTTGGCAAGGTACCAACAATACCAATGATGACTTCCCTGGTGGTACGTCAATCTATGATGGTATTGCTGCACAAGTTGCTGCGGCTGGTGGTAAAGCAACCTTAAGTGTTGATGGTAGCTTTGAAGAAAAGCCTGACGTTGCCATTGTTGTTTTCGGTGAAGAGCCATACGCTGAAGGTCACGGCGATCGCGATAATTTAGATTATCAGCGCGGTGAAAAATCCGATTTAGCTTTGTTGAAATCATTGAAACAACAAGGTATCCCGGTGGTATCGGTATTCATCAGTGGACGTCCTATGTGGGTTAATGCGGAATTAAATGCCTCAGATGCCTTTGTTGCGGCTTGGTTGCCTGGTTCTGAGGGTAATGGTGTTGCCGAAGTTCTACTGGCCAATAGCGATGGCTCAATGCAGTACGACTTCACCGGTAAACTTTCATTTTCATGGCCTAAAACGCCTGATCAAGCAACCGTTAATCGCCATGACGACGATTATGCACCACTGTTGCCATACGGTTTTGGTTTGAGCTATGGCGATGGCAATGTATTGGCTGACGATCTGGATGAAACAATTAACATTGACTTTGATAACGCAGAAAACTTGAAGCTGTTTACTGGCCAAATGCAAAAACCATGGATTATGACGTTAGTCTCTGGCTCTGACAGCTTAGCAGTGAACTCAAATACTCACACGCTAGGCGCGCTTAACTACCGCACCATTGATAAAGTGGTACAAGAAGATGCGCGTAAGGTTACCCTAGACGGTAGCGCATTAGCGGGTCTGCGCATTAATAGCTTTGGTCACTTCCGCGAAGATTTGCGTTCACAATTACAACTTCAATCAGCGCTTCGCTTTAACTTAAATGTTATGGCCAAACCAAGCGACAAAGTGTTCTTGGTTATGCGTTGTGAAGGCGAAGGTGAGTGTGCGGGTAAAATTGATATTACCGATAAAGTAAACGAGCTTGCCGAAAACACTTGGAACGATGTAAGCATTGACTTAGCGTGCTTTAAAGACGCTGGTATGAGCTTTGCCGATGCCAACGTCGTGTTTGAATTGGTAACTGCGGGTACATTTGAATTTGGCGTAAGCATGATTGAAATGGTGCCAGTGACAGCCAAAGACGCGACAGTGAGTTGTCAGTAACTCTTTGCTTGAGTGACAATACATTGCCCAGATAGACAATTAAAAAACCCAGCATCTCGCTGGGTTTTTTGTCGTCTGTCAGCGGATAAACGGCTAGTCGAGACAACGTATTTATCGATTTGTGACGCGCACTTTGCAAACCCAGATTGAATATATAACCAAGTTTATGGCGCTAGTAGAAGACAAAATGGCAGACACTTTCTATGCTAATTAGCAAAATACAATACACAATACACGTAGAACACCAAGCACAACACGTATAAGGATTTATTATGAAACGATTTTCGTCACTGTTTTTGTTGAGCAGTGTGACTTTAGTCTCAGCACACGCGGCTGATTTCGATGAGGCATCGGCAAAGCAAGTCTACATACTCAACGCTGAAGATGCACAAGAGAAACACGACGCTTGGCAATTGGTTTGGCAAGATGAGTTTAATAACGCGCAAATTGATGATTCAAAGTGGTCGTTTGAAGTTAATTGTTTTGGCGGTGGTAACAACGAACAGCAGTGCTATACCGACCGCAAAGTGAATGCCTATATCGACAATGGCCAGTTAGTGATTAATGCGCAACAAGAAACGTACAGTGGTCCCGCCTTGCACGATGACCATCCATCGTACGCACCCACGACACTACGAGAGCTTCCCTTTACCTCGGCGAGGTTACGCAGTAAAGGTAAGGGCGATTGGCGATATGGGCGCTTCGAGATTCGCGCAAAATTGCCGTTTGGTCAAGGTAGCTGGCCGGCAATTTGGATGTTGCCAACCGATTGGGTGTACGGCTCATGGGCGAGTTCAGGTGAAATCGATATTATGGAAGCGGTCAACTTAAAAGCGCCTTCAGATGCGCCAGGAGAAGAGCCAAATACACCGGAAAGTCGCATTCACGGGACCTTACACTACGGTGGCGTAGCCCCTGATAATGTGTACACAGGTGTTGGCGTCAAACTACCAAACCTCGCCAATCCTGCCGATGGTTTTCACACCTATGCTGTTGAGTGGGAGCAGGGCGAAATTCGCTGGTATGTCGACGATATTCACTTTGCGACTCAGACCGCTGAACATTGGTATAGCAAAACCAAAGACGCGTTAGGTGATTGGCAAATGCGCGATAAAGATGCGCCATTTGATCAACGTTTTCACCTGCTGCTTAATTTAGCCGTTGGCGGGGCGTGGCCTGAGAACGTCAATAACAAAGGTATCGACAACAGCGTATTTCCACAGCAAATGCGCGTTGATTACGTGCGCGTTTACCAGTGCAGTATAGACCCTGAAACAGGAAAAGGCTGTGCTCAAATTAACCCTCACGCCAAGCTTGTCAAATAAGTTGGATAATTTTGTGAAAAGTATGGAAATGTAAATTAAAATATGTCATTTTAATTCGTGGTAAGCATGCTGTTAATACATTGTTGTATGGGCGATTCAGCAGAGAAACTGATCTGTTGTGAGACATGCTAAGTAATGTTTTGGTTGCAACACTATGACAATAAATGTAAGCGCTTTCATGTCGATTTGGCATATGATTGTTACGATTCAAATACGAATTGTATGCAAGGCCTGTGATCAGGTCATGTTGAATGCGCTGAGCTTTTGTTGAAAGGTTGCTTCACAACATGGATGTTTTATAACCAATATAAGAAGAGAGAGACAATGAGAAGAACAAAACTCACAATGATGTCTGCCGTAATGGGGGCGAGCTTTATTGGCTTGACCGGCTGCGTTGGCGATTCCTTAGATGCTGATGTCGATAGCGTCTTGGGAAAAGAGCCACCGTATTTTACCAGCCAAGCAATGGTGGAAGCAAAAGAAGGCCAGGAATATGTTTATACAATCGGTGTCGACGATGAGGATAGTGTTGATTTAACCATATCTGCAGATACGTTACCGAGTTGGTTAACGTTTGACAGTTCAACCAATACACTACGCGGTACACCGTCAGTTGATGATATTGGCGAACACGTGGTTGTTATTTCAGTTACAGACGGTGAAAGTACGCGTAAACAAGAATTTGTTATCATAGTCGTCGAAGGTGCTGGTGACTGGGTCATGGTCTGGAGTGATGAATTTGACGGAACCAGCTTAAACGCGGACAACTGGAACGTTGAAACGGGCGATGGGTCGCAATACGGCCTAGTTGGCTGGGGTAACAATGAATTGCAGTGGTATCAAAACGAAAACATTACCGTTGAAAACGGCAATCTAGTGATAACCGCGAAACAAGAAGCATCAAACAATTATAATTACACTTCTGGTCGGATGCGCTCAGATGGCAAAGTTGATATTCAATATGGACGTATTGAAGCACGCATTAAAGTGCCAGGAGGTCAAGGTTTGTGGCCAGCATTTTGGATGTTACCAACAAACAGCCAGTACGGCGGATGGGCAAGTGGTGGTGAGATCGACATCATGGAAGTGTTTAGTGCCACACAAGATAATAATAATGATGCTCAAGGAACTCTGCATTACGGTATGGCTTGGCCACTGAATGTTTATTCTTTTGCCAAAGCTGGACAGCCGGTCTTGGGCGATTATCACCTTTTTGCAATTGAGTGGGAAGAAGATGAAATTCGTTGGTACTTAGACGATTTACATTATGGTACCATTACCTCTGAAACTTGGTGGAGCTACTACTATAAAGACCAAGAAACAGGGTATGTGGGCGACAGTGCTGCACCGTTTAATCAGCCCTTTCACTTATTGCTAAATGTTGCCGTTGGTGGCAACTTGCCTGGCTCACCTAATGCCGACACCGAATTTCCAGCGCAAATGATGGTAGACTACGTGCGAGTCTATGAGTGTGAAACCGATCCGGTTACTGGCAAGGGGTGCGCGGCCAACGTTAACCCAGAGGTAGAACTACCGGCAGCAGACAATTTTTATGTTGCTGAATACCCATTATTTATTGATGGTGACGATAAATTGTCATGGCAAGTTCAATCGGCATCAGTTGAGCGAGCGCTACAAGCCGTAGTTGGCTGGGACAACAATGGTGCGATATCATTAACACAACCAGATCTTGGCAACGAGCGTGGTACTGTTCTTGAAATAAATACCGGTGACAAAGGCAATGTGTTGATCAACGCGGTCGACGGTGACACCTTGTCATTGTTTGGTATGGGCAACTCGGCTCGTCCATGGGAGTTACATGCTGGAGAGTTGAAGTTTGACTTATTTATCGACAGCACCGTAACACCAGATGAGAGTCAAATCTTTATTAAAATGGATTCAGGCTACCCTAAACTTGGTGTGGTAACCCTCAATGTTGCGGACCTTAAAAAAGATATGTGGCAAAGTGTATCAGTGAAAGTGAATGACATTATCGCTACGCCAGGTGAGCAACCGTTAAACACCAATGACGTGTTAAATCCGTTCATTATTGAATTTAGCGGCGCAGCAAGGGTTATGGTCGACAACGTGACTCTAAAATGTGGTCACAAGGATGATAACGGATGTGGTATTGCTCCACCGCCAATCAATGTAGATACCGAGACGCTCGATGTTTTTGTTGACGAAGTGAACAGCGATATTTGGACTAACGGTATTGGCGCATGGGATACGGCATCAGGTCAAGATTATTTTGATGGCGCGAATGGCTTTGTTCAATGGCAAACTGTTGCTGAACAAGACCGAGGTGATGTGTTACAGGTAACTTTTGGCGGTGCAGACGCAGATGGCCTGTTATATATTCAGTCAGGGCAACCAGTTGACTTGAGTGCGTTCAGTGATGGCAGTTTGGTGTTTGACTTGAAAGTGCTCGATTACGCCGACACCGCCAGTGGCATGAGCTTTAAAGTTGATTGTGTATACCCATGTACAACGGGTGATCAAGTTTTAGGCGTTGTTGCAGATGGCGTCTGGGAAACCATTCGCGTTCCGGTAAGTACGTTAGTCAGCCAAGGGTTAGATATAACCTCTGTGAATACAGGCTTGGTTATTTATCCTACCTGGGGAGATCAAAATAACGTCACGTTCATGATCGATAATATCCGCTGGGAACGTACTGCTAGCGTAGGTGTTGAACCACCCGTTGAGCCGCCTGTCGTAGAAGGTGATGTGGTGATTTTCTCTGAAGAAGTTGACCCGAATTGGTCGTTTTGGGATTGCTGTGGTGGAGCGACCATATCTCAGCAAGTGGACAGTGATTACGGCAATGTATATCAAGTTGATTTTGCTGGCCCACCGACTGTCGCAGGCGTAACCGCGGAATCAGCAATTGATGTGTCATCGCTTGTCAATGGTACACTTGAGTTTGATTTGAAAATGTTATCGGCACCAACAGATGACAGTGCACAGTGGCTACTGAAAGTAGAAAGTAGCAGTGCGGATCTGTTTACCGAAATTGCTTTATCAGATAGTAACGAAGGTGTTGATCCTACCCTAGGGGAATGGCAACACTATACTTTCTCGTTTGCAACACTTGAATCGGGTGCTTTGAATTTGTCAGATGTCAAAATCATTCTTGTATTCCCGAGCTGGAGCAAAGCAAATGGTGCGAGTTATCAAATTGACAATATTGTCTTCAAGGCGAACGAATAGCGAATAAGGTCAGTCGCCAATAGAATGACTAAAATATTAAAAGGAGCGTTCATCGCTCCTTTTTTTTTACTTTCAACTCGATAGCCTATCAGTAAGTACGCATATAACCGAGCACTGTCCTAGCAATGACTTCAGGCTATCGCCGTGTTTTCTAAGGTCGACAATTGTTCTCACGCCATTGGCAGTGACCAAACATCGATAATAGTCCTCTCAAAAGCGGTGAAGTCCGCCAGCGTTTAGCTAAAGCTTAGACGCCGACTATGCCCGAACAAGCTCCCGAACAAGTTATTGGAACTGAATAAATAGATTGGCAGTCAATCGCCCCGTATTGACATCTGCTGTTATGTCATGCTGTTCAGATACCAGGGTAGAGTGAAGAATATGACCAGGGTAAATTACAAGTCGGTTAACTTTGTAGTCAATGCGATGGTACAAATCGAATATACCATGACTTTGGGTGTAATAGCCTGAAAGAGATTGGTTGTTTTGATCTATGTCGTGTTGTAACGATGTAAAGTATCGATCTTTGCGCGTTGGATTGATCCGTTCGTAACCCGTATTGCGGTGTCGAAATAAACCGGTTGCCCCATGAGGCCCGTCGTTTAAATAATGTAAGATGGCAAAAAAATTAGGGTTGGGAGTGTCAAAGTGCGGAATGCACTGCATCGGGCTTAGTTCGTTACCGTGTTTGGTGATAAGAGAGAAATGACAGCCTTTATTAATCACCGCGCGTTGAGGTGAAATTTTATAAACTTTGCGTATACCTGAAATGACTGCACTAAGGGTTTCTTTAATGTAACTGTCAGGTAACGGGCTACGCAAACCTGGGTAAAATGCCGTGTCCAGATCACTGAACACAGCTTGGTTAGCTTGTTGCTTAATATCCTCTAAGCTAAGGGCAAAATTATCAATGACAATCAACGGGATTTGTTCATTACCGACACTGCTCACTTGTACGTGACATTGGGAATTGACTTGATACTGCCCCATAACGGTTTAGGCCTGCATTTTTTGTTGTTCGCGAGTGTCTTTGTCATTTGCTGGGCAATAATGATTTATAAAATCAGTATGCTTTGGCCAGCTCGCAACTTTTTTCGCCACATGACTTTTTATTTTCTCTAAAAATGCCCGTAATTCGTCATCGCTCATCTTATCCACTATGGGGTGATATTGCTCCGGTATTAACCCCTGACCCAACATAACTTGCACCCAAGATGTTTCGCCGAACAATTCCTCAGCTTTCTTAAAAATGCGACCTGAAGCTTTAAATAACGCCATCCGATGTGTTAACGAGTCAGGTATCTCCATTGTTGCACAGTAGCGCCAGAAATCAGAATCACGGCGCTCTGTTAGGTGATAATGCAAAACAATAAAGTCACGGATATTGAGCATTTCCTCCTCAGTTTGCTTGTTGAATTCTTGTATGTCTGAATCGTTTATTCCTGTGTGAGGGAACATCTGCAACAAGCGTACAATTCCGCGTTGGAATAAGTGAATACCGGTTGATTCCAGTGGTTCAATAAAACCGGCGGACAACCCTATCGCAATACAGTTCTTGTTCCAATGCTTGCGGCGAGTACCTGTTTTGTACTTTATCACACGTGGCTCGTTAATCGGTTCCCCCTCAATGTTATCAAG
Source organism: Thalassotalea ponticola (assembly GCF_041379045.1). NCBI lineage: Bacteria > Pseudomonadati > Pseudomonadota > Gammaproteobacteria > Alteromonadales > Colwelliaceae > Thalassotalea > Thalassotalea ponticola. The sequence continues at coordinate 1,277,499 of NZ_CP166871.1, forward strand.
TAGGGTCTGTATCGCTTCCTCATCCGTCATATATTTTGAACAGAAGACCAAGCCATTGCCCGTGCGGTTTTGTAATGGTATGCGCCATTGCCAGCCGGATTCGCGAGCAATTGAACGGGTGTATGCAACTGGCTCACCAACGGTTTTAGTTTGAACCGCTATTGCACTATCGCACGGCAGCATATGACTCCAGTCGTCATAGCCTGTATGTAGCGCTTCTTCAATAAGTAGACCTTTAAAGCCGGTACAGTCAATGAATAAATCACCTTCAATACGCTTTGAGTTATCTAAATCTAGGGACGTAATATGACCACCTTCAGGGCACAAGTTTACCTTGTTGATCTTCCCTTCAACCCGCTGACAGCCATGTTGATAAGCCAAAGATTGTAAAAATTTTGCATAAAGCCCTGCGTCTAGGTGATAAGCGTGATTTCTGTCTTGGTTTGGCATTACCGCGAATCGCCCTTGGCGACAAGCTAGGTGCTCACTGCAATAGTCTCCAATTTCACTGACCCAACCTTTTTGCAGACCTTTTAGCCAGAAGTGCTGAAAACCACATGCCCAGCAATCGCGACCGAGATAGCCAAACGAGTGAATATAGTCTTTATCTACGTCTCGCCAGTTTTCAAAAGATATACCCAGTTTAAATGTCGCATTGGTGGCAGCCATAAATTCGGCTTCATTGATACCAAGTAAGTCGTGTAGGAGGTGCAGGGTAGGAATTGTTGCCTCGCCAACGCCAACGGTAGCAATGTGATCTGATTCAACAAGAGTGACATTAATCGCATTGCCTAATAGCTTGGACAATGACGCTGCGGTCATCCATCCAGCAGTACCGCCACCGGCAATGACGATATTTTTAACGGGGTTGTTATTCATCGTTTCAGCTTCTCAAGTAATTGTGCACGAATTTTTCGTGCGGTTAATTCGTCCATCGGTGTTTTTAACATCCCTTGAGCATCTTCAGGCAGGTGGGCAGAGTCTTGCTCTTGATGGTCGAAAATGTAGTGTTCAAATATACTCTTCCACGCTTGTCGTTGTGCATAGGGAAGGTTGCGTAAATTGAGCATTGCTAACAATAACGCGTTGTGAGGTCGGCCCATATAAGCAGGGGTATCTCGCCACCAGTGGGTTACTAAAATATTTAGCCCTGACAGACCTTCGACATGGTGCCACCACATGCTCGGTAAGAAAAGGGCATCACCGGGATCAAGCTCGGCAACTTGCGCGTGCGCTAATGCTGTTTCAAATTTTGGGAACTTGGCAAAATCGGGATTATCAAAATCGACCATTGAAATATCTTGCCCTCCCGGAGCAAACTCCATCGGTCCGGTATATAAGTTTTTGACCTGCTCTGGAGGAAACAAGGTAAAACGGCGCTTCCCCACGACATTACAAGCAATATTGAGAGGGAAATCGTAATGTGCAGCAATTTTGCTTTGGTTACCAATCCAGATACTCGTCAACGGTTTATGACAGTCAATACTTATCGGATGTTGCTCTTTAAATCCCGGTAGGAAATGGCTAACTTCGGTAGACCCGACATACATGGTTGGTGGTGACGGATCGTCAATGTGCTGAAGTAACTTAGCAAGAACGGGTTTCAAGTCGACTTTAGCCGCTCGATAATTAAAGCCATCCAAAGAGTCATTGTAAAACACTCGGCCTTTTGTCGAGACATCACCATAACACGCATTAACGGCTTTTCCCTGATAAAATTGTTCAATATAGGCGCAGGCAGCAGACGCTGATTTAAGTCCTTCTTTTACAATGGGCCAGTCGTCTGCAAAGCCTTTTAACAATAGGGGTTGATCGGACTCAATCACAAATTGTGGTATGTTTTTAGCGGTCACACCCGTTATTTGTTTTACTTGCGTATCGATATTCAACATATGCTAAACCTTGTGTTACTGCTGTCGACGTTACTTTAGGTCGACGAGTTAATCAGCGAGTTTTTCTTATCAAGCAGGCTGTTAATATTACCTTGTGACGCGATTTGCATGTAAATCGCTTGTAGATAACCTTTCTCTTTTAGTTCCTGCAATGTTTCGATAGCAAGCTCGTTAAGTCGCTCTTCATTGATGGTGTAAAAACCCAACATTTGATGCTGACTTTGATCGTTTAGCGTGACATCTAAACTGAACGGCTCAAGTAGGTTTAATTCGACTAAGCGTTCACAAAAGGTTAAGCCATCTAAAGCGCCAAAGTGCAATGCTTCTAACATACTAGCAGTGCGGTCCAAAAACTCACTGTTGCCACCGAACTCAAGAAATAATGGTTCGCCTTGTTCGGTATTGACTCGAGGATTGTCCAAATCAATACTCAACATTCTATTTTCTTGTTCTTGTCCGTCGACTTCAATGGTTTGGCGAGCAATTAAAAATGGGTGTCTAAGTACTGACATAGGAATGTAACGGGCATGCCAACCACTGTCATCGAGGAATAAGTTTTCATTTTCGGCAAAACCAAATAGCGCTGTGCAAATAAATTTACCCGTGCCTGGGTCTTTAGTGAAAAAGATAGGGTAGTAAGCTTGTGCACTGCGAAACTCCTGAGGAAAAGTCATCGCATACCACATATTGTCGCCATATTCGGCCCCACGCTTGGTAATGATTTTTAAATTTTTGTGATCAACGCTATTTAGCAGGGCATGATTTGCCATGTTTTTTACTCCCAATAACCAGCTGTGCGCAACTAAATCTTTGCAAAGCCGTACATTTTTATCTTGTTAATTAGCACTCGATTACTCTCTAAAGTTCGCATCAAGTGTTGTGTTTGTTGTATGTTGTCGTTAAAAAAACGATTGGCCATCGTCGATTTGTCTCGACGTTTTTGCCGTATAGGTAATTGTGTTTCAAACCCCATTCCATACAAAATATATTGGAAACTGGCTGCGGGAAACAGTTCATCAGTGTGATGACTGTCATAACCAAATGGCGTCTGAAACTGCCATAATTGCAATAGTTCTTGTAAGGGCTGAGGGATTGAGCTCGAGTCTCTGTTATCCCGCCAATAGGCGCTATCGTCTCGTTGAGACAGTACATAGTGTAATTTCAAAAACTCGATGACTCGTTGCCAACGGTGGGTAAACTTGTCATTAAAGCGCTTGGCCGTTATGTCCATAACAACACGATTGGCAGGTAATTGTTCAGCGATCATTTTCGCAGATAACTCAATAAGCGCTAAGGCAGAAGCTTCTAACGGTTCGATAAAACCGGCAGCCATACCCACGGCAACGCAGTTTTTATGCCAAAATTTAGCACGGTAACCAGGGTTAATTCTTATCGATCGAAGTTCGACTTCATCGGCGCTTTGACCAAGAGAAGGGCGTATGTAGTTTCGCAAATCCTTTGCGGCCTCTTCATCACTAATATGAGCACTGGAATATACGTGACCGACACCACGGCGAGAGGGCAAGCCGATATCCCAAATCCAACCACAGCGCTGTGCTGTTGAGATTGTATGGGAGGCAATATCCTCATTTTCATCGCGATACGGTACGTGAACTGCCAAAGCGCGGTCGTTGAATAACACATGCTTTTGCTCAATAAAATCAACTCCGTAATGCTCACCGAGTAATAGGGATTTCAGTCCGGTACAATCAATAAATAAGTCACCTTCAACGTCTTTCCCCGAAGCCGTTGTTACTGACTTTATATCCCCGTTAGGGTGATTGTTAATGCGAGTCACATGGTCGAGAATGTGTGCAACGCCTAAATTATGGCAACAATGACGTTGGAGTAGCTGAGCAAATTTTGCAGCATCTAGATGATATCCGTAATTTAGATTGAACGAATATTCAGGCGTAGAAATTTGCTTAGGCGCTTTGCCGTGTCGGCAAATGTGACTTTGGCTAGTCGTAGCATCAGCAAAACTAACTTGCTGTTTATGGGGCTGCCAATATTCGGCTATATTGGTTTCATGAAACCCTGCAGGCATGGTGAACGGGTGAAAGTAGCTATCACCATTACCGTGTTGCCAATTGCGAAATTCTGAAGCCTGTTTGAAACTGGCGTCGCACTCAAGGATAAACTCACTCTCGCTGATCCCCATATTCTTGAGCGTATGGCGCATAGATGGCCAAGTTCCCTCACCGACGCCAATGGTTGGCACATCGGGTGATTCAATTAACGTGACGGCAATGCTGGTTTGCTTATTTGTTTGGTATTCACTGGCGAGTATACCGGCAGTTAACCACCCAGCACTACCGCCACCCACAATGACAATGTTTCTTACTTCTTGCTTCATACTGCTTATTTTGTGTAAAACCTTATTAAAGCACTCGCTAACTAGCTCACTATATCGTTATTAGAGCAGGCAATCTAGTCTATTGGCCATTTAAGCGCTGTTGTTAGACCCAGATCAATATTTAAATGCTTTAGTAAAGTTTCAAGGCTTGAATTTAATCTTAAGTTAAAGATAAAAGCCGCAAGACAATGGATGCTTGCGGCTTTTTTGTCATGGTACTAAATCATACACTTAGAAAGTGTAACGAGCACCTAAGCTGTAACGCGCACCTTGTTGGGCTACGTTAAGAACTTGGTATTTAGTACGACCGTGCTTGCGACGGTATTCATTAGTAATGTTGATACCTTCGAAGAAGACAGATAGACCTTCGACGTCAGCAAAGTCATAGCTGATGTTAAAGTCTAACTGCTCGTATTCCTCAACAAACGTTGGGTTGGCACCTGTGTCATCACCTTTACGCTCTAAGTAAGCGTCACGCCAGTTGTATGCAAGACGAGCAGCAATACCATACTTCTCATAGAAAACAACTAAGTTAGCTGTGTCTGAGATACCTTCTTGTGCACCGTCATTTGAACCGTACGTCGCAGTATTGTCGTAAGCGCCACCAGTGATAACCATGTTGTTGTAGTCGTCACCAGCATCAACTAAGGTGTAGTTGGCAAATAAACCAAAGCCTGATTCACCAAATACGTGCTGCGCTGCAAATTCAAAGCCATCGAAGTTATTTTCAATGTCATCATTTACAGGTACGTTAATTAAGAATTCAACCAATTCGTCATCAGCAGCGCCTTCAATGATTAGCTTACCAGTTTCATCAAAGTAAACTTCTTCGTTACCAATGAAATTCTCAGCAATGTAATCACGTTGCGCATCTGCGTCACCACCAACTGCTGCAACCGCTTCGTCGTACTTAGGACCATCAACAGGGTTGTTGATGTTAAATAGCGTTTCAGCGATTTGGCCATTCGTAATCCAGTTTGTTACGTCTTTCTTGAAGTAACCAACTGCCGCGTAGCTTGATTCACCGTAGTAGTATTCTAGTGATAAGTCGAAGTTTTTAGACTCAAGAGGTAACAAGTCAGGGTTACCTGAGTTACCGCTCGCACCACCGCGGTTGAATTGTGTCCCAACCGTTGTACCACCTTGTAGTGAACCGTAGCCGGCACGACCAATGGTTTCACTGTACGCTGCGCGCGCAATGATGTCATCGGTTAGCTCTAGGTTAAAATTGATGTTAGGCAATAAGTGATCGTAAGAACCCGATTTTGACAAGCCAGCTTGACCGTCGCGAATTAGAACGATTTCGGTAGCACCTTCCCATCGTGCACCGTTATAAGTTGGTACAATCGAAGTAGAATCAACTTCAGTTTCTTCGTAACGAAGACCGATGTGAATATCAAATGGCATTACACCAATTTCACCTTCGTAATTCCACTGCGCGTAAACAGCGGTCACTTCTTCTTCAACATAGCGGTCTGTGTCAGCTGCATAATTCGTTGAAGCACAGAAATTTGAACCACAGTCACCTGCACCACCAGTTGGTCCGTAATTTGCTTCGGCAAAATCACGTAACTGGTTGAAATCCCATGCGAAGAAGTAGTCTACAATTTCAAAGCCGTCAGGACCTTCAGGGTGATCTTCAAAATAGCCACCGTCTACATCATCAAAGCGATCGTGAATGCTTACCTTGTCACCAGCGATGTCTGCTAAGTCACCAGCTGCACCTACACCGCCCCAGTCGTTACGTTGCACTTGAACTGCACGGTTATGCTTGCTCGCTGTCATCATGCTAGCACCAAAGTCGATGCTACCAAATTCGTCAAGGTCTAACTTACCGTTGATCTGTGTTTGGTCAATTTCAGAGCGGTTGTCGTCGTTGCGGAAGAACGACCCCGTTACTAAGTAATCAGCTTTGCTAACGGTGCTCGAACCTTGTACAGCCAATACTGGTAAATCACCAGTGAAATCGGTAGCTGCTTGTGAGCGAACAAAGGCTGCAGTCGACAACACGTTAGAACTACCGTAAGGGCTATTTGGAGTTTCTTCGGCATCTGATGAGTGATGATCGATTTCTAGCCATAAGCGGTCGTTTACTTGCCATTCGAAGTTAAAGCCAATTGAGTCAGCTTTAGCTTTGGTAGCAGAGCTTGATACAGCCATTGATAAATCTTGGTTACCAATACCATTAGCTGCGTAATCTTCTTCATAGAACAGCGGAGAAGAAATCGGACCGTCTGTCCACACGTTCTCTGAAGGAGCAAAGGTATACCATGCTGATACTTCGTTGAATTGACGGTCAACTTCGTTGTTCATGTGGGTGTAATCAACAGTGAACGTCATGTTGTCATTTGGTGCGTATTGTAATACCAATTGACCATTCAAACGTTTGCGTTGTTGCTCACCGAATTGATAGATGGTTGTTTGTGGAACAGAATAAATTTCATCTTGAGTTGGGTCAGGACGGTTAACTTGGTTTTCGTATGGAACACCACCCCAATCGGCGTTAGACGCTGACCAATCTTGGTTTACACGAGATGGGAAAGTACGCCAGCCTGTTCCAACATTAGCTTGTTGGTTACCACTGTCACGCTCTGCGTAGCTTGCTGCAAGTGAAATACCAAAACTGTCGTCTAAGAATGTGTTTGAGTATAAACCTGAGATTTCAGGTGTTACGCTACCTTCGTCTGTTGATGTGTCATCTAAACCTTTTACACCAATACTGCCACTCATGCCCGGCTTGTTTAGGGGACGATGGGTAAGAATATTGATGGTTGCACCAATACCACCTGTTGCAATGCTTGCATCACTGGTTTTGTATACTTCAGCACCTGACACAAGTTCTGATGCGATGTTATCAAAGTCAAACGAGCGATCACCAGTACTTGTTGGCATTTGACGGCCGTTTAATAGTACTAAGTTACGGTCTGGACCAAAACCACGAACCGTTACACGGCTACCTTCACCGTTGTCGCGGTCAATAGCAACACCAGATATACGTTGTAGTGATTCTGCAAGGTTTGTATCTGGGAACTTACCGATATCTTCGGCATTGATTGCTTCAACGATACCAGAACTCGAACGCTTGATATCCATTGCTTTTGTTAATGAACCACGGATACCCGTTACTTCAATAACTTCTACGTCTTCTTCTAAGGCAGCTCCGTCTTCCCCGTGTGCAGGAAGAACAACAGAGGCACCCAAAATCAAAGAAAGGCTCGAAGCCAACTTTGTTTTGTTGAACTTGTAAGACTTCATTAATATTTCCCTCGGTTATTATCATTAATGTAATAATTTTTGTAAGCGCTTACATTTACCGTTACTGAACGTAAGCTTCAGGTGTGTTATTTTTTAAAGCGCTAATGCTAAAGTAGAGTAAATAAAGATTCAATTCAACCTTTTTTTACGCTTTGATTGCATTTAGAAACGCGTTTTCATATTAATGAAACAAGTTTTTAGGAAAAAATTATAATATTAAACAGTTGGTTAGTTTCTTGTTGGTGTTTTTATGTACGTTTAGGCGGTTTTTAACCTTAAAGCAGTATTTGTAGGTACCGATATGAATGGAAACCTCGTTTTTGTCGGTTTTATCGTCGATTTGTTTGGTGTTCGATTTATAATCTTTGTGTAATAAAAACGCTATTATCTAGAGTCTAACAACAGGTTATGGCTGTGTGCTTGACACTCACGCGCTTGTTTATGTTTAATGTATCTTCTGTGCGTGTAATGCCCATACTCAATCTAGGAAAACGAATGAATAAAACTTGCTCAGGTAAACGGTTAGGCAAACTCTGTCGAAGACCCATTGTAACCGTCTCGAAAACGCAGTTTGATGTGTTAATAAATACTGTATTAGCAAGGTTAAAATTGGTTTCAACTGTTTGTCTTTCTATGACTGTGCTGTCTTTGGTAAGTACGCAAGCAATAGCTAAATCCGCAGAGGGGTTTGTTGCCCTTTATAGCGAACAAACGATACAAATTGATGGCAATGCCAGCGAAGTTATTTGGCAAAGTAGCCAGTGGTACCAATTGAACCATGATATGTTAGCTAATTATCCGGCAACCGACGATTTTTCCGGTCGCTTTAAAGTCGCTTGGGATGAAAACTATTTGTATTTGTGGGTGGAAATGAGCGATGACGTGCTGTTTGATCAACATGCAAATCCGTTGTTTAAATATTGGGACGATGACGCGTTGGAAGTGTTTATTGATGAGGATAGGTCAGGCGGGACGCACCAGTATGATCACAATGCTTTTGCTTATCATATTGCACTTGATCATCAAGCAATCGACATAGCCGGTAAAAAAGACGACGGTACGCCAAACTTTGTGGCGTTAAATGAGCACGTTAAAAGTGTGTGGCGTCGAACCGATGTGCGCGCTAATGGTATTGTTTGGGAAGTGGCATTAGAGATTCACAATGATTCGTTTGATCACCGAGTCACAGCGAACCGACAGGCTTCTAGAGTCGCATTAACTGCAGGCAAAGTATTAGGCTTTATGTTGGCCTATTGTGATAACGATGGCAGTAAGCAGCGCGAACACTTTTTAGGGTCCACTTATATTACGCCCGTCAACGGCGACCAAAACTTGGGCTATAAAACAGCGGACGTATTTTCAACATTGTTGTTAAAAAAATAAGCAGGTTTTAAATCGGCTTCAGGTCGCCATAGGATGTGGTGCGAATGAAAATACGACCAGTACAGGACTTGAAAGGTAGCTAGTTTAGCCATAGCAGCATCTATCTATATAACAATAAAGACAACAGAGGGATACTCACTATGCGAGTAGAAACTAATGAATACGTCGAGACAACGATTGGAAAGCTGGGGCGCCGAGTATACATGAAAGCATGCTCTAGCGCGTTGATGTTTGTGCTGGGGCTATGCATAGCGAACAGTGCAAAGGCCAATGACGCGCAACCGCTGAGTAATAGCGCGCACTATCAGATTCAACAACAGCGCATCGCCGATGCCGAACAGTTCGTATCTGTATTGTTGAATAAATTAACCTTGAGTGAAAAAATCTCACTGGTGCATGCCAGTGGAAAGTTTCACGTCAATGCGATCCCACGATTAGGTATTCCTGAGCTGTGGTTGTCGGATGGTCCTCACGGTGTCCGCTATCAGCATCAACGTGATTCTTGGCAAAGTGCAGGGTGGACAGATGATGCATCAACTTACCTTCCTCCTTTAACCTCAGTCGCAGCGAGTTTTGACCCTCAAATTGCTTATTTACACGGACGTGTGCTGGGCGCAGAAGCAAGACATCGCGGTAAAGATATTATTTTAGGACCTGGCGTTAATCTTGCTCGTTTGCCGCTATATGGGCGTAATTTTGAATACATGGGGGAGGACCCATTTCTCGCTGCTAGCTTAGTTGTACCTGTGGTTCAAGGTATCCAATCGCAAGATGTTGCCGCCAATGTGAAGCATTTTGCGTTAAACAATCAAGAATTAAATCGCAATGCAGTCAATGCGAAACCCGATGAAAGAACTTTACGAGAAGTTTATTTGCCTGCGTTTGAAGCCGCGGTAAAGCAAGGTGACGTATTCTCTGTAATGGGCGCATACAATCAGTATTATGGTACCAATGCTAACCAATCGGCTCATTTAGTAAAGCAGATATTGAAAGGCGAGTGGGGGTTTGACGGTGTGTTACTGACCGATTGGAATGTCGATATTAATACTTTTGATGCGGCGGTCAATGGCCTAGATCTTGAAATGGGCACCAATGTCGACTCATACGATGACTATTTCTTTGCCAAGCCGCTTATGAAGATGATAAACGAAGGTAAAATTGATGAGGCGATTTTAGATGACAAAGTAAAACGTATCTTGCGTTTGATGTATCGCATTGGCGTGTGGGATGACCATCGTTTGCCGGGAGAGCGAAATACCGTTGAACATCAACAAGCAGCTAAACACATAGCCAGTTCAGGTGTGGTTTTATTAAAAAATGACAACTCATTGCTACCACTAACAAAGAAAATAAAAAATATTGTTGTCATGGGGCCCAACGCAGATAGAAAACACGCATTAGGTGGGGGCTCTTCTGAGGTGAAAGCGCTATACGAGATAACGCCTTTACAGGGCTTGAAAAACTATTTAGATAGCGATGTGAAGGTTCAATTTATGCGCGCTAAGTCGGCTGAATTAACTCCTATTGCTGCAGATTATATCGTATCTAAGCACTGGACAGGTACACCGGCATGGCATGTAAAATATTATCAAGATGAATCGAAGCAGACAGTCACAAAGGAAGATTGGCAGGCTAATTCAGCATATGCCCGTGATACAGATGTCGCTGTGAGCAAGGTGCAAATGAGCGCGACAATAAAGCCATTTCAATCTGGGACGCACACAGTGAACATCAAATATCGCGGCAATTTGGCGATTTATATCAATGATAAATTGCTTTTTGAACAACCGACAACCACGTTCACAGAAACGTCAGTTGATATCGATTTAGACCACTCACAGAGCTATAACATTGTGATTGAGCACGATAGCCAAAGTGACTTTGTTATCGGTTTAGACGACCCATCAGATCGCTTTGTTGATAAGAATACGTACATGCAAGCAGCAGCATCGGCGGATGCGGTGATTTATTTTGGTGGACTCAGTCATGGTGATGATAGAGAGGCCTTTGATCGCACCTCAATGTCCTTACCGGGCGAACAGAATAAAGTCATAGACAACTTGTTGCAAGCCAACCCCAATACGGTGGTATTCATGGTGGCAGGCTCTGCAGTTGAAATGCCTTGGGTAGAACGCGCTAAAGCTATTGTTTGGGGATGGTATGCTGGGATGGAGGCTGGTAATGCTTATGCAGAGCTATTATTTGGCGATGTAAATCCCAGTGGTAAACTGCCAATCACACTGCCTGTTAGCTTAGAAGATTCGCCAGCAATTGCATTAGATGATTATAATGCACAGGAGACACTCTACAAAGAAGGGGTGTTTATGGGGCACCGCTGGTTTGAACAACAAGATATCACTCCGTTATTTTGGTTTGGCCACGGACTTTCATACAGCACCTTTGAGCTGTCGAATATGACCATCGAATCTGGTAACTATGTGTCAGATGACGGTACACAAGGGCTTTATAAAATAAATGTTGATGTTACCAACACCAGTAACGTTGCCGGTAGTGAAGTGGTGCAACTCTATTTGCAAGATCATAAAGCATCAGTTCCTCGTCCTAAAAAAGAGTTTAAAGGCTTTCAAAAAGTGTTTTTACAAGGACAAGAAACGCGCAGCGTGTCGATGATATTGAGTAAACGAGATCTGTCATTTTGGTCTATTGACGATAACGATTGGCGAGCGGAGCCGGGGCTGTTTACTGTTCACCTTGGGGTTTCGGCAAATGACATTCGTACACAAAAAACACTGAAATACACAGCGGCAACAACGCACTAAATACAATAACCGTTAAAAATTTGCAAAACAAAATGGCAATGTGCGTTCTTTTGATGTTTGGTAAAGACCGCGCATCGCCATATTTAGGAATATAAATCATGCTCTATCGTCGTTCAACTTGTATCAAGGTTGCTCTGCTACCTGTTGTTTTATTGGCCGCTAAACCTGCTTTGGCTAAGCCTATGACGTCAGCGTTGTTGGATAATGGGAACGCGATGTCTTCTTTGCAAACCAGTGATGCCGAGTTACAGGCCAGATCGAAAAACACGACGTCACTGAGGATTAGTAGATCGAGTTATTTGCACAAACTGCGCGGATTTTGGCTCGGGCAAAATATTGCTAACTGGACTGGTTTAATAACCGAAATGGACAAAGTTGGAACACCACAAACCTTGCCGTTTTATACCGATGATGATTGGGGCAGTAAAGATTTGCCCGCGATGTGGGGCGAGGGGGTACCGCACAGCGATCGAATAGATTTTTATATTGAAAAAGTTGATGGTGTATGGGGAGCCGATGACGATACAGACATTGAATACATGTACTTACATTTACACCATCTGCATCAAACATCGAAATTGACACCAGCACAAATTCAGCAAGGCTGGTTGGCACATACTTATGCTGACAACGAGGCCCCTTTATTTAAAAAGTTTGTCGATTCGAAGCCAGTCAGAGAAAATTTTTTGTGGGAATCGAATCAAACAGCCAGAGACTTAATGGCAAAAGGTGTACTACCACCTCAGACCAGTGAAGAAAGCGTAAATAAAAAGTCGATGATGATTGACGCACAGCTTACTACTGAAATATTTGGTTTGCTAGCACCTGCTAATGTTGACGTTGCTCTAGATATCGCTCGATTACCCATACGTGTTGCGGGCAATAACGAAGCTGCTGAAATCGCCTCGTTTTATGTCGTTATGCATTCGTTAGCGAGTGTCGTTGATACAAAACAGCCGATGTCGCAACAAACTATGTGGCTCGCTAATCGCGCACGAGAGTATTTAACAGATGGCTCTTACCCAGCGGCTATGTATGACTTTGTGTTACAGCATTATTTGGAAAATCCCGATAAAAGTAATTGGGAGGCAACTCGCGATGCCATTTATCAGCGGTATCAATTGGAGCAACGCGACGGATATCAGCAACAAGATCCATTTGCTGCAGGGATCAATTTTGCCGCAAGTCTAGTCAGTTGGTTTTATGGTCAAGGTGATTTTAAACGCACCATCCAAATTGGCACCTTAACTGGGTGGGACTCTGATAACCCAACCGCAACTTGGGGAGGTTTACTCGGTTTCATGCTTTCGGTTGACGGGGTAAAAGCCGCGTTCGCAGAAGATAACATGTCCGAGCGATATTGGATTCATAGAACTCGGCGAAACTTTGTCGACTACACCAAAGACGAAGATGGCGACGACAATTTTGCTTTAATGTCACAACGGATGTTGGATGTCATTGATCGTGTAGTTAAGGAACAAATGCAAGGGCATGTGGATGAATCGTCTTGGCAGATAACTTGGTCGAAGAATCAACCCTAATCATTGTCGAGTGTGTGGGGGGAAGTTACCACATTACCTCCATTTAGAGGTGGGCTAACGAACTTGTGTTGCAACAAGTTACAAGAACTCAACGTTGATTGGTAATTGTCGTCTAAACTTATTAGAATCTATACACTTTCCTTACACTAGTACAATCGCAATGAATGCAGAATTATTTTTTATTTACGATAGCCACAATCCATGGTGCTACGCTACCTCGGCCTTAGTTGAACAAATCCACCAAGCGTTTGCTGATATGCCCATTAACTTGTGGCATATGGCTTACTACGACGGTGACACCAAAGTTAGCAAGCAACAAGTAAAACAAGTTGCAGAGCAAAGTGCGGCGCAATTTGGTGGTGATTACCTCGATCACAGTAACGAATTTCAGGACTCGCTAATGGCGGCCAATTTTATGGCGTGGGTCAATAGCAAACAGCCCGAACAAGCGGTGAGCATTTTACGAGGATTGCAACGTCAACACTTTGTTGACAACAATCCGTTTACCGATAAATACGATTTTCAAGCGCTGTGTCAACGCTTTAAATTGTCACCGCCTGGCAAAGTGTTTAAAGCGCAATTAAGTAAAGACGCTGAGTGGGCTTTAGCACAAATAGAAGAGGTGCAAGAGGTGATTAATACCCATGCGTTTCCCGCCTTATTACTCGCCGTTGACGACAACTTAGTGTTGCTCAACCACAACCTGTATTTAACCAAGCCTGAGGCTATCGTTGAAGCCGTGTCGTTAGAAATGTCGTAACTCTCATCTCTATGCCGTCATCGACCGTATCATCAAGTAAAGGAGTGAGATATGGTCGCTGCAAAAAAATTGCTAAACAGTAAATGGACTAAGCAACAAGTTGTTAATAAGCAAAGACACTTTGTTGTGGTTGAGGTGGAGTACGACGATGATGGTCACGTTGTCGAGTGTGTTATTGAAGCGGTGATTAATCGTCAGCGCTATGCCATTGATTGGCGTCAGCTCAACGATGACAGCGTCTGGCGAGCCGGTTGGCACTAACAACACCTTTGCGCTTAGCGTCTATATATAATGTTGGAATGTTAAAACGTGAAACGAGTCACTCTGTACACTATGAATAAGTGCCCACACTGCGATACGGCAAAGCAATATCTTGACGGTCAAGGTATTAAGTATCGATTGTGTAATGTATCAACCCCAAATGGCAAAAAAGAGTTTAACCAATTGGGGTTTCGCGGCGTACCGGTATTAAAAATTGGCGATCAATTTTTAAATGGATTTTCAATAAAGCAGTTTAATCGCTTGTACAAAGGTTAAACTGTCCAGCCTGTTCAGGGCGAGATAAGCCACAGCCTGTAAAGGTGCAAACGAGATTTACCCTTCAGCCCCGATACTCACTAAATAGCGCCCGGTTACTTGGCCGTTAAAAAACTTAGGCAACACCTCAATGACTTGGTCGAGGGAAATCGTAGTGGCTAACATGTGGATGTCAGCCAATGCGTATTTATCGGCCACAAGCTCCCACATGCGGGCTTTCTCGGTCAATGGGATGTTGACCGAATCAACTCCCAAAATTGACACCCCGCGAGTAATAAACGGAAACACATTTAAGCTAAACGAGGCCGAAGCAGCCAGTCCGCAGGCTGCAACGCCGCCATTTGGCTTAAGTTGCTTGACCAAATTGGCGAGGTAGTCGCCTCCTAGTGTGTCAATAGCGTGTCCGTAAAGTCCTTTGCCCAGTGGTTTGTCGCCGATGTCGTTGATTCTATCGCGATGTAAAACCTCGTTTGCACCGAGCTTTAGCAGCAAGCTGGTATCGTCTTTACCACTAAAGGCAATGACCTCAAAGCCAAGTTTGTGCAATAGGGCGACGCTGATACTGCCCACACCGCCTGTAGCCCCTGTTACTGCAACTGGGCCATCGCTTGGTTTGGCTCCCATGGTTAATAGTTTTTCAATGCAAAGGGCAGCGGTGAGTCCGCCGGTACCGTATATCATCGCATCACTTAAGCTTACGTTAGTTGGGCATGGCACCACCCAATTGGCCGGTACACAAATATACTCCGCTAACCCACCGGGGGTATTCATACCTAAGTCGTAACCAAACACCAATACTTTGTTGTGTTCGGTAAAGTTGCCTGAACGATCACTTATCACAACGCCGGCTGCATCAATTCCCGGAGTATGAGGGTATTGGCGAGTGACCCCCTTGTTGCCAAAGGCAGACATGGCGTCTTTGTAGTTTAATGATGAGTAGTGAACTTTAATCAGCACGTCATTATCGGGTAAGTTGTCAAAGGGCAGATCGCTTACGGTCTGCTTAAATTGGCCGCTGTCATCTTCGGTGACTACTAAGGCGCGATAACTGGTTGTCATAATACTCTCTCTGAAGTTGTCAATTTTTTTGTGACGACACACATAGCATAGGCTGTTTTTTGTTATTTGCACTGCTTGAACAGGGGCACAAGTGGTCAGTTACAAAGCTAATCGAGGTGCAAAAAGTTTGCCTTTCCTCAGCTTGCAAGCCATTCTATAACTATTCATATCAATGGGTTAGGTAAGTATGTTGGTTTTTACTTTGGTTACTGTTTTTGTAGTAGCATTGTGTGTTGTGTTGCATTATGAGGTACTGCGTGCACTATCTCACCGCCTTCCGTATTTGCACTACAAGAACAAATATCAAATTTTAGTTGGCGTGGTTGGTGCGTTGATCGCACATTGTATTCAAGTCGGTATTTTTGCTCTGGGTTTTTATTACCTGACTCATCAGCAGCGCTTTGGTGAGCTCAAAGGAAACTTTGACGGTAGCTTGGTCGATTGCGCCTATTTTTCATTTACGACATTTACTACGGTGGGGTTTGGTGATATCGAACCGCACGGCGCGGTGCGCTTTTATACGGGTATTGAATCACTAACTGGCTTAGTGTTGATCACGTGGACCGCGTCGTTCTTGTTTATTGAAATGCAGCGCTTTTGGGAAAAGCCGAGAACAAATAGAGGCTAAACTGTTGTCACCATTTCGCGCTCTTTGCAAAGCACTGCGTTTACCATTTCTCACCCTGACACTGAGTTGCTTGGCGCTTGTCTATGCGCTGTTGGTATGGCATCAGGTGAATTTTGTGGCGGTGCATTTTGCCCTGGTGTGCTTGGCGGCGATAGCGGCGCACATCGGGGTTAATGCGTTAAACGAATATCAAGACTTTCAATCTGGCCTTGACTTACACACTCAGCGCACCCCGTTTAGTGGTGGTAGCGGCGCCTTACCGGCACAACCCGAAGCTGCCAAAAATGTGGTGCTAGTCGCTTATTGTTGCTTGCTGCTGGTGGCGCTGATCGGCGTCTATTTTGTCTGGCTTAGCGGCCCTGGCTTAGCACTTGTCGGTGCGCTTGGACTGGTGATTATTATTACCTATACTCCGTATATCAATCGCTGGCCTGTGGCTTGTTTACTGGCACCGGGCATAGGCTTTGGTGGCCTGATTGTCGGTGCGTCATTTTGGTTGCTGAGTAAACAGCTAACTGAGGCGGCGATGATAGCGATGCTAGTCACCGCAGTGGTGACCTCAAACTTGTTGCTGCTCAATCAAATTCCTGACCGTGTGGTAGACAAGCAGTTTGGCCGCAACCACTTTGTCATCGCCTATGGCGTGTCAGCGACCTTAGTATCCTATAGTGTCTTAATGTTAATGGCGATGGCCAGCTTGTGTATTGGTTATTACGCCCTGGTACTGCCCAAGGCGGCCTTGTGGGCATTGGCACCGTTGTTTTTACACTTTGTTTGTTTAGATTTTGTAAGGCGCTCAATGCGGGGTAAAAACTCTGCTCATTTACACACCGCGCTGCTGATCAATGTGCTGGTGGCAAATAGTTTGCCATTGGTATTAGCCTTGGCACTGCTCAATGCTTCACACTCGCCTTATGTCAGCTGATTTTTGTGGCTGACCAGATAAAACAGGCAATCGCTTTTGGCTATTTGACTGTTTTTTGTTGCCATAAAAACATGTATGGCTTGTTTTGGAACCAGTTGATTACCTCTTAATTGAAAGTAATCGTTAACCACATTAACGCCACTGGCATCAAGTAGCTGCAGATTGTTTAAACCGTGAGTATCGACCCAGCCCAACATTTGCTCGGGGTAGATTTGACCAAAATTATACTGCTCAATATTGTCACATAAGGTCACTCCTGCTAAACCGAAATCTTGCTTGGCAAAGTGCAGTGCAGTGCGATCAGCCAATTGCAGGCGCAATGGGTTGAGGTAAGTGGTTACGGTTTGGTTGATATGCTGTGCACTGAGATCATCCAATGTGGCCAGTTTGACTAACCCGAGATAAGCCACTTCGTGTGCTTGGCTATCTGTATTTCCACCGCATTCTATGGTAATGGCTTCACAGCCAAAATCTTGCTCCATCAAAGCCCCTAGGCGAATGTGAGATAACACCAAAGCACGGCAAAACACAGCGGCTAACGACAACGCCATTTCGTTTTTCATCACCGACACGGCAAATGCTGGGCTGTAACCAGAGGTGTTGTGTAAGTCTACCACCACTTCCGGACGCGCTTGTTCGATAATGTGCTCGATTTGCCGAGCGCGCAAATAATAGCCTGCTGGTTGCTTGTGATAGCCAAAACAACGGTTTAAATCGAGGCCATCGGGTAAGTAGCGATGACTAAACCTCGGCGAAGCTGACGCCGCCTCAATACTGCAAATGATAAAGCGCAAATTGGTTATTGGTCGTTGGTCGGCGTGAAGTTGAGTTAAGTAGCGGTGCATGGCAATAAGCCCTGAAGGCTCATTGCCGTGAATCAAGGTGGTGACAACCCGAGTGCGACTTTGATCTCGACCCGATATATCTATGACCGTTGGCGCGTACAAGCTCAATAAAAACTGCTCGTAATCGGATTTTAAACTGTCAAAGCCGGGGTCTTTGAGAAAGCAAACATCACTAAAATCTACTGCCATGGACGCTCCCACTGGCAAAGGTGTTTACCACTTTGATAGTTGTGTTGATAGGCTTTGACAGTTGATTGCAGAGCTTCGCTTTTGGTTTGTGTCTTTAAAAAGTGATCAAGTGTATGTCGTTGCCATCTAGCACCGGTTAAACCGATCTCTAAGCGCAGCTCGATTATCCCCAAAAATTCATTGATTTCCTGCTCGGAAATGCCAATTTGGCGCAGTCCGCGTCTAGCGATGGGTAATAGTTTGGTGATCACATCAGTAATAGCGACCATTTGAGGTTGATATTTTTGCTCTAACGGCCAAAGAATTTGCGCATCTAAGCCGTATTGCGCAGCTCGATAAAAATTGTATTCGGCGTATTTAAACGGCAGTACACTAATGATTTCATCGACCTCATCAGCAATACCCTCGGCTAGGCCAATGGCAAAGGCGGCATTTGCTATCATGTCGTCAACACTTGGCCCAGAGGCAATGGCTCTGAATTCAATGCGCATATGACCGTTGCCGTGGTGATCATAGACTGGGCGATGCCACGGCCATAGCGTCCCCATGTGCAAACACAGTTCACTGAGTTTAGGTAGTTGCTCTGATGAGCTAGTGTCAGCGTGATCGCGAAGCGGAATAATAGGGGGGTATAGGGCAACCGACTCGGCAAATAACTCCCACACACTGTGACGCAACCAGCCGTAGCCGTAACTCACACGTGCTGGCTTGTTGGGGATCAGCGGCTTGTTGTGGCGCACGTCAATCGATTGTTTGAACAAGGCCACGCGGGTTTCATCCCAAAGTTGGTTACCGAGAAAAATCGGCGAATTTGCGCTAATCGCGGTAACCAAAGGGAGGGTTAGCTGGGCGGCGTTAAACACCCGACAAAATCGCTGTTTATCGGTCATTAAATGAATTTGTAGCGATGTATTGGCTCCCTCAGCACAAATATTCGACAAGTGCATGTCGAGTGGGTCTTTGCCATTTATTTTAATGTGGAAGTCACTGCCGCGCTGGTTTATCAACTGACGAGAAAGGCAGTGATAACGACCGAGTGGTGTCATCAAATCGGCACTGAGGTTGTTGTGATT
The DNA here is from genome assembly GCF_041379045.1 of Thalassotalea ponticola. Classification (NCBI taxonomy): domain Bacteria; kingdom Pseudomonadati; phylum Pseudomonadota; class Gammaproteobacteria; order Alteromonadales; family Colwelliaceae; genus Thalassotalea; species Thalassotalea ponticola. Next base: position 1,296,722 of record NZ_CP166871.1, read on the forward strand.
TAAGGTCGGTAAAATACCAATCGGCAAGGCTTCAACACCGAGTGGTTTAGCGGCATCAGCAAGTGCGGTTAACTTCTGTTGCAGTTCGCCCTTTAACTTGTGCAGTGGCTGATCATCAATGGCGAAGGCACTCAGATTTATCTCGACGTTGTATTGATTTAATTCGTATTGAAATTGGGCATCGTCAACCGCCTTGAGCACTTGTTGATTGCTGGCACTCATGTTGGCATCTTTATCGATCAAGTAAAGTTCAAGCTCAGCACCTATTTTGTGAGTTTGTTGACCGAACTCAGCCGATGACAAGATCGCTTTTAATTGATCCAGTTGCTGATATAACGTTTGCTGAAACTCGTCGTAATCACTGTCGCTAAACGAGATGTTTGGAACGTTCTGACCCATGCTATTTCCTCATTGTTTTTTATGAGTATAGCTTGCCAATATTTTACTGAACACATGTTGATTAACATCAAATTAACGCAACACCGATGAGGGTTTATTGGTTGGCTCAGAGTTAAAGCGAGTTAACCCCAGATAAGCTGAGTAAACCTCTGGGGATGGACAGGTTTATCAATCGTTAGACTTTATATGGCGGTAGTGAAATGTCGATACACGTTTTGCCGTGCATCGTTAACGTACCACAATAGGCACTGGTGCCATCACCGCTAAATTCGAATTGGTAGGTTATATCCAGGTACACACCGCGACGTTTACTAAATGCGAGGCGACTTTTTTGACGGGCGATACTGATTAATTGCAACTCGTTTTTATCGCAATAGCGCTGACACAATTTACGGGCAATTTCAGCGAGCTCTCGAATACTCCAAATATACCAAATGAGCAAGCCCAAACCGATAAGAACATATATGTCAGCTAATACCATGGTGTAAAAATTTTTATAAGTGATTGGTTGTTAGAGCACATTACCACAAGGCCGCAACCTTGACTATTGTCTATTGCCATTAGGCAATTGGTGTACCGCAACATCACACGGGCATAATAAATGCCTCGCGTGAAGCTTATTTGGCGTCATGTATCGAATTATTGTGTTTTTTGCGCCGGTGCTAACAGAGCGCCAATGGCGTTAATTAACTCATCGCTGCGCTGTGGTGAACGCAAACACTGTAATACGTGTATACGCGTTAACGGGATAGCAACCAAATCTTGAAACACCGCATTAAACACCGCTTGTGTGTGATGTGCACAAACGGCTTCTAAATAGGTCAACAAGCGTTGCTCATCTGCCAATAGAGGCCACGCTTTGGCGGTGAAGAGCAATAATGTGTTTAAGTCTTTGACACAATTACTCATCAACACCTGATCAGCCAATGCTACAACATGGGGATGATCCGCGTGTTGGCTGACCGCGCGCAGTAAATCGCCTAAGCGTTGATAGGCGCCAGGCTCACCGTCTTTTGCCGCTGCTATCGCTGTTAACTGTTGTTCTGCAAGGGAGACAATGCGCTGTAACAGCGCAAATGGCAGGCGCTGATTTTCAAGTGCTGAACACAGTGGCGATAATACCTGTGGTGGTAAATGCGCTAGCGCGGTACTTAATGTTTGGCTGTTATTGCCATCATCAATGCGCGCTGCAAAGTCACACAATCCTTGTACGGCCACACTTTGCCACGCATCCCAGCCTTGATCGCCCGACAAATACCATTGACATTGCTCGTAATACTGTGAACTCGGTTGCTTGAGATCGCGTTTTACTAACGCATTTAGTGAGGCCAGCTTGTATTGACTTGGGGTGAAGTTATAGGGGTTTGCCTTAAGCAACTCTTCTTGTTTTTCACTTGGGTCTTGGCTTAAGTCGCCGCCTAAGGCTTCAATAATAATAGCTAAGTAATGGTTGCGAGCTGCTTGATTTAACAAGCCTCGTTCATCAAGTGGCAGCTTAACAAACCAAATATACGGCGCTGTTGGCGACTGTTGCCAGAACACCAAGGCAAACATCGCATGTCCGCTAATTGGATACGGGTACGGCTGCATCGCCTGTTCAATATTGTTGAACTCTTGCTTACTTATTTTGGTTACTTTGCGACCGATGTCATATACCCGATATTGTGCGTTACTCAGTTTTAGCAACTCGGAAATCGTATCTATGGTGTCTTTGTTTTCGGGGGTAGAGTCAGTCATACAAGCCTTCGTGTTTAATCGAGTTTGCGGTGTTAATTTACCAATCGACGCATTATAATAAATGCCCTAGCCAATGAACAGTCAAAGCCGTAAATGAGTGTTGATAATAATGGACAAAACAGCGAATTGGAGTTCAGTCGAGGAACTGATGCTGTAAGTTGTCCCGAAGACGCAGAAAAACCTGAATTATATATTCTTTATCAAGATGAATATTTGATTGCAGTGAACAAACCAAGTGGCTTGTTTGTGCATCGCTCTTATCTCGATCGCGATCAAAAATACTTCGCCTTACAATTGGTCCGCGACATGGTGGGGAAGTACGTGTATCCGTTGCATCGGTTAGACAGGCCAACCTCTGGTGTGTTGTTGTTTGCCTTTGATCAACAAACAGCGCGAATTATGGGGCAAATGTTCACTGATAAAACGATTGCCAAGCGCTATTTGGCAATCTGTCGCGGTCACTTGCCAGAGCATGGTCGTGTGGAACATCCGCTCAAAGAAAAATTAGATAAAATTGGTGACAAGTACGCCTCAGATAACACCCTTGCCAAACAGGCCGTTACCGATTTTACACGTTTAGCAACGGCGACGTTGCCCATTGCATTAGGTAAGTATCCAACGATTCGTTACTCCTTAGTCGCGCTTGTGCCTCATACCGGTAGGCGTCATCAAATTCGCCGTCATCTCGCCCATTTGAGACACCCTATTATCGGCGATATCAACTATGGCGATAACAAACAAAATCCGTTTTTTCGCAACCACTTTGGTGTTAATCGACTGATGCTCCACGCGCAGCAACTGTCGTTTAACCATCCAGTGACCCAAACAGAGGTGATTATCGATGCGCCCCTTGATCAGCAATGGCTGGACATTATCAGTAAGCTCGGCTGGCATCAAGCTGTGCAAACCCATACAGAGGGTGGTCACAAAACGAGTGCAACTGATAGCATTTAGTTCTACATCTACCGTTATGCGATGAGGTACAGTCTGTGCATTAACAAGACCGCCGCTGGGTTAACTCAACGGCCCGTAGTGCGACTTTTTACAAAACTGAAAAGCGCGTATTTCGCCGACGTTACACACACAATGACCTCAAAAATGTCTAAAAAGCCGATATATCTATACATCAAGGGGTTGTTAATGCGCTTTTTTTCCATATACTGAGTGCATTAACACCAAGAATTAAAAAAACATTATGCAATATCAAACGCCATTACAACATTTTCTGCGTCATGCACAGCAGCGTCCTGAGCAAACCTTTTTACATCAGCCAATTGCCGGGGAATATCGCCAATTCACTTTTTCTGAGACCGAACGTCAAGCTCGCATTATTGCCAATTTCTTATTAAGTCAGGGTTATCAACCTGGCGATCGCATTGGTATTATTGCCAAAAATTGCGCCCATTGGTTGATTGCCGATTTGGCGATTATGATGGCCGGTATGGTCAGTGTACCAATTTATGGTACCGCAGGTCAGAGCACCATCAGTTATGTCGTCGAGCACTCGGATATGCGCGCCTTGTTTGTAGGACCTTTGGATAACTACGACGCGTTGACGAATACCCAAGCCGAAAATTGTCAGACCATATCACTTGGCAATGATTACGCCATATCACACCCATGTGACTTTAGCTTAGATGATATTTTACAGTCGCATCAGCCTCTCGAACAGGTTCATCAGGCTGACATTGATGATACGATGTCAATCGTTTACACATCAGGTACCACTGGTGCGCCCAAAGGCGCAGTGATAAGTTATAAAAACTTGGCAAGCGCTGGGCATGCAACCATGGAGGCGATATCGGCAAATCAACACGATCGAGTTGTTTCGTATTTACCGTTGGCTCATATCACTGAGCGATGCGTGATCGAAATGACTGCATTTGAAGCCGGTTTTCAAGTGTATTTTGTGCAAGGGCTCGATACCTTTATCGATAATGTAAAGTACTGCCAACCGACGTTTTTCATCTCAGTGCCTCGCCTGTGGACTAAATTCCAAGCGCAAATTTTAGCTAGGATATCGCAAGCCAAATTGAGCTTCTTGTTGGCATTGCCGGTTGTTGGTGGTTTAGTGGCGAAAAAAATCCGCACCCAGCTTGGCTTGGATCAGTCTCGGGTTTTTGCCAGTGGCTCAGCGCCAATTTCGGTTTCGGTACTCGAGTGGTTTTACAAGTTAGGTATTCCGATCAGCGAGGGGTGGGGGATGACCGAAACTTCTGGTTTTTCGTGTGGCAACTTGCCGTTTGAACGCAAATTACTGGGCACTATTGGCCGCCCGGCACAATGCGTTGAAATGAAGCTGTCAGAACAAGGAGAGGTTTTGATCAAAGGTGATGCGATCACCAAAGCGTATTATAAAAACAGTAAAGCCACCGCCGAAGCATTTGATGGCGAATGGTTTAAAACCGGTGACAAAGGCAAACAAGACGACAATGGTGCGTATCAAATAATCGGCCGTATTAAAGAGCAATTTAAAACGGCGAAAGGCAAATATGTGGTGCCGGTACCGATTGAGCGGATGTTGGCGAAAAATGTGCAAATTGAACAAGTGTGCGTGATTGGTTACGGTCGTCCTCAGCCGGTAGCCCTAGTGGTGTTGTCTGAAGGTATTGATGTTAACCACGGCAATGTCAAACAGTCGTTACAACAAACCTTAGCTGAAGTTAACAGCGAGCTAGAGTCACATCAACGCCTTGATTATCTGTACGTGTGTAAAGAGGGGTGGACGGTAGAGAATGAGTTACTGACGCCAACGTTGAAGCTTAAACGCAACCAAATTGAAGAGGCGTATACGGCCAAATTGCCAGAGAAAAGCGCTGATAAAGTAGTGGTTGAAGCGCAATAGTACCAAGCCAAGAGCTCAGTCGATAGAAACGGCGATTAACCTTGAGTTAATCGCCGTTTTTTGTATCGATTTGTTATCGCAGCCGTGACAAGTTAAACACCGTGGAGGTTGGCAACGCGCTCGATGTTCGATTGGTTTTTGTGAATTGAATCAAGCACTAGTACTGGCGAGAGCGGTGAAAAGCTCAATTCGCGTTAGCTGCGATTGACGACGATTTGTTAAGCGACTTGATAAATTACTAAAATAGCTGAAAAAAACACTTGTATTGAACGGCCATTGGCGTATAGTTATAAAAGAGTTTTGCAAATGCTTCACCATTATTTCGAAAGTAAATAATTTAAATGATGCAGTAGTAAGCAAACCGCAGTATTAGTTTTAGATAACTATCTGCCACTTGCTTCCATTTAAGTTTAGTACACGCGTACCACCATCTCGACATATGACTGTAACATCTTCAAAGCTACAACCGGGAAAGCTGCGTTAGCGAACCCCACTTTTATTATATTTTTAGGAACAAGATTATGTCAGATAATTTAAAAACTGGTACTGTAAAATGGTTTAACGATGAGAAAGGTTTCGGTTTCATCACTCAAGAAAGCGGTCCAGACGTTTTCGTTCACTTCCGTGCTATCCAAGGTACTGGTCGTCGTACATTAACTGATGGTCAACCGGTAGAGTTCGAAGTAGTTCAAGGCCAAAAAGGTCCTCAAGCTGAGAACGTAAAAGCGTTATAATCGCTGACTAAAGATTTCTAAAACGGGTGGCTTTTGCCACCCGTTTTTTTTTACCTCTGTTTTTTTACCTCTAGTACCTAGAGGCTATTCAACCCTGCTGCTCGTTGGCTCGTTAATATGTATGCAAGGACCACACATTTTTCACTGCGCCTCGATTAAATCCCTGTTAATTCGAACAACATCGATAGCACAAAGCACACAGGCCCTAAGTTGTTTTGGCGGTAGTGTGTTTAACTGACCAGTAAATCTAGTGCTACTTGAACGGCAAACCCTACCAACAAAGCGTCACCAAATCCCATACCCCATACCAACACTGCATCCTCGTGCAAGTACCTAGTTATCAGAGCTGCTGGTCTTGTTGTCATCAAGAATATGTTAATAGGCCAGTTCGCTCACTCTTGTACTGTGCGTAAAAATCACCGATACCGTAATTTTGTAGCAACGGCTAAGCATGTCGCTAGCAGGCGTTAATTTTTAAGCAGAATGATAAATATTCGTTATATTTAAAGGTGAATTTTCTCGTATTTGACGTGCTAATGTTTTGGAGGCCGAATGCCAGTATCAAATTTAGATGAACTCAACGCTATGGTTGCTCGTGTTAAAGCGGCGCAAAAAGAGTTTTCAAGCTTTAGTCAACAACAGGTCGATGCAATTTTTCGCGCCGCATCACTGGCTGCTAATAATGCACGTATTTCGCTAGCGCAGAAGGCGGTTGAAGAATCGGGTATGGGGATTGTTGAAGATAAAGTGATTAAAAACCACTTCGCCTCCGAATTTATCTATAACAAGTACAAAGACGAAAAAACCTGTGGTGTGTTGAGTGAAAATGAAGAATTTGGCACCATTGAAATTGCCGAGCCCGTCGGTCTCATTTGCGGTATTGTGCCGACCACAAACCCTACGTCAACGGCAATTTTCAAAGCCTTAATTTCCCTCAAAACCCGCAACGGTATTATTTTTTCACCGCATCCTCGAGCAAAGTTTGCCACCAATGATGCGGCCAAAATAGTCCTTGATGCCGCGGTTGCCGCAGGCGCACCTAAAGATATTATCGGTTGGATTGATGTGCCATCAGTGGAGTTGTCAAATGCCCTAATGACCCATCCTGATATCAACCTGATTTTGGCAACCGGTGGCCCTGGTATGGTTAAAGCGGCGTATTCCTCAGGTAAACCAGCCATTGGCGTTGGCGCGGGTAATGTGCCGGTGGTGATCGATGAAACCGCCGATATAAAGCGCGCTGTTGCATCGATTTTGATGTCAAAAACCTTCGACAATGGCGTGGTCTGTGCGTCCGAGCAAGCGGTAATAGTTGTTGATCAGGTTTACGAGCAAGTCAAAGAGCGGTTTGCTACCCACAATGGATATATTCTCACCAAGTCTGAAGCGGATAAAGTACGAGACATCATCTTAATAGACGGTAATTTAAACGCGGCTATTGTCGGCCAGCCGGCAACCAAAATTGCCGAGCTCGCTGGCATCAAAGTACCTAAAAATACCAAGATCTTGATTGGTGAAGGCAAAGAAGTCAGTATCGAGGATCCGTTTGCCCACGAAAAGCTATCGCCAACGCTTGGCTTGTTTAAAGCCAAGTCGTTTACCCATGCGGTGGAGCAGGCGTGTACTATGGTCGAGCTTGGCGGTATTGGCCACACATCAGCGATTTATACCGATCAGGACCTAAACAAGGATCGCATAAGTTATTTCGGCGACAAAATGAAAACCGCCCGTATCTTGGTTAACATTCCCACATCACATGGTGGTATTGGCGACATATACAACTTTAATATCGCCCCCAGTTTGACCTTGGGCTGTGGCTCATGGGGCGGAAATTCGATATCCGAAAACGTGGGTCCCAAACACCTGATCAACAAAAAGACGGTTGCAAAGCGAGCCGAAAACATGTTGTGGCATAAACTTCCCAAATCCATTTACTTTCGTCGCGGCAGTTTGCCCATTGCACTAAGCGACCTTAAAGGTAAACAACGGGCGTTCATCGTCACCGATAAATATCTGTTTAATAATGGCTATACCGATGATGTTACCGCGATATTAAAAGACTTAGACATCGAGTCACACATATTTTCCGATGTTGAAGCCGATCCTACCTTGTCTATCGTCAAGCGCGGTGCCGAAGCGATGAGTAGCTTTCAACCCGATGTTATTATCGCCTTAGGTGGTGGCTCGCCAATGGACGCCGCCAAAATTATGTGGGTCATGTACGAGCACCCAGATACCGCATTTGAAGAATTGGCAATGCGCTTTATGGATATTCGAAAAAGAATTTATAAATTCCCTAAAATGGGTGAAAAAGCCACCTTAGTTTGCATAACGACAACCTCGGGTACCGGCTCAGAAGTCACCCCATTCGCGGTGGTTATCGATGATCAAACAGGGGCCAAATATCCATTAGCCGATTACGAAATTACCCCAGACATGGCTATCGTCGATGCCAATTTAGTCATGAATATGCCCAAATCGCTGACGGCCTATGGCGGTTATGACGCGATAACCCATTCGTTAGAAGCGTATGTATCGGTATTAGCGAATGAGTATTCAGACGGCCAAGCCTTGCAGGCGTTGCGGTTACTCAAGGAGTACTTGCCATCGGCTTACCAAAACGGTGCCAACGATCCGATTGCGCGGGAAAAAGTACACAATGCGGCGACCATTGCCGGCATTGCGTTTGCCAATGCGTTTTTAGGCGTTTGTCATTCCATGGCCCACAAAATCGGCGCAGAGTTTCACTTGGCTCATGGACTCGCCAATGCGTTGCTAATAGCCAATGTGGTGCGCTATAACGCCACCGACAATCCAACCAAACAAGCGGCATTTTCACAGTACTCGCGACCGCAGGCAAGGCGTCGTTACGCTGAAATTGCCGATCACTTACAGTTAAGTCAGCCGGGCGATAGAACAGCCGAGAAGATAGAGCGCTTATTAGCGTGGTTGGAAGAGATGAAAGATTTACTCGACATCCCTAAATCGATTCAGTTGGCAGGGGTCTCTGAATTAGACTTTATCGAACGACTCGACGAACTGTCGGTAGAAGCTTTCGATGACCAATGTACTTCGGCAAATCCTCGCTATCCACTGATCAGTGAGTTAAAAGAAGTACTCAGAGCGTCGTATTACGGCACTGCCTATCAAGATGAAGGGGATCAGGCTGATTCTATAGCCAAAGCACCGGCCAAAGCACCAGCAAAGGACAGTGATAAGCCCAAGCGCACAAAGAGCAAGAAAAAATAGCGATACCCATTATCGCCACAATAGATGGCTACAGAGCTTAGCGTGGCAATAGATAAAAAGCCCAAGTTACACATATAACTTGGGCTTTTTACTGGGTGTTTTTAGGGTAACAACCGTGTATTTTAGACGTTAAATCTAAAGTGAATCACATCACCGTCTTTAACGAGGTAATCTTTACCTTCTAAGCGCCATTTACCGGCTTCTTTGGCACCCGCCTCACCGTTACAAGCGATAAAGTCATCAAAGCCAACCACTTCAGCGCGAATAAAGCCGCGTTCAAAGTCAGTGTGAATAACGCCTGCCGCTTGTGGTGCGGTTGAATTGTTTTTAAACGTCCATGCGCGAACTTCTTTAACACCTGCGGTAAAGTAGGTGTTCAGGCTTAACAAGCCATAACCCGAATTGATAACGCGGTTTAAGCCTGGCTCTTCTAAGCCCATTTCAGCCATAAACATTTCGCGATCGTCTTCGTCCATTTCAGCTAATTCACCTTCAATTTCAGCGCAAACAGGCACAACCACAGCGCCTTCTTGCTCGGCAATTTCGCGTACTTGATCAAGGTACGGGTTGTTTTCAAAACCGTCGTCATTGACATTGGCAATGTACATGGTCGGTTTGATGGTTAAGAAGTTTAGATACTTAACCGCTGCAATTTCTTCTTTTGTTAAATCAAGTGAACGGATCATATGACCCTCTTCAACATGCTTTAATATTTTTTCAAGGATTGGCAGTTCAAATTTCGCGTCTTTATCACCGCCTTTGGCTTTTTTAGTTTGGCGAACAATCGCGCGTTCAGCCGCATCCATATCAGCAAGAGCTAATTCGGTATTGATAACATCGATGTCTTCAGCTGGATTGACTTTACCTGCTACGTGAACAATGTTGTCATTTTCGAAACAGCGAACGACGTGACCGATGGCATCGGTTTCGCGAATATTGGCCAAAAACTTGTTACCTAAGCCTTCGCCTTTTGACGCTCCTGCAACTAGGCCTGCGATATCAACAAACTCCATGGTAGTGGCGATAACGCGCTCGGGATTGACGATAGCCGCTATTTGATCCAAACGCGGATCTGGCACTGGTACAACGCCCGTATTTGGCTCAATGGTACAAAACGGAAAGTTAGCCGCTTCGATACCTGCTTTAGTTAATGCATTGAAAAGTGTTGATTTACCCACGTTTGGTAAACCGACAATACCACACTTAAAACCCATGGTTGATAATCCTGTACTGTTATTGTGCTTTAAAGGAATGTAGACGGTTTTGCGCTTTCTTCAAGCCGTCTTTTTCCCAAATGGCAAAGCAGCGAGCGGCTTCGTCAACGCACTGATCTAGGAGAGCCTGTTCGGCTTGAGGCGCTTTGCCTAATACAAAACCACTGACTCTGTCTTTATGCCCCGGATGGCCAATGCCGATCCGCAAGCGGTAAAAATTCTTATTATTCGCCATGCAAGCGATGATGTCTCTTAATCCATTGTGGCCACCGTGACCACCGCCTTGTTTGATTTTGACCACACCGGGATCAAGATCGAGCTCATCGTGAGCAACAAGGATATTTTCACACGCAATTCTGAAAAAGTTGGCTAAAGGCGCAACCGCTTTGCCGCTTCGATTCATAAAGGTGGTAGGAATTAATAAATGCACGACGGTGTCGCCAATAAGGCCTTTGCCGTACAAACCGTGATATTTTTTATCAGGAGACAGGGATATGTTGTATTGTCTGGCGAGTTCTTCTACAAACCAGACGCCTGCATTGTGGCGGGTTCTCGTATATTCGGGGCCTGGATTACCCAGGCCCACAACCAACTGAATATTAGTCGTCAAGGTTACCCTCGCGATTATTCTTCAGTTGCTTCTTCTTCGCCTTCAGCGTCTGACTCAGTTGAGCTAGCCGCTTTAGGAGCTGTTGCTGTAACAACTGCTTGGTCGTGATCTTCACCTTTAGCAAGTTCTACAGAAGTAACGCCTTTTGGAAGAGCGATGTCTGAAAGGTGGATAGTGTTACCCACTTCTAGACCAGCTACGTCTACTTCGATGAACTCAGGAAGATCTGCTGGTAAACATTCAACTTCGATGTCAGTCATTGCGTGAGCAAGGATTGCACCAGTTTTCGCTACAGACTCTTCGTTGATGAAGTGAATTGGAACGTGTTGGTGAATCGCTTTCTTCGCGTCAACGCGCAAGAAGTCTAAGTGCATGATTAGTTCTTTGTACGGGTGACGTTGCATGTCTTTTAGTACAACATCAACAGGCTTACCGTCAACAGTTAACGTAAGAACTTGCGAGTAGAATGCTTCTTCTTCTTGAGCACGGAATACTTTGTTGTGTGCTAAAGTGATTGAAAGAGGCTCTTGACCTGCACCGTAAATGATAGCTGGAACTTTGTTCGCATGACGAAGGCGGCGGCTCGCACCTTTCCCTAAGTCTGTACGTACTTCAGCTTCTAAAGCAAAAATATCCATTGATAAATTCTCTATAAATAAAAGTAAATTTGACTGTTTTCCGCGACCAAAAAACAATCGGTTAAATAATCAACACCGCGTTGTGTTGATGTTTTTTACCCTGAGGTAACTAAAAATATTAGTTTCAGCGTAAAAAGGCGCCGAATAATAACATTTTTTCGACGATTAACAAACAAAAAGTGCGCCCGAAGACACACTTTTTTATTTTGATTCGCTGATGTTTAAACCGATTAGGCTTCAAACATTGCTGAAATTGATTCTTCGTTGCTAACGCGGCGAATCGCTTCTGACAACATACCCGCTAGAGATAATTGACGCACTTTATCAATTTTCTTGAACTCGTCAGAAAGAGGAATAGAGTCGGTAACTACCATTTCATCGATCACTGAGTTGCGGATGTTTTCTGCTGCGGCACCACTAAATACTGGGTGTGTTGCATAAGCAAATACTCGGCGCGCACCGTGTTCTTTAAGAGCGGCTGCTGCTTTACACAAAGTTCCACCAGTATCGATCATATCGTCAACGATAATACAATCGCGATCTTGAATGTCACCGATAATGTGCATGACCTGTGATACGTTGGCCTTTGGACGACGCTTATCGATAATCGCCAAATCGGTATCGTTTAGCAGTTTAGCAACCGCGCGCGCGCGAACTACACCACCGATGTCTGGAGAGACGACAACCGGATTGTCTAAATCTTTGTTGAGCATGTCTTCAAGTAGAATAGGTGAGCCAAATACGTTATCTACTGGCACATCGAAAAAGCCTTGAATTTGCTCTGCGTGCAAGTCAACAGTAAGAACGCGGTCAACGCCAACACTTGACAGGAAGTCAGCAACCACTTTTGCGGTAATAGGTACACGTGCACTGCGTACTCGGCGGTCTTGACGAGCGTAGCCAAAGTAGGGAATAACTGCGGTGATACGACCTGCTGATGCACGACGCAAGGCATCGACCATAACGATCAATTCCATTAAGTTATTGTTGGTTGGTGCACAAGTAGATTGGATAATAAAAACGTCAGATCCACGTACGTTTTCTGTTATTTCAACGCTGATTTCACCATCGCTGAAGCTGCCTACTTTCGCATCGCCTAAGCTTATGTATAGACGATCGGCGATCTTTTTAGCCAGTTCAGGGGTGGCATTACCCGCAAAAATTTTCATGTCAGGCACTGTCAGGTCCTCAGAAGCTTTGACATTATTAAACATAATACTCTTAACCTTAAAGCCGTTATATGTAGCGTAACAGTCTTTAACATTAAGGCTGCGTTGCTAACAATGAATGTTAGCATAAGTACCAAATTTTGGTGACTTAATGTTGCTCGAGCTCATCTAAAATAGGCGAGCGGTCTAGGCCTTGAGCAACGAAGGATTTTACTCCCGGTGGTAATTTGTCTTGAAGTCTTAGCGCTTCGGCTTGTGAGTCAAAGCGAGTAAAAATACAAGCACCGGTACCAGTTAGTCTAGACGGCGCGTATTCTAGCAACCAAGCGAGTAACTTTTCAACCTCGGGATAGAGTTTTCTCACTAAAGGTTCGCAGTCGTTAACACATTGTTCAATGTCAAAATCGTTAATGTTAAGCGGTTGATGGTTGCGAGGTAGCTCTGGATGCTGAAACACGGTCGCTGTTGAAATCGAGACATCGGGGATGGTCACCAAAAACCATGGTGTGTCGGTTTTATAGGGGGTGAGTAGTTCACCAATACCCTGGGCGAACACTGTTTCACCGTATATAAACACCGGCACGTCAGCGCCTAAGGTGACGCCGATATCGATCAGCGCTCGTTGGCTTAGGTTGAGCTGCCACAATTTGTTCAGTGCTAATAAAGTCGTCGCGGCGTTAGATGACCCGCCACCGAGCCCACCACCCATAGGTAGCCGTTTGTCAATACTGATGTCGACGCCAACGCTGCTCACCGTGTGCTGTTTTAAGGCCCTGGCAGCTTTGACAATTAAGTTCTGCTCGTGGTCGACTCCGTCAATGGGGGTCGTAAGTGCAATTTCACCGCTTTGATTAGGGCGAAAGTGTAGGGTGTCACCGTAATTTAAAAATTGGAACACCGATTGTAACTCGTGGTATCCGTTGGCACGTTGACCGGTGATGTGCAAAAAACGGTTGATTTTAGCGACACTACTAAATGTGTATAGCTTATTTTGCACGGGTTAAATCTCCCATTGGCTGATCGCCAATTTAATACGTAAATCTTGATGGCGAATGCTCAGTTGCTTGGCTAAACGGACATTGCCAACCAAGGTGTATGATTGATACTGCACTGAGTACGGGCGGCTATTAATCAACGTGCTGAGCTGCTCTGGCAGCAAGGTCACTGGGTGATATTGAATGACGTCGCCGGCACTGGCTTTCACACCTTTTAGCCAATGGCTCAGGTGACTTATCGGCAGCGGAAAGCCTGCGACTTTTTCGACGAGGTAGTCAAGATCGTGGTGTTGATGTGTTTTACCGTCGACAATGAGCGTGTGAAGGCCGTGTTTTGAGGTTAAAGACAGTACCGTGGTACCGACAAATGAGGTCAGTTTAAGCTGCTGCTGATCACCGCTTTTGCGCCAGTATAGGTTAGCGCTTTGTTTATTTTTACTGCTGATAATGGCCAACTTACCGCGTATGACCCAGTGATTGATCTGGGCTAGCTGGGCCTCTCTTACTTGTTGACTCTGATGTAATTGGTCGTCGCTATATCGGCTTTGACAAGCACTCAACAAAAACCAAAGCAATAGCAATATCGTGGCATGTACCCACTTTTTCATGGGGGCCGTTCGACGTTGTTCGATAGTGAGGAGTGACACACTGGAGTAGATCATAGTATCAAAAATGCGTTAATTTTTTTTCTCTAATCTTGGCAATGTACCATAAAAAGCCACCAAACCTTAAAAAAAATAGCCTTATAAGCGTTGGTGACTTTTCATCTTTGCTCTAATCTCGTAAAATTACCCCATTAATCGAAATGTTTGCACCGATTTGTTAACAGCAAATCACGCGGTTTAGCGCCAACGTACTGTGGCGTATTAGTAAGGTTGTATTGAACGCATATGTCTATTTTTGCTGTCGGAATTAATCACAAGACTGCACCAGTATCGGTGCGTGAAAAGGTCGCTTTCACGCCTGATAACTTGACCCATGCGTTACAGCAAATGGTTGACCAACTCAACTGCCAAGAAGCCGCCATCTTATCAACGTGTAATCGTACCGAGCTGTATTTTGTGCAAGATAGAACCGTCGATCAGGTACAGCAACAAATTGTCGATTGGCTGCAGCGTTATCATCAAGTACCAGCGCATCTGATTGCCTCGTCTCTGTATTGGCACCACGATCGCAAAGCGGTTAATCACATGATGCGAGTTGCCTGTGGCTTAGATTCTTTGGTATTGGGTGAGCCGCAAATCTTAGGTCAAATGAAGCAAGCGTACTCACAGGCAAAAGCCGCCGGTTCGATGCAAATGATCATGGAACGCTTATTTCAGCGTACCTTCGGCGTGGCAAAAGAAGTGCGCACCGAAACTGATATCGGTACCAGTGCCGTGTCAGTAGCCTTTGCTGCGGTCAATTTAGCCAAGCATATTTTTGGTCAGCTACAAAAATCAAAAGTGTTATTAATAGGGGCAGGGGAAACCATTGAATTGGTTGCTCGCCACTTACACGATAACCAAGTCAGTAAAATAACCGTAGCGAATCGCACTGTCGCTCGCGCAGAAGCAATGGCAAAAGAGGTCGGCGCGGACGTGATTACCCTGGCGCAAATACCCGAGCAAATCAGTGATGCGGATATCGTCATCAGTTCAACAGGGTCAACCTTGCCGATTATCGGTAAAGGGATGATTGAAAAAGCATTAGCCAAGCGACGTCACCGACCAATCTTTATGGTCGATATCGCTGTGCCGAGGGACATTGAAGAACAAGTTGGCGAACTTGAAGACGTGTTTTTGTATACTGTCGATGACTTGCAAGGTATCATTGCC
The DNA here is from genome assembly GCF_041379045.1 of Thalassotalea ponticola. Classification (NCBI taxonomy): domain Bacteria; kingdom Pseudomonadati; phylum Pseudomonadota; class Gammaproteobacteria; order Alteromonadales; family Colwelliaceae; genus Thalassotalea; species Thalassotalea ponticola. The sequence continues at coordinate 1,312,129 of NZ_CP166871.1, forward strand.
AAAAATATGGAAAACCGTCGCAAAGCCGCCGAAGACGCTGAGCATATCGTCAGCGATGGCGCCGATCAATTTATGTCGTGGTTGCGCGGTTTAAACACCCAAAATGCTGTTGTCGCTTATCGTCAACAATGTTTGAGCAAACGCGATGAATTATTGCAAAAAGCCAGTGCGCAATTAGCCAACAACAAAAACCCTGACGCGGTGATGGCTGAACTGGCCACAAAATTAACCAATCACTTAATGCATGCACCGACGCGCGCTATACAACAAGCGGCGCAAGGTGGTGAGCTTGATAAGCTTATCTACCTACAAGATGTTTTTGATTTAGACACAAAAGATAACTAAATTTAAAGCACGCAGGCATATCCCACTTTTTAATCTTTTGGTGAACAACATTACATGAACGAATCAGTATACCAAAAACTAGAATCTCTGGTTGAGCGCTTCGAAGAAGTGCAACATTTATTGTCTGATCCCGACATTATCGGTGATCAGGACAAATTCAAAGCCTTGTCGAAAGAATTTTCGCAACTGGAAGAAGTCACCAAAGTATTTAATGACTACAAACAAGCGCAAGATAACTTTGAAATGGCGCAGGAAATGTTGAAAGACGACGATCCTGACATGCGTGAAATGGCGCAAGAAGAATTTAAAGACGCCAAAGAGTCCATTGATACCTTGACCCATGATTTGCAAATTTTGTTACTGCCCAAAGACCCGAAAGACGATAACAACTGTTTTGTTGAAATTCGCGCTGGTGCCGGTGGCGATGAAGCGGCAATTTTTGCCGGTGACCTGTATCGCATGTATTCGCGCTTTGCTGAAAAACAAGGCTGGAGCAGTGAAATCATCAACATGAGTGAAGGTGAGCACGGCGGTTATAAAGAGATCATTGTTAAGTACAACGGCGACGGGGCATACGGTCATATGAAGTATGAAAGCGGCGGTCACCGAGTACAACGCGTACCTGAAACTGAATCTCAAGGTCGCGTTCACACCTCGGCCTGTACCGTGGTTGTTATGCCTGAAATCCCAGAGTCAGAGGCGATTGAAATTAACAAAGCGGATTTAAAAGTCGATACGTTTCGCGCATCGGGTGCCGGTGGTCAGCACGTTAACAAAACCGACTCAGCCATCCGCATTACGCATATTCCGACGGGCATAGTGGTAGAGTGTCAAGACCAGCGTTCGCAACACAAAAACCGAGCACAAGCGATGTCGGTGTTAGCGGCTCGCTTACAGCAAGCCGAAGACGATAAGCGTCGCGCCGAAGAAGAGTCGTCACGTCGCTCGTTAGTTGCCTCGGGTGATCGCAGTGAGCGTATTCGCACCTACAATTACCCGCAAAGCCGAATGACGGATCACCGTATCAACTTAACCTTATACCGCTTAGCTGAGGTGATGGAAGGTAATTTGAACTTGGTACTCGATCCGATTATGCAAGAAAACCAAGCTGACTTACTTGCCGCTCTCGGTGAGCAATAATCGATACATGGCAGACAGTGTCGAGCAACTAAATACGATAGAGCAGCTTTGGCGTTACGGTCAAAGCTGCTTTTTATCGTTTAGTGATAAATACGATGCGAAAGTCGATGCTCAAGTGCTGCTATCGGAGACTATCGACAAACCACTTAGTTATCTCATCACCTGGCCGGAGAAAACACTGAGCGACAAACAAAAGCAACGCTTTTTGTCGTTTGTCGAACGCCGGTGCAACGGTGAGCCAGTGGCGTTTATTATTGGTAAGCGCAGTTTTTGGTCAATTGAACTGAGCGTCGCCGACTGTACATTAATCCCGCGCCCCGATACTGAAACACTTGTCGAAGCCGTGTTACAACACCACCCATCGAGCTTGCAACGAGTATTGGACTTGGGCACTGGCACTGGTGCCATTGCTTTGGCATTGGCTCACGACAATCCACATTGGCAGGTCGAAGCCGTTGACTTTAATCCGGATGCAGTGGCATTGGCACAGCAAAATGCCGAGGCGTTGGACTTGCAACGGGTAAACATTTATCAAAGTGATTGGTTTAGCCGTGTCGCAGACGATAAGCGCTTTGATATTATCGTCTCCAACCCGCCCTATATCGACGCTAACGATCCCCATCTGACTCAGGGCGATGTGCGCTTTGAGCCCAGCTCGGCATTGGTGGCTGATGAGCAAGGTTTTGCTGACATTCGCCTGATAATAGAGCAATCGCGTCGTTATTTGGCATCAGCAGGTAGCTTGTATATTGAACACGGTTTTGAGCAACACATAGGGGTGCAAAAGCTGTTGCTCGATCACGGCTATCAACATATAGAAACGTTTGTTGATTACGGCAACAATCCAAGAATCACTAAAGGTGTGTTTAATCCATAACCGCAACGTTCAATCACTGACCGCAAAGCGCGCGTTTATGATGAGCTTGATTAGTTAGCTGAATTGAACCGGGTAAATAGCCGGTTAGGTCGAAAGCACCTACTAGCCGGTTAGGTCGAAAGCACCTACTATATAAAGACGTGATAAAAGCGATAAATGAAAAAGCGATAGCCGATATTCAATCCAGTTGCTATCGCTTTTTATTGTTGGAGTGACTTTGCGTTAAGTGTTTAAGCCTTTGGCGTCTGGGCGTTAATGCGCTGACCGGTTACACCAATTGACTGATCACTCATTAAATACAGGTAAGCTGGCATGATGTCATTAGGGCTAGCAATTTTCGATTTATCCTCAGCAGGAAATGCGGTTTGACGCATTTTGGTGTTGGTAGCGCCTGGATTTATCGCATTTACACGTAAAGACGAGCCTTCGTACTCATCGGCAATAACTTGCATCATACCTTCAGTGGCAAATTTTGAGATACTATACGGTCCCCAAAATGCGCGCCCCTGATTACCTACACCTGAGGTGGTAAACACTAACGAGCCATGTTCGGCTTTTAACAGTGCAGGGATCAGTGCTTGTGCCAGATACATTTGTGCGGTGAGGTTAACTTGCATAACGTCGTCCCAAATTTGACTGCTAATTTGGGTAAACGGCGTTAGCTCCCCTAGGATTGACGCATTTAATAGCGCTCCGTCAAGGTGACCCAGTTGCTCTACGATGGTGTTGACCATATCTTTGTAATTCTGAGCCGTCGCGCCTTTCATATCTAGTGGCACTATTGCCGGTTCGGGATAACCCTTAGCAACGATATCATCGTATGTGGCTTCAAGCTTTGCCACTGTTTTGCCAAGTAAAATCACAGTCGCGCCGTGTTCAGCGTATGTTAGCGCAGCAACTTTGCCGATACCGTCGCCAGCACCGGTGATTAAAATGGTTTTATTTTTAAGACATTCGTCTGTTACAGAAAAATCGTTCATTAGATTGGTTCCACTCACTATATGACCGTTATTTTACCGACACTTTATTGAGGTTTCGACCACAATTTGTCAAAAACGACAGATATATCAATATTAGCGCTTTATTTTAATCCCATATTGACCGTTGTCGCGTATTTCAACCGATATGCAGTTAGTTGAAACACGACATACCACAGAATGATAACGCAGCGATTTTCGTGTCATTACGATTGTGATGACAGCTGGTATGAACAGTGACAATGACGTTATGTTTGCATTACGTGCGTGATAGAATGCAAAAAATAGTAGTAAATTGTAAATGGTTGCGTTAATTTAGGACATTATATAGTCGCTGGTCTAATCTGTTGAATTATGAGAATTTAATTCAATTGGCAGAGAGTCATGGCTAGATTGGCTCGCAGCGCAAATAGACATACGAATAGAATAAGCAAAACCATAATAATACGAATCAACATGTGGTCTCTTCTGGGGGAGAAAAAATGAAAAAAATGATGATGAGCCTTGCCGTTGCAAGTGCTCTTGGTTTGACGGCGTGTGATGGTGAATCCATCAGTGATATTAACAAGGAAAATGAAGCCCAAGGTAGCAAGCCATTAGCGAGTCGCGTGGTCTATGATCCGTCAGCGGGCGCTGTATCAATACCTAACGATTTATTATTCCAAGGGACAACCGACGGTACCTTGAACTTTCCAGTCACCGATGCAGAAGACTTTTCCGATCCGTTAGTAGCGGCTAATACACTAGACGGCTGGTCGACCCATCAACCGTTTTCGATTGACATTGACATGGCCGATGGTATCAGTATTGAGCCAAGCAGTGCTGCCAGTGCGCTTATGATTTTTGAAGCGGTAATGGGCGGCGATTTAAATGATGAACAATGTTCACAAGTACCCCGTGGTATTGGTTGTAAAGCAGGCGATGCATTAACCTTTGGTGTTGACTATGTGGTTAGTGCCCAAGGTAGCAGACTTTTGGTATTGCCATTAAAACCATTAAAACCCAAAACAACGTATATCATGGCGTTAACAGACAGTTTGATGGACACCGAAGGCAACCCTGTGTTGGGATCATCTACGTATGAGTTAGCCAGTCAAGATATCAATCAAGCGCCGATCAGCGATCCGTCTTTAGGTGGCTTACAAGCGGTATTAAACAGCTTTGAAGCGTTGGCAGTCAGTAAAGGTGTGGCGTCTGACAGCATTATTTATACCGCAGCGATGACTACGCAATCGACCATTGATTCACTGGCAGTTACTAAGCAACTATTGGCGGCGAGTCTTAATCCGCAAACGGCTATGTTCCCAACCCCAGCGGTTGCTGTAGCTGACACCGGTATCACCACCGCCGATGCATTAATCGCAGCTGGTCGACTTGATCCTGCCGATCCGCAGTTAGTTCCTCTGTATAGCAGTGCGAAAATTTATGGCGGTAAAGTCACCGTACCATACTACCTGCAAACGCCAACGTCTGCGGCATTAGCACAGAACACCAACTGGACTGCCTTGTGTGACTCTGGCGCGATGCTTGCCGCCGTTGAAACACTACCTGAAATCGATCCTGAAAACCCTATCGATGCGGTATGTGCGAGCTTTGGTCTGCGCGATATCGGTATTGATACCGAGCGTAACCTAACTAAGTTTAACCCGATCCCGAAAGTACAGTCATTACAGCAACTCGACGTGCAAATGACGGTACCAGAGCCTATGGTCGCCAACGCAGTGCGCCAAGCCCTTGGCCTACCAGGACAAATCGCTGAGCCGGAAGCAGGCTGGCCAGTGGTGATGTTACAACACGGTATTACCTCGAAAAAAGAAGATATGTTGGCGTTGACCGGCATTCTATCGATTAATGGCTTTGCCACCATCGCTATCGATCACCCGCTGCACAACTCACGCGCCTTTGATGTTGATGGCGACGGCGTTGCCGATGTCGATGCGAGTAATCCGTTCTACTACATCAATATTGCTAACCTAGTCAGTGGTCGCGATAACTTTAGACAAAGTGCAGCTGATGCCATGGCGCTGCGCATGGGTATTAACTTCTTACAAGGTGCCAATGTTGATAACTCGCAAGTCTACTACGTAGGGCATTCACTAGGTGCGCTAACTGGTATTAACTTCTTAGCGATGACCAACTCACCGCTTAACGAGCAAGTAGATGGCCTGTTTAAAGTGCAAGCGGCGTCTCTTGCCTCTGCTGCAGGTGGTGTGCCTAACTTTGGTATGGCATCACCAACATTTGGACCGTTGATCAAATACAACTTAGCGTTGAGCTTGTCACCAGAGTTTGCTGCAGCGGCAGAGTCTATTGGCGGTGCCAGCGCAACCCCTGAGGCAATGACGCAGTTTTGGAATAACTTTGAAGCCAATGGTATGGTCACCCCAGAAGTGCAGGCAGCGTTAGCACAATGGACGTTTGCCGCCCAGACCATTGTTGATGCCGCCGATATGCTCAACTATGTGGATCCATTAAAGGCCAATGGTACGCCATTACACCTTATTGAAATGGTTGGCAATGGTATGGACGTACCATCTGATACGGTTGTTCCACTGACTGCACCGACCTCACCATTGGCGGGTTCGACCCCTCTGATTAACCTATTGGGTGTTGATACGGTAAGTGAAACAACTGTGTCAGAAACGCCAATTTCAGGTGCGGTGAAGTTTGTTGCCGGTGATCACGGCTCTATTTTGAACCCAATGGCAAGCCCTGCTGCGACGCAAGAGATACAGCAGCAAATTGCCGCTTATTTTGCCACTAAGGGCACCGCGATTGTGGTTACCAACGACAGCGTCGTTTTACAATAAGCTGATAACCGAATCACTGACAAAAAGGAGGCGGATGCCTCCTTTTTTTTGCCAATGGGTTTGTCCGTAAAACCCATTGGTGTACAATCAAATCGAAAAACATTACCGTCAATAAAGTAGGAGAGACACTTGGAATTTTTATACGAGTATGGCTTGTTTTTTGCGAAAGTAATCACGTTTGTGATCGCTATCATTGCCATCATTGCGGCTATTGCCGGCGCTGCGCAAAAGCAAAAACATAAAAAAGGTGAGTTGGAAATTGACGACTTATCAAAAAGTTACCAAGATGTTGAAGATCACATGTTAGAAAGCTTGTTAACCAAAGACGAGCTTAAGCAACGCGAAAAGGATCTGAAAAAGCAACTCAAGCAAGAGAAAAAACAACAAAAGCAAGACGGTGACTCACAATCGGGCGATTCTCGTTTGTTTGTCATTGACTTCAAAGGCAGTATTGATGCTCGAGAGGTGGAAAGTTTACGCGAAGAAATCAGCGCTGTATTAACGGTTGCATCACCCACCGATGAAGTGTTAGTGCGCGTTGAAAGCGGTGGTGGCATGGTACACGGTTACGGTCTTGCCGCATCGCAACTGGACCGTATTAAGCAGCAACAGGTACCACTGACCATTGCCGTTGATAAAGTGGCCGCCAGTGGCGGTTATATGATGGCCTGTGTAGCCGATAAAATTGTCGCCGCGCCGTTTGCTATCTTAGGCTCAATAGGCGTGTTAGCGCAGATACCAAACTTTCACAAGCTGTTAAAGAAAAACGATATAGATTTTGAGCAGCTAACCGCGGGTGAATACAAGCGCACGCTGACCATGTTTGGTGAAAATACCGATAAGGGGCGGGAAAAGTTTGTCGAAGAGCTCGAAGATACCCATCAATTGTTTAAGCAGTTTGTCGCGGAGCATCGCCCATCGTTAGACTTAGATAAGGTGGCTACTGGAGAGCACTGGTTTGGCATTCGCGCCAAAGAGCTTGGCTTGGTTGATGATATTCAAACCAGTGATGACTATTTGTATCAAGCGGCGAAAGACAAAAAGGTCATTCACGTTAAGTACAGCAATAAAAAAGGCTTAACGGAAAAGCTCAGTAAGGCAGCGTCACTGTCGGTATCTGCGGTTATCGACAAACTTTGGCAACGCAATCGCGTATTTCCAAGCTAAGCGATCGCAGACTTAAGCACATGCAACAAGAGTTTTGGCACAATTGCTGGGAAAACGATAGAACAGGTTGGCATCAAGATGGATGCCAACCTATGCTTGTCGAATATTTCCCCAAGTTTTGGCAAACACCGGATCATCGCGTATTTGTACCGTTGTGCGGTAAGTCTGAGGATCTGCTGTTTTTCGCCGAGCGTGGCAAAGTGGTTGGCAGTGAGCTGAGCGCCAGAGCTTGTCAGCAGTTTTTTGCAGAAAACCAGCTAGCTTATACAAGGCAAGCTAAACATCCCTTTACGCTTTATCAATCAAAAGATATTGATATTTATCAAGGCGACTTTTTTGCCTTACAGGCCGCGCAATTTAAGCCGTTTGATTGGATCTACGATCGCGCGGCATTAATTGCCTTACCCGAGTCGATGCGCACTGACTATGTACAACATTTGATCTCGTTTATGGGGCAAAAAACTCGGCTGTTTTTACTGACTCTCGAATTTGACCAACGCGAAATGGCGGGGCCCCCCTTTGCCATAAGCGCCGGTCTCGTGCATCAGCTGTTTGCCGGGTTTAACATTCGCCAATACGCGCAACGGGAGCTGACAGATAAAGTTTTTGCGCAAAGAATACTGCCACTATCTCAGGTACGCGAATGCCTGTATATTATTAGCCGTTAAGTTGGGCGCTACCGCCTTAATGTTTATCCGAGCTGACACTACGCTAACTCTGGATTGACAGAATCTCTAAGCTAATGGTATTGCTAACTAGTGATTTGCGTATAGTTAAAAGGAATTTCGATGAAATACATGGCGATAGTTGTCTTTTTTATATTGGCCGGTTGTGCATCTGTGCCGGCTCCCCAGCTCGCGTTTATTGAAGTGGATGGCTCAACCATTACTTATAAGGGGGACATCCAATCTGGCGACTTAATTCGCATTAAAAGTGCAATCAACAATGAATCAGCAAATCCCAAACTATTCAGAGTTTCAAGCGGTGGTGGAAGTATTGAAGAAGGCATTAAAATAGGGCGGTGGATCAAAAATAACAAGTTAAACGTTGAGGTAGTCGGCGGTTGCTTATCGTCTTGTGCCAATTACATCTTTACTGCTGGAAATAAAAAAATATTGCATAAGGACTCGGTACTAGTTTGGCATGGTGGGGCACAGCAACCAGGATTAAAACAGCAAGCCGAGCAAGCTGGCGCTGTCGATAAATGGCACCAATGGCAGAAAGCCGAAGCCGATTTTTTCTCGTTAATTAACGTAAACAGTTTTATTAGTGTATGTGGTCAATATACAAAAGAGTATCAATCACACTATAACGATGGCGAGGCTACGGTATTGGCATACGTCAAAAGCATTATTGGTACCATGCCTGTGGGCTTCGATTACAATTTAGAAGATCTAAAATTATTTGGCATAGATAACGTCGCTCTGCCAGATGGAGAGTGGGGTTGGCGACAATACAGCAACAATCACGCAAACTTAAATGTTACCAGGTACAGAGTTCAAAAGTCAGACAATGGCCAGTTAAGCTGCGTATGAGGCTATTGCTAATCCGCGCAACCACATCGAATACCTCGTTAAGATAAAACAATGAGTCAATCAAAGAAACAATAGTCAACGCTAAAGAAAATAGGCGACAGCGAGATATCTGCATTGATTAAAACAGCGGACCATCGAGATATCTGCATTGATTAAAACAGCGGACCATTTAGCTACGTTAAATCGCAAAGTTAAATAAATGTATACTTATCGATAAAATTAGCGTACTATAGCCTGGCTTTAGAAAATTAAAGCTTTATCTACTACTGCACTTTGCGTTTCTCTTTCTTCTTTTATTTATTTTGAGTCGAAACTTGTACCTACATTTGCTTTATTGGTTAATGTTTTACTTGTTTGATCTAATGCAATATCGGTGACTTTTCACCAGATTTTTAATTTATAAAAGGTTTCTAATATGTCTAATTCTGTAACTGGCGTAGTAAAGTGGTTCAACGAAGAGAAAGGTTTTGGTTTTTTAACTCCAAGCGATGGTGGCAAGGACGTTTTCGTTCATTTCCGTTCTATTATGTCTGAAGGCTTTAAGTCTTTAGCTGAAGGCCAGCAAGTTCAATTCACTATTGAGCAAGGTCAAAAGGGTCCACAAGCGGCCAATGTTGTTGCTATCTAGTCAGTAACATATGTGAAAGGCCAGACGTAACTGGCCTTTTAAAACTACCGTAAAACTTTCTCCCGAAATAAACCCGCAACCATCGTCTTACAGTATCCCTTCTCATTTTTATAAAAGATTAAATATATGATTCATACCATTAACGGCGTAACCGTCGAAGCAAGACCACCAATATCAACCATATCAGTCAACAAATTCAGCGTTGTATTTAAAGACAAACACATGCTAAGAAGCGTTAGTTTTGACAATGCCATTGATACACGAAACTTTATAACGTGGTTAGTGGCCATCTAATTTCACATCAACTAATGAGCCCGTGTTGGTGTCCCTATAAGCAGCTCGCTGATAGGCGATGCAAGCGTTAATTACTGCCATCTCTTGTGCCATCTCTTTTGCTATAGTATGGCTAAGCAAACATTAATTTAGCTACCCCAATAGCCATCCCTCGTTACGACCAAACCACAAGCTTTCCGATCCAAGGTTAAATGAGTTCACTCGCTGTTACGTTATCATTTCACTGGTTTAAAACAGCATAAAGCTGAGATGTTTAGCGCAATCTTCTATATGTTTTGATTTACATGTAAAAAAAAAGGGAGCTCCTAATAGAGATCCCTTAGTCGTTATCTGCACCAATTCACGGTACACTTGCTAACGATAGCTGTAGCGTACAGCGACAAATAAATAACGCGTTTATTTATCCTTTAAATGGTGGAAGTCAATGCGATCGTCACTGGTATCGTCAGTGCTGTTAAATACATCGGTATTGAGCTCGCCTTCGGCTTTACCAACAATCACCGTAACCATAGAGTCGCCGGTGACGTTTACTGCGGTGCGCACCATATCCAACAAGCGATCGACACCAATAATCAAGCCAATGCCTTCTACCGGTAGACCCACTTGTGCCAATACCATGGCCAGCATAATTAATCCCACACCCGGTACGCCCGCGGTGCCGATTGAGGCTAGGGTGGCTGTAACTATAACCATTAAGAAATCGGTAATAGTTAAGTCGACGTTAAATACCTGAGCAATAAACACGGTAGCCACACCTTGCATAATGGCTGTACCATCCATATTGATGGTCGCGCCCATAGGGACTGTGAACGAGGCTATCGAATTACCCACGCCTAATTTTTTGGTGGTGGTATTTAGCGTTGATGGAATCGTTGCATTAGAACTTGCGGTTGAAAATGCAAACATCGCCGTGGTGCGCATTTTCTTGATAAAAGTGACCGGATTTAAGCCGGTAAGCAGTTTTAATATAACAGGATAAGTCACTAAGGCGTGTAACAACAACACCCCTAACACGGTAAAGAAGTACACCGCTAAGTTAGCAAAAGCGCTAGGGTCCAATTCTGAAAACAAGGTGGTCATTAAACAAAATACACCATATGGCGCTAAGTTCATTAAAATGATCACTAAGCGCATAATGATTTCATTTAAATCGTCAAATGTTTTGGCAATGCGCTCACCCGCGTCACCGGCCAGTGCCACAGCGATACCGAATAACAGTGCAAAAACAATTACCTGTAACATGTTGCCTTTGGCAAAGGCATCAAATGGGTTGGATGGGAACATGCCAATAATAACTTCGGTAAGCGTCGGTGCCTCTGATGCACTAAAGGTAATATCAGCTGCCATGTTAACGCCAGTACCTGGAGCGATGAGAATACCCGCTAAAATAGCAATTGAAATAGCAATTGCAGTGGTTAATAAATACAAGCTAATTGCCCGTCCGCCAATGCTCCCTATTTTCGATGTATCGGTTAGCGAACAGGTACCACACACCAGTGATACGAATACCAAAGGCACAACCAGCATTTTTAAACTGGTAATGAAAATTTGCCCACCAATCTCAAAGAGGCCATCAATAAAGAAGCCTTTAACGTAAAAATCAACAAATCCAAGGGGAATAATTAAATCGCCATCTTTGGGTAGAATGGCTTGAAACATTAAACCCAGCAAGATACCTGCAATCATACCTATTACTATGCGCATCGTAAGGCTGTTTGCACTTTCTTTATTCATAGAACAACTCTTTTTTTAATTTCAAATGTATAGCGGTAATTCTACGTTATTTCCCCGGCAAATGTTAAACATTTGTACAGCCATGGTTATTGGCGCCGTGGTGGGCAAAACGAGAAAAACACGTATCGTGACTAAGTGCCTATATGATAACAATTATTTTTTTTATATAAAGGTAACTATTTTTTTTTTATTGCGGTAATATGTTTTTTGAGAAAATAACAATAATTCAGGGAGAGAGCTTTTTATGAAGCCGCTTAAGCATCTTTGTTACCTGTTTGCGCTAGTGATCTTAACCGCATGTAATGGTGAACCGATCAATGGTACAAACGAAGGCGGAGGTAGTACAACACCGCCGCCATCAACCACTGTGACGTTGGAGTTAGACCGAACAGACATTAGTGCATCCACCCCAGCTACCGCAACAGCCACAGTTAAAATTGATGGCAAAGCAGAAGCGGGTGTGGTCGTTACCTTCAGCTCAGATATCGTATTATTTGACGTAGAATCAGCCACTGCATTAACCGACGCTGACGGTAAAGCGACCATTGGCGTATTAGCCGGTGATATTCAAGGTGCCGGCACGGTTACTGCCGAGATTGACAGCGGCGAGTCCGATTCTGTCGGCGTTGAATCGGCAGGTGACGGCAATCAGCCCAACCCTTCGCCCGGCACACCAACTATGACCGTCAGTGTGGTTATGGTTGAGCCCAAAACCACAAACGAAATCTCGGTTATCAACGCCACCACACCAGGCCAGCTTATTGCGACGGTAACCGGCACGTCAGAGCCTGTTATTGTTACATTCAGCAGCGACATTGGTGAAATCCCAATTCCAACCGCAATTACTGACGCAAACAACCAAGCGATTGTTGATATCTATGCCGGTAATAACTTAGGCGCAGGTACGGTTACAGCTACTCTTAAAGGCGGCGAAAGTGGTGAAAAACTTATCGTTGTCGGTGCTACCGATTTACAAATGGGGAGTGGCGAGCCATTCGTTGAGGGCGTTGCTCAGCTATCGCTCGATACACTATCTGCAGGTGGTACCGCGGTCGTCACCGTTGATATTAAAGACGATGTCGGTAATAGCTATAATCTACCAGTCAGCGTTGAATTTAGCTCAAACTGTGTCAGCGCCGGTACGGCGACCTTAAGCACGCCAATTAGTACGTCAAATGGGCGTGCTAGCAGTACCTATCTAGCCCAAGGCTGTGTTGGTGATGACCCAATCACCGTATCGGCCAATGCCGGTGGCGTTAATTTAGCGGCAACCGCAACCTTGCACGTACTACCCGCTGATGCCGGTAGTGTAGAATTTGTCAGTGCGTCGCCTGAAAATATCTCGTTAAGAGGTGTTGGTGGTACTGAGAGTTCAACGGTTAAATTTCGCGTGCTTGATGTTAATGGCAACCCTGTGGCAAACACCCTTGTTGATTTTAGTTTGAACACCGATGTTGGCGGTGTGGCACTTGATCCTATGCAGGCAACCAGTGACAGCAATGGCATGGTACAAACCGTCGTCAATGCTGGTTCAATTGCGACTTCAGTGCGCGTTACCGCGAGCATCAACGGTTTGGTTCCAGCGATTTCTTCTCAATCGAGCTTATTGGTTATTTCAACCGGTATTCCAGATCAAGACAGCATCAGCTTATCAGCAGAAACATTGAACCCTGAAGGTTGGGATATCGACGGTACTCAAGTGGCGATTACCGCGCGCTTGGCCGATGCGTTTAATAACCCTGCGCCAGATGGTACCGCCATATCATTTACCACTGAAGGTGGTTCAATTGAGCCGTCGTGTACGACCGTTAACGGTGTGTGTAGCGTTATGTGGACATCACAACAGCCTCGACCAGATGGCGCGACCATAGGCGAACAAGTAGAACTGACACTAGGTAGTGGACAATTCATCACTTTATTGCCGAGTACAATCAACCCAATTGACTTAGCAACGGGACGTAAAGTTGGCGGTCGCGCAACGATTGTCGCCACCGCGATTGGTGAAGAATCGTTTATCGACTTAAATGGTAACGGCCGTTTCGATGGCAACACACAACTCGCCGGATACGACCAAACTGAGTTAGATGCATTTTTAAACCAAAACGATGTGTCGGGTCGTCCGTTTGATTTGCCAGAAGCGTTTGTCGATCACAACGAAGACGGCGTATTTGACCGCGCTGTTGACGGTGGTGAAAACGAAACCTTTATCGACTTTAATACCTCAGCGGTATATGACAATGCCGACGGCGCGTACAACGGTAGCTTGTGTGCCGAAGGCCTTGGCGTTGTTGAAGGGTGTTCAGAGAAAACCTCACTCAATGTGCGCGCTGAATTAGTGTTGGTGATGTCGGGTAGTAATGCTTATTTAATGCAAAATGGCGATGGTGATGAAAACGCTGACCCAGTCAATGGCGTTAACAACGATGGCATCATTAATATTCAAGGCAAAAACTCAGCATGGGCGAGTGTGGTAATTTCTGATTTACACAATCAGCCAATGCCGAAAGGCACGATTGTTGAGTTTACCGCAACCGCAGGCTCTATTGTTGGCCCTGACAGCTTTATCTGGCCAAATGACAACCACAATGGCGGTTTATCGTTTAGTGTTACCATTGAAGGTGAAGACGAGCCTAAAAATGGTACTCTGATTGTCGAAGTGACCACGCCAGGTGGCCAAACATCAGTGTTTAGTGCATTTAGTATTGTCATTTCTGCGGCGCCTGCAACACTGTAACTGCACAACGCAACAGTAAAGTATCAATGCCATATCCATATTGGGTATGGCATTTTTTTTTGCTAATTTTTGCTAGGAGCTTATTTGTATTCCGATAAACACTGGTGCGTCTAGTGTGTTTTAGAAACGACAAAGGCCTATTGGTTAGTGTTTTACGCACTAAGTTTTGCAGCCGTAAAGTCTTCAAAGTAAAGCATCTGTCCATATTCCTACAGCCATTTTGGTTTGCTTTAGTTATAGGTGGTGTCATCGAAATAAATAAACCGTTAGTAAATCCGTCATTATTTGTACGAAATGCCATCAAATTGATATTTTTAGCATTTTTTTCTTTATTCCCTATCCGTCTTTTGATTATCATGACCCCTTTAAAAATGCTAAAAGCAATCAAATCTGTGTCCTCTGAGGGGGCGTGGAGACAAAATTAGTGCTTGTAAGTGGCATATTTTACATATATACCTAATAACAATTACTTGTATATAGCGAACTTAAAAGAGCGAAAAGCGGCAGCCAACATCAGTGTGATCAGCAAGCTATTGTTGCGAACCGGCGCGTAAGACCGAAATAAAGGAAAGTATAATTTTATGGGTAAATCTCTGGTAATTGTCGAGTCGCCAGCCAAAGCGAAGACAATTAACAAGTATTTAGGCAAAGACTACGTCGTTAAATCGAGCGTTGGTCACATTCGCGATCTGCCAACATCGGGTGGTAAAAAAGCGGCGACCAAATCTCCCGCAGAAGTGCGAAAGATGTCGCCTGAACAAAAAGAGCGCTATAAGAAAAAACGAGAAAAAACCGCCTTGTTCAATCGCATGGGCATTAATCCCGAAAAAGATTGGCAAGCGACCTACAGCGTATTGCCCGGTAAAGAAAAAGTCGTTGATGAGTTAAAGAAGCTTGCGGAAAAAGCTGACACTGTCTATCTCGCAACCGATTTGGACCGCGAGGGAGAAGCCATCGCTTGGCACCTAAAAGAAGTGATTGGCGGTGATGATTCACGCTTTCGTCGTGTGGTGTTTAACGAAATAACCCAATCAGCTATTAAAGAAGCTTTTAATCAGCCTGGCGAATTGAATATGGACGGCGTTAATGCGCAGCAAGCGCGTCGCTTTCTCGATCGCATCGTTGGCTTTATGGTAAGCCCGTTACTTTGGAAAAAAGTAGCGAGAGGCTTGTCTGCAGGCCGAGTGCAATCGGTAGCGGTCAAGCTGGTGGTTGAAAGAGAGCGCGAAATTAAAGCCTTTGTACCGCAAGAATTTTGGGATATTGACGCCAATACTACAACCTCTGACGGTGAGTCACTAGCGCTTGCGGTGAGTAAATACCAGGGCAAAACCTTTAAGGTAGACAATGAAGCCGACGCTATGGCGGCGGTAGCGGTATTGAAAAACGCAGCGTATCAGGTAGCGAAGCGAGAAGACAAACCCTCGAAGAGCAACCCTTCGGCCCCGTTTATTACCTCGACCTTACAACAAGCGGCGAGTACCCGTTTGGGCTTTGGTGTAAAGAAAACCATGATGATGGCTCAGCGTCTTTACGAGGCGGGCCACATTACTTACATGCGTACCGATTCAACTAATTTATCAAAAGAAGCGGTAGAGAGCTGTCGTCAATACATCGGCGAGAACTTTGGCAGTAATTATCTTCCTGAGTCACCTAAACTTTACGGTGCCAAAGCCAATGCGCAAGAGGCGCATGAAGCGATTCGTCCGTCCAATGTGGAAAAAGAATCGGGCTTGCTCACCGATATGGAGCCCGATGCGCGTAAGTTATACGATTTGATTTGGCGCCAATTTGTCGCGTGTCAGATGACCGCAGCGCGCTATGATTTAACCACGTTAACCGTGAGCGCTGACAAATATGAATTGCGCGCCAAAGGTAAAGTCATGCGCTTTGACGGTTGGACCAAAGTACACGCTCGCTCTACCGGCAAAAGTGCCAGTGACAAAGATGTTACCTTACCGGATTTACAAGTTGGCGATGCATTGACACTGGTTGATGTCGAGCCGACACAACACTTTACCAAGCCGCCTGCGCGCTTTGGTGAAGCGTCATTGGTAAAGGAATTGGAAAAGCGCAGTATTGGTCGCCCATCGACCTACGCATCAATCATTTCAACCATTCAAGATCGCGGTTACGTGCGCCTTGAAAACAAGCGTTTTTACGCCGAAAAAATGGGTGAGATAGTGACCGATGCGTTATCTGGTAGCTTTGAACACCTAATGAACTACGACTTTACCGCCAATATGGAAAGCCAGCTCGACGAAATCGCCGCGGCTAAAGCCTACTGGAAAGACGTATTAAACACCTTCTACAGTGATTTTACCGGGCAATTAGACAAAGCCGATAAAAGCATGGAAGAGGGGGGAATGCAGCAAAACTTGCCGGTGCTAACCGACATTAAGTGCCCTGAATGTGGCCGTCAAATGGGGATCCGCACCGCGTCTACCGGCGTGTTTTTGGGGTGCTCAGGCTACAATTTGCCGGTTAAAGAGCGCTGTACTAAAACCATGAACTTAACGCCTGGCGAAGAAGCGGTGAGTGTGTTGTCGGAAAATCGCGAAACCGAAGCGCTAATGGCTATGCAACGCTGTGACAAATGCGGCACCGCAATGGACAGCTATCTAATCGACGAAAAACGCAAATTACACGTGTGCGGTAACAACCCTGTGTGTGATGGCTACAAGCTCGAATTGGGTGAATTTAAAATCAAAGGCTACGACGGCCCTGTTCTTGAGTGCGATCGTTGTGGCAGCGATATGGAGCTTAAGAACGGACGGTTTGGCAAGTACTTTGATTGTACTAACAGCGAGTGTAAAAATACTCGCAAGCTACTGGCCAATGGCGAAGCCGCGCCGCCAAAAGAAGATCCGGTCGATTTACCCGAGTTAAAGTGTGAAAAGTCGGATGCGTTTTTCAAGCTTCGCGACGGTGCCTCAGGTATATTCTTAGCCGCCAGTACCTTCCCTAAATCACGAGAGACACGCGCACCTAAAGTGGCCGAGTTACATCGTTTTCGCGATCGTATCTCACCCAAGTTTTACTATTTGGCTGATGCTCCACAGCAAGATGCAGACGGCAACGACTACATCGTTCGCTATTCGCGCAAAACCAAAGAGCAATACGTGATGTCGGAAGTAGACGGCAAAGCAACCGGCTGGGTTGCCAAGTATATCGATGGTAAATGGGTCGAAGAGCAAACTAAAAAGTCGAAGGCCGCTAAACCAGCAAAAGCTAAAAAAGGCTCATAACCATTAAGTGTTAATGTCGAATTTATCAGTAAAACCGACCTCTATGGGGTCGGTTTTTTTTATCTGTTATTAGTTGATGACATCGTAGGTCATTTAGCACGAATGTTATAAAAAATGTTTCATTTATAACATCTTTGCTATTTAACACTAGATCCGCAAAAGTGATTGATATATATTTTAGCTCTAACTACTTAGGTTTTTATTTCTATATGAAACTACAACAACTGCGATACATCGTTGAAATAGTAAACAATAACTTGAACGTTTCAGCGACCGCTGAGAGTTTATTCACCTCGCAACCGGGCATTAGTAAGCAAGTGCGTATGTTAGAAGACGAACTTGGTGTACAAATATTTGGTCGCTCAGGTAAGCACTTGACTCACGTGACCCAAGCGGGCGAAGAAATCATTCGCATTGCCGCTGATATTTTATCTAAAGCTGAAGGGATCAAAGCCGTATCTCGCGAATACACGCAACCGGATGAGGGCAAGTTGCGCATTGCAACCACTCATACCCAAGCGCGCTACGCACTGCCGGAAGTTATCGATGGCTTTGTTAAAAAATATGACAAAGTATCACTGCATATGTATCAAGGTACGCCAGCACAAATTAGTGATGCGGCGGCAAAAGGGGAAGCCGACTTTGCCATCGCCACCGAATCGCTGCACTTGTACAACGACTTGATCATGTTGCCTTGTTATCATTGGAATCGAAGTATTATTGTTACCAAAGATCACCCGCTTGCAGCAGTTAAAAAATTAACAATAGAAGATGTTGCCGCCCATCCTTTGGTCACTTATGTATTTGGCTTTACCGGTCGCAGTGTACTTGATAAAGCGTTTAACGACGCAAACTTAGAGCCGAAAATTGTCTTTACCGCAACAGATGCCGACGTGATAAAAACCTACGTGCGTTTGGGCGTCGGTATCGGTGTTGTTGCGACAATGGCGGTTGACTCGGAGCAAGATAGCGATCTTGTGGTGCTTGATGCAAGTCATTTATTTGAGCCCAGTACAACCAAAATAGGCTTTCGCCGCGGTACCTTTTTACGCGGCTATATGTTTGATTTTATCGAACGCTTTGCGCCGCATCTGAACAAAAATATCGTTAGCCAAGCGATGCTGTTGAAAAACAATGATGAAATAGACCGCTTGTTCCAAGACGTGTCATTGCCAATGAAGTAGTTGCCGCGATGGTGGTGTTTGCATGACGTAAATTCCACCATCGTTGCAGTGCTACCGTCTGTTTCGTCGCCTGCTCTGTAAGTGTATTGTCGATAGTTACATAACGAGGGTTCATTCGACAATGACGGTTGCCGTTGTGTGGCGACGCGCAACATTATTTGTATCTCAAAGAACGACACGTCCTAGCTTATTAATTTTACAGATAAATGATAGATGCTTGGCACAAAGCCACGTATAATTTGCATTAGTTAAATTAATCAACAAATCACCTTCGTTATGTCAAATCGCTTGCCTCCTCTCAATGCATTAAAGGCGTTTGAAGCCGCCGGCCGTCACTTGAGCTTTACCAAGGCTGCAAATGAGTTATATGTGACCCAAGCGGCGATATCACATCAAATAAAAGCGCTTGAAAATTTTTTGGGGATAAAGTTGTTTAAGCGCAAAAATCGGATGTTATTGCTCACCGAAGAAGGGCAGTCGTATTACCTTGATATTAAAGACGTGTTGAACGCCCTGCACGACGCCACACAAAAGCTATTGGCGCAGGGCGAGAAAGGGGCGATTACCGTCAGTGTTCAACCGAGTTTAGCGATATTGTGGCTGGTGCCTAAATTGAGCGAGTTTCATCGCCGTTATCCCGGGATCGACGTGCGTATAAAAGCCGATGATGAGAAAACGGGTAACTTAGTTGAGGGCGTTGATATTGCTTTTTATTACGGCAAGGGGCCTTGGCCTAGCGTGCATGCGCAAAAGATCTTTACTGAGTACTTATTACCTGTGTGCTCGCCAGCGCTGCTAAGCACTGGTCACGGCTTGATTGAGATAGATGATTTAGAGCAGCAGACTTTGCTCCACGACTCATCGCGAAACGATTGGCGACGATGGTTTAAATCGTGCGGTAAAACGGCGAAAAAGGTCGAACAAGGGCCTATTTTTAGTCACTCGGCGTTAGTGTTACAGGCGGCTATTCACGGTCAAGGCGTGGCATTGGTCAACAATACCCTCGCCAAACCAGAGCTCGATGCAGGGCGCCTTGTTATGCCGTTTGAACACGTGTTAGTCAATAGCGAATCTTATCACATCGTCTGTCGCAAAGAGCACATTCAAACACCGCGCATAGCGCAGTTTATCGACTGGGTGTTAGACACCGCGGCACAAGAGCAGTTTACACCTGAGGATAGTGAATAAATGAAATTTGAAGACGATTTGCAATGGCAAGTCGACCTTGCCGAGCAACCGATTGCGTCTATTATCTTGGCCCATGGTGCAGGCGCTGATATGGATAGCCCATTTATGCAAACCATCAGTCGCGGTTTGGTTGCCAATGGCATTAATGTGTACCGCTTTAACTTTCCCTATATGCAACAACGGCTGATTGATGGTAAGCGACGACCGCCGAATAAAATGGATGTGTTGATTGACAGCTTTATTCATCGTGTGGCGCGCTACGATCATTCGCTGCCGTTATTTATCGGCGGTAAGTCGATGGGGTCTCGCGTGGCGGCAACGATTAGCGCGCGCGATAAAGTCTGCGCGGTGATCGCTTTGGGTTATCCATTTCACCCCCAGAAAAAGCCTGAAAAAACGCGTTTAGAACCGTTACAAGCGACATCCAAACCGGTACTTATTCTCCAGGGGACTCGCGATCCGTTGGGCACCCAAGAGGAGATAGCCAGCTACGGTTTAGGCGAACACATTGAGGTGCGATTTTTTGACGATGGAGATCACGATTTAAAACCGCGCGTGCGCTCCGGTTTTACACATCAGCAACACCTACAGGATGCGGTCGCACAGATTCGCACCTTTATTCAGGAGCGCGTATGAGTCGAATGTTGATAGCGGCCTTTATCGGTATTGTTGGCGCGAGCTTGGTACTGTTTAGTGCTTGGTTGTCGCATCAAACTACCTCGTTTTCAGCCGATGCCACCAGTAATTTGATCATTGCCATTAGTTTTGCGTTTATCCACTTATTGGCGCTTGTTGCTTCGTTGACTTATTACCAGCAACACTGGTCAGCTAAATTGGCCTGTTATGGGTTTTTAATTGGCATCTTGTTGTTTAGCGGTTCTATTATTATAAAAAGCGTATTTGCGATTTCGCTGGTCGCCGGTGTTACCCCGCTTGGCGGTATCGCCTATACGCTCGGTTGGCTTAGCTTAGCCATTGCTTTAGGAAAACATCACTTATGAACGCGATTTACTTGTATTGTCGTCCCGGGTTTGAAAACGAATGTGCTGCTGAAATTCAAGAAAAAGCGGGTTGGAATGAAATTTATGGCTTTATAAAGTTAAAGAAAAACCAAGGTTTAGTTGAGTTTCACGTATATGATGCGAGTCAGGTTGATGTGTTGATGCAAAAGCTACCGTTGACGCGCCTTATTTTTACTCGTCAGTGGTTTGCCGCTATCGGCGAGCCGTTAGAGCTTCCCGAATACAATCGGGTTGAAGCCATTTGTGAGGCACTCGGCGACGAGTTTCACTACGAAGATTTGCGCGTTGAAACGCTTGATACCAATGACGGTAAAGCGCTGAGCAAGTTTTCGCGAAAACTGTCGGTTCCTTTGCGCCAAGCGCTGAGAAAGCAGGGCGTTCTCGCGGCTAAAGAGCAAGCAGAACACACTAGAGGCGCGACCAATTTACACGCGCTGTTTTTCTCGGGGCAGTTAGTTCAATTGGGATACAGTTATATCGCGAACAGTTCAATTCACCCAATGGGCATTGCTCGGTTAAAGTTCCCGAGTAAAGCACCGAGTCGCTCAACGCTTAAACTCGACGAAGCATTTTTGTATTTTATTCCTCGTGATGAGTGGGATACGCGTTTGGCATCTGGGCTCAATGCGGTTGACTTGGGCTCGGCTCCTGGCGGTTGGACGTATCAACTGGTACGCCGCGGCATGATGGTTAAAGCCGTCGACAACGGGCCAATGGCCGATAGCTTGATGGAAACCGGGCAAGTGAAACACTACCAACTCGATGGCTTTAAATTTCGCCCGTCGAAAAAGAATAATTACTGGCTCGTCTGCGACATGATTGAAAACTCTACTCGAGTGGCGAAGTTAATGGCCAGTTGGATTGTTGACGGTGATTGCAAAGAAGCGATATTTAATCTCAAGCTCAAGCCGGGCAAAAATCGCTATCAACAAGTGATGAAAAACTTAGCTCAGATAAAAGATGTGTTATCCGATAACGATGTGTGGTACGAAATGTACGCCAAGCATTTGTATTATGATCGAGAAGAAGTCACGGTTCACGTTAGGGTGTTAAATCAGCGCTAAGCGCGCTTTAACCAACGCGAAAACGAAAAAGGGAGCCTTAGCTCTAATGCCGTTCACTTAAGGTGAGCGGCATCTTTATTTTTAGGGTACCGTGTTGGTCTTGGTTTCACGGTTCTTGGAAATGTTCTCCCCCGCCGTGGCTCCAGTATTAGGCTATCAGCCATGGAGTAGAAGTGCTTAAGCTGGCGTGGAATCGCTCCTGGTGAAGAGTACGGTAATCCGACGAGTAGCCGCATTACATGCGCCAAACTTCCGTTGAAGCTCAACTGGTATGGAAGGTAATTCCCTTTGAGCGTTTGACACATTTTTACCATCTGATATCGAATTAGGTTGTAAGTCAGAAGTATTCCCCAGAGTTCTTGCTTTACAAGCTCTGGCAACCTGCTTCTCAGCGTTAACCTATTGCCAAGCATATATTGTTTTTGCTCTCGATATCCAAGTTCAATCTCCCATCTATGGCTATATAAATCGCCGATATCGGCTGAAGGATATCGCATAGGGTCAATCATTGACGTGAGTACACTTTGACTTTTGCCGTTTATTTTTCGCGTAATCAACCTTACTTCAATATCGTTCGGAAGCTCTGGCCACAGCTTCCTCGCTCTGGGATTTGAGGTCAGTCGAACCAGTTTGTCATTACGACCAAGGCTTCTGATAACGTCATATTGAAGGTTCTTCTTCAGTGGTATTAGCCAGTGTCTTTCATTTCCTGTAGATTGCCATTTATGCAATAGCCCAAGAGAATAAAACCCTCTATCAAATAATGTCAGACTGTTATCGGGTGTCGATTCTATTAGCTTCTCGGCTAATACCATCTCATTCACGGTATAATCATCAAACGCGCTTCCTGTAATTAAGTGGCTACTTAATTCCATTTGGCACACCATTCTCACTTGAGGGTATTGTGTGTTAGTCGGTTTCGTATATGCGCTGTTGTTTTCTTTTGAGTCGTCTGTCCGCCATACAACACCATCGACTCCAAGCAAGGTTAATCCATTCCAATGAGGGTGCTTAGCTTCTTTGTTCCAACGTTTTTGTGTACAGTCAAATAAAGCTTTCATAGCTGCTTCGCCAAGATTCTTGCGACGCTGAGTCAAAGCGCTAGGAGCAACAAAAGGTTTTCCATCTCTATCTACTATATCTAGCATGTTTACAACGTCAGCCATCGATTTATCGTTGTATATAGCCATTCCAATCAATAACCACGCCATAGACTCTAGAGTGAGCTTACGTTTTCTTAAGGTGACCGTTTCTGTCAGTTCATATGCTTCTTCAATCAACTCAAGTGGTAATAAATCAGCTAATGTTTCGACTTGGCTAGGCCTAAAGTGGTTAATTGAGTCGAGAGCGGTAGAAAGTTGCATAAAAAAATCCGTAATCAGAAAACTGATTACGGATTTTGCATGATCGTTTAGATCGGTCAACCGATCATTTTCTTAACTGATCGGCATTAGAGCCTTAGCTCCCTTTTTTACAATCAGTCATCAGGTGGCTGATTATAAACGCTCTAATAGCGCCTCAGTGAAATCTGTCGTACCGTGCTCACCACCTAGGTCGCGGGTTGTGCGATCGCCAGATTCGATAACCTCTTTTAAGGCGTTGCGAATTTTAGTCGCTTGCTCAGTCATACCTAAGTACTCAAGCATTTGGATCGAGGCGAGAATAACTGATGACGGGTTGGCTAGGTTTTTGCCAGCGATGTCTGGCGCACTGCCGTGAACAGCTTCAAAAATCGCACAGTCTTTACCAATGTTAGCGCCAGGCGCCATACCTAAACCACCAACAAGACCCGCACATAAATCAGAGATGATGTCACCAAATAAGTTTGTCGTTACGATAACGTCAAACTGCTCAGGGTTCATAACCAATTGCATACAACAATTATCAACGATCATTTCTGCTGATTCGATATCTGGGTAGCGCTCACCAACTTCACGAGCTACTTTTAAGAACAAACCCGATGTTGACTTAAGGATGTTGGCCTTGTGCACAGCGGTAACTTTTTTGCGACCTTCTTTACGAGCAGTTTGGTAAGCAAACTCAACAATGCGCTCAGCACCTTCACGGGTAATTTGACTCATTGCTTCAGCTGTTTGACCGTCTTCTGATACCACTTGACCTAAGCCAGAGTACATACCTTCGGTATTTTCACGGATGGTTAAGATATCAATATTTTCGTAACGAGCACGGGTGCCTTTAAATGACAAAACAGGGCGTAAGTTAGCGTACAGTTTGAACTGCTTGCGCAATGTTACGTTGATCGAGGTAAAGCCTTCTCCAACTGGGGTTGTCAGTGGGCCTTTTAAAGTGATCTTGTTTTTCTCGATCAACTTTAACGTCTCTGCTGGTACTAATTCACCGTGTTTTTCTAGCGCAGCTAAGCCTGCATCGGCAAATTCGTATTCAAAATTACAACCGGCTTTGTCTAATACTTTCAAACATGCATCGATAATGCTTGGACCAATACCATCGCCTGGGATTACTGTGATCGTTTGTTTTGTCATGTTAAATGCCTTTATTTAGCTAAGAGGGGCGGTATTTATGCTAATTATAGTCGATAGGGTACGAGTAACCTTCAATAGCAGTAGACAAAAAAACCGCCTAAAATTTTTAGGCGGTTTTATATCAAAATTACTCGGTGATTTCTAGTTAGATTACTCAATTTAACCGAATTTTCACGTTTTTTCGTTGGGTTATCGCTCAGTTTAGTCAAAATTGTAGTAAAGTAACAAAACTAAACGTTTACCAGTCTGCGCGGCAAATCAGCTCTTTACCGGTTCGTTTTCGTTTGCTTGAGGCGTTTGTTCAAAGGTAGCGACAAAGTTCTTGAAGTCCTGATACGCGCTATCGCCAATACCGATCAATGTGCCGTTTTTAAACAGTAAGGCAGTACATTCGTCTTGCGTGGTTTTGCCGTCTGAATGACGATGCTGAGTGCGGTAAAAAGTAACTTGATAGCTATCGTCGTTTACCTTCTTCGCCTCGGTGATATCCGGACTACCGATTTCAGTTAAAATTGTATTCAAATCAGTCATGTCCAATTGCAAATTGGCGATATATTGGCGGTTAAACCCTTCTCTTTCGTCCCATTGTAATTGGTCTGGCTTATCTTCGTAGTAATGTAGTAGGCCGTACGCAAAGGCGCCATATATTGCCATGGCGACGACGATCCACATAATCACTCTGCTATTCATGTTACTGTTATCCTTCCTGTGTTGCTGTAGTACTTAGTTGTGCGCTGGTGTGTGGCAAGCGAATATCTTTTAAATTAAATCCAAGTGGAATATCTTTTTTCAGTGTTAATAGCTGTTGGTACAATTTGATTTCCATCTCGTGCTCTTGCAAGGCCTTGCGCAAGGTGATTTTTAAATCGTTCGCCGAGAGAATACTAGTCAGTGAGCCGTATTTAGCAAGTAAATCAACCGCGGTGATCGGCCCGATACCACTGACCCCTGGAATTTTATTGGTGGCATCACCTGTTAGCGTCCAGTAGTCTACCAATTGCGCCGTACTGACGTTGAATTTGCTGCGCACTGCGGCTTCGTCAATGTAGCGTTTGTTAAAGTAATCGTAGACCTTGATGTGCGGACCAAGCAACGGCAAAAAACCTTTGTCGGTGGAAATTATCGTTGTGTTTTGACCGCGCAATGCCATTTTTACCGCCAATGTTGCAATTAAATCATCGGCTTCATCGTGCTCTGACTCGAGCGAGTCTACACCGTGGGCTAAAAAACCATCTTGCATATCGACTAAGCTGTTGGCCAAATGCGTTGGCATCTTTTTGCGGCCTTTTTTGTAATCGCTAAATAACTTGTGACGCCAACACTCTCCTTGGCAGTCAAAAACCGCGAGTGCATGTGATGGCTGGTGTTGAGTTAGAATGCGCTGTAATGCGTTGCTCGTATGCACCTTAGTATTATGGATGATTTGCGATATCGTGTTTTCTGACAGTTGATCTAACATCGCATAAGGGCGCTCCTGAGCCGCATATATCCGGCGGATCAGGTTCATGGCATCGATGAGAACTAAATGAGCTTGCATTATTGCTATCTAAATCCGTGTTATTGAGAAACTATGTTATAGCATGGCGTATATTCGCCTTGAAGTTTCATTCGCTGTTGTTTTACAAATGATGATAACAGGTTATCCATGTGTGTCATAATTTCTTTATCACCAGATATTTGGTATGGACCGTGCTCGCGAATGTGCTTGACCCAATCGGGCTTTACGTTGCCGGCAACAATGCCCGAAAACGCCCGCCGTAAGTTAGCCGCTAGTTCATTTATCGGCATATTTTTAGTCAAGGTTAAGTTTGCCATGTTATCGTGGGTCGGTTCAAATGGTTGTTGGAACTGCGGTTCAATTTCTAAGGTCCAGTTGTAGTGATATGAATCGCCCACGGCTTTGCGATAACCGATCACTGATTCTATGTGATCTTTTAAATATTGAGCGACTTGCTCGGCATCATCAATAATAATTTGATATAGATTACGAGCATCAGCACCCAGCGTTTGGGCGATAAAATTATCTAGCTCAGCAAAGTACTGTGCCGACTCCTTTGGCCCTGTAAGTACGATGGGTAATTTTTGCAGTTTATTTTCAGGGTGTAATAAAATCCCTAATACATATAGCAATTCTTCGGCGGTACCAGCACCACCTGGAAAAATGATCAAGCCATGACTCAGGCGGACAAAGGCTTCGAGTCGTTTTTCAATATCGGGCATAATCACCAATTCATTAACTATGGTGTTTGGCGGCTCTGCGGCGATGATACTTGGCTCTGTTAAGCCGATATAGCGGCCCAGCCCGTTGCGCTGTTTGGCATGGCCAAATGTCGCGCCTTTCATAGGCCCTTTCATAGCCCCTGGACCACAGCCGGTACAAATATTCATGTGTCGCAAGCCTAATTCATAGCCGACTTCTTTACAGTAGGCATATTCACTAAGGTTAATTGAGTGACCGCCCCAACACGTGACTAGGCCAGGCTCACTATCGAGTTTAATCGCATCGGCATTGCGAATGATGTCAAACACGGTGTGCGTGGTCAGATTTTGCGTGGTCGGTTCTGGTTGGCATAAATACCGGCTGGAGATAAATAAAATATCGCGCAAGACAGCGGATAATTGCTCTTGAATACCGCGAATAATAGTTCCGTCAACAAACGCGTGCGACGGTGGGTTGATCAAGCGCAGTTTTACCCCTCGCTCGCGTTTGAGTACTTGAATTTCAAAATCTTTGTAGGTTTCGTAAATGGCTTCAGCATCATCGGTGTCACTGCCAACATTGAGAACTGCTAACGAGCAGTTGCGATACAACTGATACAATTCTGAATTCGCTGATTGCTGTAATAAATCGACTTCAAGCGGTGATAACAGGCACATATTGCCAACAGGATTTAATTCGATTTGCATAGGCACCCCTTAGATACGACTGGCGCAAAATGGTCGCTATAATCCGATAGCGGGAAAACCAAGTGACAAAATGATTTATTCTGAGTATGACTTTGCCTTGGTCTAATTTTTATTTTAGTGCAAATAAAAATTGGCACAAGAGATAATCCATTGAATCACTAATATTTTTTACTCTAAGTTATTGTTATAAATTTGAAATTTATAGAGAGATAAGGATGGTAAAGAGGGAGGGAAGACCGTCAGCGGCTATTTTTTCTATGAGTTAGCTCACCAGATTAGCACGAGAGTATCAATACCGCCGTTTAATACAAAATGCGCTTGGTCAGGCTGAATCGGGTTAACCTTATTGCCATGAGGTTATGCGGTGTTTGTCTGCGCTTGGCAACACCGCATAGTAATTCCCCTTGGCTGATAGTGGCTACTGGCGCAATGTTCTGTTTTGCGGAGCGACAGCGTGCTCGGTTGAGCGATATGGATTAATGTCTAAGCCACCGCGACGGGTATAGCGAGCGAACACGGTCAGCGATTTGGGACGACAAAACGCCATGATGTCGGTGAAAATTCGCTCAACGCATTGTTCGTGAAATTCGTTGTGTTGGCGAAAGGAGATAATGTAACGAAGCAATTTTTCCCGATCAATGGGGTGCCCAGTATAGCTAATGTAAACGCTGCCCCAATCGGGTTGATTGGTGATTAAACAGTTTGACTTTAACAAGTGCGATACCAATTGCTCACTCACTTGTGCGTCGTTGGCATTGGTTGATGCGGCTAATAAATTGCGGTCAAATTGGTAGTTGTCTATGGCTATATCGATGTCGTCAATGCAGCTCGCGTCAATATCGGCTATGGCTAGTGCAGGGCATTGATCTACGGCAAAAAGCTCGACGTTGACACTGGCGTTAGCGGTTGCCGATAAATCTTTACACAGGGTTTCTTGTACCTGTTGCCAATTGTCAAAACGCGTTTGGTTAAAACTATTTAAGTACAGTTTAAACGACTTCGATTCAATTAAGTTGTCGCTTTCACAGGGGATGCGAAATTCTGCCACCGCCACCACCGGCTTTCCCTTAGCGTTTAGCCATGACAACTCGTAGCCATACCACACATCCTCTCCTTGAAATGGCAATGGCGCCGAGACGTTAATATCGTCGCGATTGAGCGAACGGGGCACGGCTTGTAATAATTGCGGTGAATATTCGCTGGTATAGTCAGTAGTTTTCCCTAAGACCAGTGATTTTAGTTCATCGCGGTTTGAATATTTCGACATAAGCTAACTTTTTGATGGTATTAAAAATGATAGGTTCGGTGTAATATGAGTAAATCGTCATATATACAGTGTATTTTAGCCTATGAGTTCATTACAAAAAAGCCTAGTAAACTTTGCAAATGATTATATTGCCTTCTGTCAGCAACAACACGGTGGGTTACCGCGTGTTGAGCATGACCCAAACTGGCCATCTGAGTGCGAAATAGGCGACGTTGACGGCGACAATATGTCAGCATGGAAACCGGTTCAAATTAGCGACAACTTATCGTTTGATAACGTTGAAAGTGCCTTAGGTATCAGTTTACACCCCGACATTAAGCAGTTTTTTACCGCGATCTACTCGGAGGCGATCCCGTGTGATTGTGATGAAGGCGCCCTTGAGTTGCTATTTGCATGGAGCCGTGAAGACTTTGACCGCTTACAGCAAAACCTCATTGGTCACGTGTTAATGAAACGCCGACTTAACCAAGCGGACACAGTATTTTTTGCGGTCACCGATGCCGAAGAGATCAACCTAGTGATTAAAAACGACAGTGGTGAGGTTTGGGCTGAACCGGTAGGGCTTGAGCCGAATAAATTTGTCGCCGAAAGTCTGGAGGCCTTTTTAGCTCAACTGCGCTATCGAGCAGAGCCTCTGTAAGTAAACTCTACTCGCAGCGAGTTTTCTCGTCTGTTGCTATGACTAACAGGCGATTTAGTTTCCCTTAATAGCAAGGCGTTGACCCTGTGATAACCTGTGTATGTTATTGCGGTAAGACTATACAACGACAATTCGTGTGGCGACATTTTTAGCCCCGCTGTTTTTTTAATTCGTCAATTTGCTTCGATAACGCATCGATTTGCTGTTGCAGCGGGCGGATAGCTTCACTAATGCGCTTATCTAGTGGGTCTTGTGTTGCATCTGTGGTCTGCTCTTTACGCGGATCAAGCGCCACGTCACCTAATGCGGGATTTTTTTGCCAAGCTTGTAAGCCTTTAATAATTACCGCCAATGGCGTGCCCGCCGCAAGCCTCGCTTTTAGCAAAGCAACCGAGGGCGTTTTATTTTGTTTTTGTAGCGCGCTACACGCTTGATAGATCTGTTGTAGAGTATCCATAATTTTAAATTGCGTAAAATTGTTGTCAAATTGGCAAAATAATAGCGAGTTTCACTAACAATGTCACCTGAAGAATCTTTAGTTGATTTGTAAGTTTTTAAAAATCAACATGTTATGAAAGTTGGCAAGCTTATTGTATTAATCTAAAGTGATGACATCAGACTACGCCTTTTTTCACTGGCTAGTTTATCAAAAATAAACAAAAAATTAGAATTACCGATTAAGAGAGAAATACGATGAAAAAATCACTATCTGCTTTATTAGTTATTGCGCCATTGGTTGTGACGTTACCAGGGTGTATTGTTGTTTCCACCGATAAAGATGGTGAATCTATTCACTTTAACCGGGCTGATACTGAGTATGAAAATCGCAAAAAAATTGCCCAGCTGCAGATTGGCACCCCATATCAGCAAGCTTTGGAAATGATGGGCGTGGCTGACTTTAGTGAAGTTTATGAAAAAGATGGACAAACCATACAAGTACTTTTTTATCGCACTAATCGCAAACAGGCGGATGGCATGACCACCAAAGACGAATGTACGCCGTTGGTTTTTAAGCAAGGAAAATTAACATCTTGGGGTGATAGCGCGTACTTGCAAATTTAATTTAAGCGTCTATACTAAAACACAGATGGGGTCAGTGCTGGTAGCAATAGCAGCGTTGGCCCTTCGCTTTTCTGGCGCATTTATCCTGTCAATCCTCCATAAAATTGTCAGTTGGCAAGCACGCAATCTATAAAGCACATACATATACTGTGTCGTGATTGGCGACATCAACTATTGACTTACTACTTCTAGACCAGCAGATCTTTTTGGTACAAATTTTGTTCAACCTAAATGATTTCTGATCAAAATAGCTGTCATACAGCATAGTCATCTATGTAAATATCAGATATTACAGAGCAGGGAGAATTTAGGCAGACCTCTGTGGGCAGCGTTTTTTTTTAAATTTCTGCTTTGTTAACGCCTATTTGTTTAGATGACTTAACGTTATAGTCATTGCCTTGTAAAATTCGCAAACAACTCGCTGCAAAAATGAACAGCAAAGATCAACACGTCCGAGTTTATGATCAATAGATATGGCCGCGATGATTAACCGATCAGCGCAGCATACTGTCTAATACATCAACAACCTCACACCAATCTGAGTCCTGTTCTATCGCCTGTTGTAAAAAACGCGCTTGCGAGTCACTCCAAAATGGAGCGTCTGATAAATGCATGTCGCGCGGCAAGCCCTTGTTATGCTCAACAAAAGCTTGCATTGCTTTTGGGCTGCTTTCAAGGCCAAGTTGCTCAAATAAAAGTTCAAGTGAATGGTGCGATAAATCCATGCTAGACCTCATAACATCTATTGCTCTATGAGCGAAAATAATTAACGTATTAACACCTTTGCAGTATAGAAAATTTTTAGCTTTAGACCAATATTTGACTTGCCGACATTTTGCGTAGTATGTTTAAATTTTAAACATTAATAGCACTTGTGTTCAGCGATATTCGATACCGGGCGTCAGTGTTCAGTTATGCAAAAGGAGAGTTGACCATGAATGATGTGCAATTAAAAACCGACGCTGATGTTCGCGCTGCTTATCTTAGCGCCGCCGAGCTCAAGCTAGCGGCATCACTTATTTTTCAAGCGTATCACGATGATCCGGTGTTTATGGCGATATTTGACACGGGGAGTGGTGATTATGAGCAAAAGCTCAGAGGCGCGATTCGCGAAGAATTAGCGGCGTTTTGGCAAGCGCAACAACCCATCTTGGGGCTTTATAGCGGTGAAGCCTTGGTTGGCGTCGCCTGCCTGCATTGTCCTGATAGCGGTTTCAGTTCTGAGCGCTTTTGGCATTGGCGTTTAAAAATGATGCTCTCGGCCGGCTATGTATCAACCAAGCAAATGATTGAGAAAGAGAACAAGCTGATCGACGCTGTGCCGTTTAAGCGGTTTCACATATTGTCATTTATTGCCATTCACCCATTACATCAGCACCACGGCTTTGGTCATTATTTGATGGCAGCGGTTAACGCCACTTTTGCCGATGATGCCGAATCAGAAGGGGTAGTGGTATATGTCACCACGCAAAAATATCAGAGTTTTTTTGATGAATGCGACTACCAGACTCTTACTCAAATCAGCGTCGGTGAGGTAACCGGTCCGGTAATGGTGCACTATCGTGGTGAGTAATACCAACGCAAACAAATATGCTAAGCGAGAGCAGAATGACAAACAAGCAAACCGTGAGTAAAACGGCATACCAAAGTTTTCACGAATTTTATCCATTTTACTTATCGCAACACCAAAACCCAAGCTGCCGAGCACTGCACTTTGCCGGCAGTGCGTTAGTACTCGTTATACTCGCTTATGCACTAGTCACGTCCCAATACCAGTTGCTGTGGTTGTTGCCCTTCGTCGGTTACGGCTTTGCTTGGATAGGCCATGCCTTTTTTGAACGCAATAAGCCGGCAACGTTTAGCTATCCGCTGTACAGTTTTATTGGTGATTGGGTGATGTTTTTTCAACAAATTGGCCGATTGGTGTCTGCTATTTTTAAGCGCTAAATAGGGCTGCGTGCTATTGATTACCTTTGCCAGATTGTAATTTTGTTAGCACCGGTTATACCTTATTTATATGTCAGTTAAAAACAATAATGAGACAGTTTTATGATCCGACCATTATGCTTGTTGATCTTGTGGTTTACCTTGGCGTTTTATGCCACGTTTCAAGCGGTGGCAGAGCAACAATGTGTTAGTTGCCATAAAACACAAGTAGAACAATGGCAAAGCTCACATCACTATCACGCAATGGGCAAGGCGTCTTTAACCAAGGTGTTGGGTAATTTTGATAATCAAACGCTCGAATACCAGCAACAGGTTGTGCGATTTTTTAGCAAAGATCAGCAACTAATCATCGCAATGCCGGATTTAACCGGCAAACTCACCGAGTATCCGGTTTTATACTCATTTGGCTACTACCCGCTACAACAATATATGTTCGATATGGGCAATGGTCACATTCAGTTGTTTCCCTTTGCGTGGGACTCTCGCTCTAAAGAGCAAGGTGGTCAACGATGGTTTGTATTGCACCCTGAACAACAACCGCATGATTTATTCCACTGGTCGCAGAAAGGTCAAAATTGGAATCACATGTGCGCTGATTGCCACTCGACAGAGTTTAAAAAGCACTACGACATAAATAATAATTCATTCGACTCCACGTATCGCAATATCAACGTCAGCTGTCAAGCATGCCACGGTGATGCGACTGAGCACGTAACTTGGGCTCAAGGCGACCAGCGGTCAGTAGACAAAGGTTTTAAAGTCAGCCTAAAGGCCAAAACATCAGCATTTTTACGTCAACCGGACGGTAGTTTAGTCAGCGCCGAGCCATTGGTGAATAGCGAACAGGTACAGGTGTGCGCCACCTGTCATGCCCGCCGCTCTCAACTTGCTGATCGAACCCAACCGGATCAGTTTTTTGAGCAGTTTAGAGCCGCGCTACTGACACCCGAATATTACCACGTAGATGGTCAAATTTGGGATGAAAACTACGTGTGGGGCTCATTTTTGCAAAGTAAAATGTATAACAAAGGAGTGACTTGCACCAATTGTCACAACCCTCATTCAGGTGATCTCAAATTAGCGGGTAATACAACCTGTACTCAATGTCATGATGCACCACTATACGATACGCCAATTCACCATGGCCATAAGCCAGAATCCAAAGGCAGCCAATGCGTCGATTGTCACATGCCGGCCACTACGTATATGAAAGTCGATGCAAGGCGTGATCACAGCTTTCGCGTTCCGCGTCCTGATCTAACGATTAAAACCAAAGCGCCAAATGCCTGTAATAGTTGTCATGATGATAAAACTGCGCAGTGGGCCGTAGACAGTATTAAACAATGGCATCCAGCATCAAAATACATGGCCCAAGAGCACTTTTCGTTAGCGTTTCACGCATCCGATAATCGCATGCCAAATGCGTCAGCGATGTTAACTCAAATTGTACAAGATCAGCGAGCACCTGACATTGTGCGTGCCTCGGCGTTGAATAGACTGGTGACTAGTGCGGATAAAAACGCCATTATCGCAATCACTCGAGCGATTAAAGACACCGAGCCGCTTAAGCGTCAGGCTGCTATTTTCGCCGCACAAGCTTTTGATATTCAGCATCGCTGGCGGATGATCAACTCGTTATTGGATGATAATTTGCTCGCAGTTAGAGCAGAAGCCGCTCGAGTATTGTCGCCAATGTTGCTCGAAAATGAGGCTA
Organism: Thalassotalea ponticola; assembly: GCF_041379045.1. Lineage (NCBI taxonomy): Bacteria > Pseudomonadati > Pseudomonadota > Gammaproteobacteria > Alteromonadales > Colwelliaceae > Thalassotalea > Thalassotalea ponticola. The sequence goes on from NZ_CP166871.1 coordinate 1,346,117, forward strand.
ACTCATTATCAGAGCATGACATCACCCGACTCAACAAAGCGCTTGAGGAATACAAGTCGATTCAAAAGTATCAGGCCGAACGAGGCTTTTCTCATACCAATTTAGGCAATCTTGCGTTGGCTTTAAATCAACAAGAGCAAGCAAAACAGCACTATTTAAAGGCCATTGAAATAGAGCCTATTTATATTCCTGCCTATATCAATTTAGCCGACCTTTACCGGCGCCAAGCAGACGAGGGGGCTGCTCAGCAGGTGTTGCGACGCGGGTTAAAGGTTGATTCAACTAATAGCGATCTCAATTACGCATTGGCAATGGGGCTTATTCGCCAACAACAAAAATCGCAAGCGTTGGAATATTTAGCGAGAGCGTCAAAGTACGCCAACGACAATCCTCGCTTTCACTACGCGTATGCACTGTTATTACAAGATATGGGCGATTTGTCACGAGCGCTTAATGCGTTTTACCAAGCGTTCAAACTAAGCCCGAACAACCCTGATATCAGCTATAGTTTGACCCAAACACACTTGGCCTTGCGACAATATGACCAAGCTTTAAAATACGCAAACCACTTGTCGACATTGGTTCCTAACAATCGGCAGATTGAACACTTGATTGAACAGATAAAGCTAATGAGCACAAATCACTAGATCATAAATGGCTACGTTAATACTTGCGGTTTTGACTTGCTCTTCGCGGGTGTAAGTCGAGTATGTAACGCAGGAACGCGCTAGGATTTGTTATCGACAGGTGAGCATAGGGCAGGTGAAGCGTATAAATAAAAAGCCACCAGATACTCAGGTGGCTTTTGTTTATACGTGTATTTACATGATTAATGTGAGCGTTAATGGCCGTGATTTAATGACTTCGCTTTCTCTATTGCCTCGTTAATGTTCAACGACGCTGCCTCTTGACGAGGTGGGAATTTAGAAAATGTTTTCACGTGCTCGGTTAAGCCAGAAATAATCGGCTGCATGATCCAACTTTTGCGCATCACTTGATGGAAACCGGTCACCCCGTCGTAGTGTTCCATGGGGTCTTTGCGCAAGTTAAACAATTTGGGCATGCTGTGGGTAACCATATCGTCGTAATACAACCCGGTCGGTTTGGTTGCAAAGTGCATTTTCCACGGACCAAAACGCACTGCGGTTAATTGCGACTCGTAATAGTAAAGGAAGAAATTTCGAGCTGACTTATCGGTTTTGCCCGTCCAGTAGTCTAAATTATTTTCGCCGTCGATATACACTTTGTGTGATTTAGCAAGCTTACTGCGCAGATCTTTTTCTCCCAATGCCGCCGCAATAGTAGGGAAAACATCTTCGTGCGATGAAATACCATTGAGTTTTAACCCTTTAGGGATTTGTTTGGGCCAGCGAACCAAAAATGGTACGCGAACAGCACCTTCCCAAGTTGTCATCTTCTCACCTCTAAACTTGGTGGTGCCGGCATCAGGCCAGCTAGAACTCTCAGGACCGTTGTCACTGGTGTAAATAACAATGGTGTTGTCGGCAATTTTTAACTCATCCAGTTTATCGAGTAGTTGTCCTACATGACCGTCGTGTTCCATTAAGCCACTACCAAATATATCTTCTTCAGAGCTAATCCCCGTGGCTAAATGACGGCTTTCTGGTTTTAAATGGGTATATACGTGCATGCGACTTGTTGCATGCCAAATAAAAAACGGTTTACCGGCTTTTACTGCGCGCTCCATAAAGTTTAACGAACGCTCTAAAACTTCTTCGTCGAACGTTTCCATGCGTTTGCGCGTTAGTGGGCCTGTATCGATTATCTTGCCGTTGGCGTACGATTCAATCACACCTCGAGGTCCAAACTTTTTGATAAATTTGGGATCTGTTGGATAGTCAGCTTGCTCAGGCTCTTCTGACACATTTAGGTGATATAGATTGCCGTAAAACTCGTCAAAACCGTGTTTGGTAGGTAAATGTTCGTCTAAATCACCTAAGTGATTTTTACCGTATTGAGCGGTCATGTATCCGCGGTCTTTTAAATACTCGGCGAGCGTGGGGTCTTCTTCTTTAATACCAAGAGGGTTACCAGGCTGGCCGACCGTGGTTAAACCGGTTCGAATAGGAAGGGCGCCCATTAAAAACGCCGCTCGCCCAGCCGTACAGCTAGGTTGGGCATAATGATCGGTAAACAAGGCACCTTCATTGGCGATGCGATCAATGTTGGGAGTGGGGTAGGTCAACCCGTGTGAATAGGCACTGAGCGATATCGGTGCCACATCGTCTACCATGATGGCTAATACGTTAGGCTTGTCATCTGCGGCTGTACTGGCGGTAGATACCAGAGCAAACAGCGCTATAGATAGTAATTGTTTCATAAGTTTTCCTCAGGATTTAACGGACAACTTCGCTCTACGTTGATAATTATAGTCAATTTTTGTCATTGTTTTAGTTGTTAAAAATACTAAAAGGCGAGCCATTTTGAGCCCTATAAAGTCGAGTTCAAACCGAGTCAAACTTAGTAAAACTGTTTTTTTAGCATCGTCACCATCGAGGCTTGTTTGAGGTGTTTATAGCCTGTTTTCGGCATCTCTTATGGTGTCATTTACAGTTTTATCAATACATGCCACAATCTTGGCAAACATTAAGTTTGTTGATCAGTAATGGATTCACTTAGCGTCGTCAATTTAATTCAGTCGGGCACAATAACCGTGAGTATCTTAGGGTTCTTGTTATTGTGGCGAATAGAACAATTTAAGGGCATCGCTTTATTGTTATGCCTTATCGCACTGGCGTGTTTGATTAATATAGTAGAAGAAACGGGTATCACCCGAGATTGGTACTTGATAAGCCCGCTATTTATTATGCTGTTTGGTCCAGCAACGTATTTGGCGGCTAAGATCGCGTTTAATCGTCATTTAACCAAACGAGATTATTGGCACTTGCTACCAGTACTATTGGCATTGCCATTCACCTCTTATGTACACATTATTATTGCCGTAGGTACAGCCTGGCGGGTGATATACGCTTTTATTACCGCGACCATGTTAGTTAAATATAAATTGTACATAGATGAGCAGCGCTCAGACGCCGATGAGTATTCTCTTAATTGGCTGGTGTGGTTGCTTGTGATAACAACCTTATTTAATTTAGTTGACCTTGCCAGATTGAATTTACAACCTGTGTTGCCATATGAATTGAATGTGTTCGGGCAGGGCGTTAATAATCTCGTCTGGTTAATAGCTAGTATGGTGCTCATCTACAAATTTTCACGTTTTCAAGGTTTACCCACACCCAGTGAGCGAGACGCGAAACAGGGCAATGAGGAAAGCTCTAATGACACAGAGTATCAGTCATTATTTACAGAGTTAAACCAGCTTATCGTCGACAATCAATGGTATTTAACTCCGCGCTTGACGCTCGCGCAAATCAGCGAATTAACGGGCATACAAACTCGAGATATATCGCGCGCGATTAATTTGCACACCAAGAAATCGTTTAACGAGTACATCAATCAATTTCGAGTTAACACCGTATGTGAAAAACTGCGAGTTAACGGTGGCGCGTCATTAACGGATATTGCTTTCGATGCAGGGTTTAGCTCGAAAGCATCGTTTAATAAAGTGTTTAAACAGCTCACTGGAAAAACGCCATCGGAATACAAACTAAGCCTAGGATCGTGATTATCACCAGCTAAAATCACGATCCTAGACGCGCTTAACAGACTGACATGTTAATTTCTCAACAAGATTTTAGAGGAGTTAACAATGAAATTACCAACCTGTATAACAACAGCTTTGCTGTCGGCCTTTTTGATATTCGCGAGCGCTGTATCGGCGCCATCTGAGCAAAGTGACAATAGCTTTATCATAAGCAATGTGAATATTGTTGATGTTGAGCATCGGCAGATACTGCACAATCGAAGGGTTTATGTAAAAGACGGTATCATTGAAACCATTGTTAGTGAACAAGAGCGCGATGTTAAAGCACCTGTTGACGGCATAAAACACTATGACGGTGATGGCGGCTTCCTTACCCCAGGACTGATCGATATGCACGTACATATCTATGAACCGGCGGCTTATTTGATGACCTTAAGCCATGGCGTGACTCATGTCAGGGTGATGAATGGTGTGCCAAAACAATTGCAATGGCGCGACCAAATAGCGACAGGAGAGATGCTCGGCAGTACTTCGACCGTGAGTAGTCCAATAATCTCTGGTGACAAGGACGCGCTTTTGCAGCACGGTGTAGACACCGCCGAGGAGGCTAAATACGCGGTGGCGACATACCACAAACAAGGCTATGACTTAATCAAGGCTTATGGCAGTCTCAATCAACAGACACTGAGTGCCATTGTCCAAGAGGCAAAGGCGCGTAATATGCCTGTGGCAAAACACGGTCCTCACGCATCGGGTGATATGCCGCTCACCGAACTAACCGGCTTGCAATCGTTCGAACATGTTGAAGATATTTATCAAGGACCTTTGAATCACCAGTTAAATGGGGATAAATTGCCCGCTATTGCCAAACAGATCAGCACAGTAAAGGTACCCGTTACGCCAACATTGAACATTTTTTACCAGCTGACAAAATTGAGTAATGAAAAACATCATTACCTTGAACAACAACCACTAAAGTACACACCGAGTATTATTGAGTTTCAAGCCAAAAGAGATCAGGTAAAACGTTGGTTAACCTCATCAAATCAGATGGCCGCACATAACTTGCGGACGATGGAGTTTTTACAACAGGCAACAAAGATTCTCAACCAACACGGGGTTGAGCTACTGGTGGGGTCGGACTCTGGTGTTTTGTTATCACCTCATGGTATTGCCACACATACCGAAATGCAACTGATGCAAGAGTCGGGTTTGACTAGCTTTGATGTATTAGCTGCGGCCACAGTAAATGCCGCGAAGGCGTTAAAACTAGATACGCAAATGGGCAAGGTAGCACGCTCATTTAACGCTGATTTTATCTTTACAAAAAGTAATCCAATTGACGATTTAACAACCCTTAAACATCCAGCAGCGGTGATCAAAAATGGCCACTGGTACTCTCGCCAGCAACTCAGTGCGATGCGTGATAAAGCTATTGAGGAGCGAAGCCTTTGGCAAGAGTTTACTACTTTGCTTGAGGCATTGTAGTGCTACCGCCCTAAAGCCTTAAAGCCCTAAGGCCCTAAGGCCCTAAAGCTTTAAAGCCTTAAAGCCTTAAAGCTCTAAAGCCCTGTAAGCTTTAGATGGTTCCGTTTATTGGAGTCGAACTGTGCTGTTATCTTAGCGACTTATTACAAATCAGTAGCTCAGTTTGATGAACGACAAACACAGAAAAGCCCCAGTATTACTACTAGGGCTTATTGTATAAATGGTGCCGACCCGATTCGGGCATCCTGCTTCATTCTAACTCCTGCATCCATGCAGTCGTGCCAGAGATAGCTCCGTTGTCGTCATCCTGAAACAAAAAAAGCCCCCAACTTACGTTGAGGCTTTCTTCGTTTTAAATGGTGCCGACTATCGGAGTCGAACTGTGCTGTTATCTTAGCGACTGATTACAAATCAGTAGGGCGGTTTGATGGATGACAGATACAAAAAAAGCCCCAACTTACGTTGAGGCTTTCTTCGTTTTAAATGGTGCCGTTTATTGGAATCGAACTGCGCTGTTATCTTAGTGACTGATTACAAATCAGTAGGGCGGTTCGATGGACGACAAACACAAAAAAGCCCCAGTATTGCTACTAGGGCTTATTGTATAAATGGTGCCGACTGCCGGAGTCGAACTGGCGACCTACTGATTACAAGTCAGTTGCTCTACCAACTGAGCTAAGTCGGCACACAAAACTGTGTGCAGTAACAGCAATGTATTATTGCTTATACTTTGGCACCGTTAACCGTGATAATCACCATTAACAAAATATGGTGCCCAGAGGCGGAATCGAACCACCGACACGGGGATTTTCAATCCCCTGCTCTACCGACTGAGCTATCTGGGCGTGTCCTGAAGACGGGCGCTATTAAACTGTTTTTCGTTGCATAGGTCAACACTTTTTTTTAAAAAATATTTCGATCGCTTAAAAATAGTTCAATTACGCTGTTTTTTCGTTAACTGAGGGCCAATTAGTCATATCAGTGGCCAAAAAGTGGCCACTGAGGCGGTAAAGACGTTAAATAGGTATAGCGCATGTTTGATACGCTTTGCACGTCACTTAATACTTTTTTGCCACTGACAGTGTAACACTGTTGTACGTCGAGCGCCGCGCAAACTGCTGGGGCCTTGAACAAATCATCGACAATACTAAAAGCGATAACCAAGCGTTACTTCAAATTGCTCCATAGACAAGCTTATTTGTTGCTGTTGATTGGCAGGGTGTAAACCGCTGATCTGTTTTTTAGGAGAATGCATCACGCTTAGAGATAGCGCATCACCATTGTTTAGTTGATATTCGTAGCCAGCGGTGAAATGCCATTCTTGCACGCCAGGGGCGAGGATATTAAATAACACTTCTGTTTGCTCAATCGGTTGCTTGCCGTAACTTATCCCAGCGCGAAAGGTACCTTTGGCAAGGCGATAAGCTAAACCTGCTTTTGCAACCCTCATGTCTCGCCAACCAAATCCCGGCCCGTACTTGGCACCTAAAAGGTGATCTGTGCTACCCATCATGATCTGCGCAAATGCCGGCATGAAACCATGACCAATTGCGTTAACATCGGCGTATTTAATGGTTTGATGGTCGAGTGTTAACAGCAAATCGCCTTGCTGCCACGCCACGCCAACGTTCCAAGTGGTAGGAACATCGAAGCGCCCTTGCTCGGCAAACAGTCCGCTATATTTATCAAATTTGGTAACCTCTAAAATATCTTGATAGCTAGCGCCCAAAGTCATCTGCTCACTCACCCTGTGTGCAATACCGATACGGTACCCATAACCATAGCTATTATCGTAACCTCGGTTTGACACGGCGTCGGGATTTGCTGAAAAGCTCGCAAAACTGGTAAGCCCTTCGGCTGAGAATCGCTGATATACCGCAATGGGGGCAAAGCCGATTTGGGTTCGCTGATCGACTTTATAAGCGAACGAGGCGGATAAAAATAGCTGCGACAGATCGACGCCGGTATTGCCAGCAGCAAATACCGATTTTGCGTAACTGGTATTCATACCACCTTGGGCAAAGGCGGCGATATTCATTGCCCAGCGATCGTTCAGCGTGGTTTTATAGCCAATGTTTGGGATCGCAAAGCCAGTTTTTCCCGATGTCGTGCTACCGAGTTGCAGTGGCATTTGTTGTGCGGGAATATCTTGTGGTTCAGTACCAGATACGGTGAATTTACGGTCAGGTAAAAACAAACTTAAATCAATACTCATTTGGTCTTCTATTTGCCAAATACTGCCTGGGTTGTAGGCCCCAGCTATGGCGTCTTGAGCCGCAGCGGTCGTTGCACCGGCCATTGCCGCGCTGTTGTGGCCATAGCCATGGCGAAAGTAGCCATTGGTCGCGAAAACTGAGCTTGATAACAGGCTACCGAGAATAACTATCGACATACCTAAATTTAACTTCATTATATATACCTAAAAATTCGAATTGGCGCGAATTGTATAGCTTTTGGTTATATAGGTATAGGCTGGTTATAGACTCGAGTCGTCTATCTAATAACCGATTTTCATTGAGTGCACAGCTACGTGATAACAGCGCCAGTGTTGTCACTATAAATTTAGGCTGATTTACCACGGCCAATATCGGTGACATTTCATGGGGCAGAGTAAACACCTAATTTGCAGTCATCGCTCAGCGCTCGAAGGTAACAGCGCTCGAGGGCGTGCAAAAAGTGATATGTATGTTATATAAACAGCAGGGAGAGATGGGCGCGTGTCTTTACATGGCTAAGTGACACGCGCCAATGATTGAACGCTAAAACACATACGCAAAAGCTTATGTGCCCAAGCTTAAGCGAAAAAGATCAGGCTTTGCTTTCAGGGACATAGCCTTCAATTTTCGGCTCTTTTCCTTCAAATAAAAACGCCACCATGGTTTGTTCAAGAAACTTTCTATCTTCGGCATTCATCATTGATAACTTGTGCTCGTTGATCAACATGGTTTGTTTCTTTTGCCAAATTCCCCAAGCCTCTTTGCCGATGTTATCAAAAATGCGCTTACCAACGTCACCAGGGTAAAATTGGAAATCTAGGCCGTCGTCTTCTTTTTTAAAGTGTTGACAAAATACTTTTCGACTCATTGTTATCTCTACTTATGGGCAGGGTTTTGCAGGTTATCTAACAGCACTTTTGCCGGGGCAGACAGACCTACGTTCATTGGTTGGCTTAAATGGTACCAAAGCTGGCGATTATTTTCATTAATATTTGCTGTGTTTGCCAATGGCGTAACATCAACAATAAGCGGGGTTATATCAAGGTGAAAATGTGAAAATGTATGGCGAAAGGTGTCGAGCTGTTGCTCTGAACTTGCCTGTAAACCAAGTTCTGTCAATTTTTGTTGCAACTGTGACGCATCGGATAACTCGTAAAAACTATACAGCCCACCCCAAATCCCCGTCGCAGGGCGCTTGTACATTAATATTTGCTGCTCTTGCCTTAACAACAACATAGCGGTTTGTTTAACCGGCTTGTCCTTTTTCGGCTTTTTACCAGGGAAGTTTTTTTGTTGACCGTGAAAAAACGCCTGACAATCGTCTTTTAATGGACAACTGACACATCCTGGATTTGAGCGGGTACACACCATAGCTCCTAAATCCATCATCGCTTGATTGTACTGTTGCACGCAAGCTGTTGGGGTGAGTTCTTCCGTTAATTGCCACAATTGCTTTTCAAACCGCGCTAACCCAGGATAGCCTTCAACCATGTGAAAACGAGCCAACACCCGCTTTACATTACCATCTAAAATGGGGTGGTGCTGACCCAAGCTCAACGACAAAATGGCTCCCGCCGTGCTTTTGCCAATACCCGGCAGGGCCATCACTTGTTCTATGTCGACTGGAAACTGCCCGCTGTAATCGTCTCGCATAATTTGCGCCGCTTTGTGTAAATTGCGCGCTCGGGCGTAATAGCCCAGCCCTGTCCAGTGGTGTAATACGTCATCTTGCGGGGCGTTAGCAAGATCGATAATGGTTGGGAATGATTGCATAAAGCGCTGATAGTAGGGAATAACCGTGGCAACTTGAGTTTGCTGGAGCATGATTTCAGAAATCCATACTCGATATGGGGTTTTATTTTGTTGCCAAGGAAGGTCTTTTCGACCTTGTTCGTCGTACCAAGTCAGCACTTTGTCACTAAATGACATATTCGGGGGTTCTCTTTTTATCGCTTGTGCCGGCTTGCTTTTCAATGCCTGCGTGAATTGCGCCAGTGTAACCAAATCGACAAAGAGAAAAAAGTGCGCATCTTAAATTGGCTCAGGTAAAACTTGGCAAATCGGCGTTTTGAAACTATTCTTGCGCCATATTCACTGTGTTTAGGTAAGGTGCCATGATTGTATTAGACAAAGCGAAAAACCGCAGTCGCCGTTTGCGCAAAAAACTGCGCGTTGATGAGTTTCAAGAATTGGGGTTTGATGTAACCTGGTCATTTGCCGACTCAACCACCAGTGAAGACATCGATATGTTTATCGATCAATTTTTTGCCGAGGCCATTGAACCGCACGGACTCGGCTTTGGCGGTGAGGGCGATTTGCATTGGAGCGGTTTAGTCTGTACGCAAAAGCTCGGTAAGTGCACAGAGGAAGATCGCCAACGGGTAGAAAAGTGGCTGGTCGAACACGGCGCACAATCGGTCGTGGTGTCACCGCTTTACGATGTGTGGTGGTCGTAACAGAGCTTTTGACAGACAGGCTAATGTCGTTGTGTTTCAGCGGTAAGGCTTTATAATACGCGCCGTTTTCATTTTTTATGCAATGTTATTGACGTTAACCTGTCTAACAATCGAAATAATATAGAGAGTAGTGCTTTTATGAGCGATGAACGTGGTCACAAAACCATAGAGCAAGCTGAGGCTGAAGGTAAATATATCCGCAAGGTTCGCAGTTATGTTAAACGCGAAGGGCGTTTAACCAAAGGTCAAGCGCGAGCTTTGGAAACGTTATGGGATAGCATGGGGCTTAATCACAGTGACGGTATGCTAGATATGCACGCTGTGTTTGGCAACAACAACCCAGTAACTTTAGAAATTGGTTTTGGTATGGGTAAATCGCTGGTAGAAATGGCCAAAAATGATCCTAGCCGCAATTTTATTGGCATTGAGGTTCACCGTCCGGGTGTTGGTGCTTGTTTGGCATTGGCAGAAGAGCAGGGTGTTACCAACCTTAGAGTATACGAGCACGATGCCATCGAAGTCATTGCTGACTGTATCCCCAAAGGCAGCATTGATACATTGCAATTATTCTTTCCAGATCCGTGGCACAAAGCGCGTCACCACAAGCGTCGCATTGTCAAACCTGAGTTTATTGAAAGCGTGCGCCAATTGTTAGCCATTGGTGGTGTTTTTCACATGGCGACTGATTGGCAGAATTACGCTGAATGTATGCTAGATGATATGACTGGCGCCCCGGGTTTCAAAAACCTGTCGGCAACTGACGATTACGTACCTCGCCCAGACTCTCGACCACTTACCAAGTTTGAAAATCGCGGTCAAACATTAGGTCATGGCGTGTGGGACCTACAATTTGAGCGAGTTGACTAAAACTCAGCAGACGATGACCTGGTAAGCGTCATTATCGGCTTTTAAAAAAGGGCTGTGCTCTGTTTCGACTATATAGCTTCGAAGACAGAGCGCAGCCCTTTTGTTATCCATTCATTTGCTGTTGTTATCTAACCAATTACTTTGCCCAGCACGTTGTATCGCTCACCGTTCACCACGTATTGCTCCGCCGCTTGGCTAAGCATGGCTAGGTGTTTTTCATCTAACTGTTTGACGACTTTACCTGGGCTACCTAATACCAGTGAGCCATCGGCAATTTTCATATTTTCAGGTATCAATGTATTGGCGCCAATAACACAGTTTTTGCCAATGCGAGCGCCGTTTAGCACCACCGCATTCATACCTATTAAACTGTTATCGCCAATGGTGCAGCCGTGCAGCATGACTTTGTGGCCAACCGTTACACCCTCACCTATGCTAATAGGGCAGTTTGGGTCAACGTGCAGTACACTGCCATCTTGAATATTCGAATTGTCACCAATGTGAATGCTGTCGTTATCGGCGCGAATAACCACATTAAACCAAACACTGGTGTTACGGCCCACGTGAGCATCACCAATTACTACCGCCGTTGGTGCAATAAAATTATTACCGGCAAAACTGGGCTGTTTGTTTTCTATTTGATAAATCATAATACGGCAAGATTCCCCAAAAATGTCAAAGTTTGCTGTTTAAAATCTGCGCTATCATTGTTATTTTTTATTTCGGCGCGCCTCATAATGAACACCCCGCTGTGAAATTGCAATCATTAAAAAATTGTAACCTTTTGAGAATTGCTGTTATATTACAGTTAGGAAGATACTTCCTACTTGTAGCCCCCACGCTAAAAGTAATTGAATCTATAGGATAATAATAATGTCAGAACCTAATATAGACCCAATAGAGCGCCGTCAATTTTTTCGCATTGATATGGAAGGTGAGTTAGTTAACTTGGCATGGCATGACGCCGAAGGCCAAGCTCATCAAGTCAAGTGTAAATGCGAAGATTTCTCCCGCGGCGGTTTGCGAATTGAATACGATTACGCAATCGCTGTAGGTACCGTGGTGGACTTCAAGTTTCAAGCCGATCACCCCGAAAGCCGAAATCTAACCGCGAAAGTAATCCGTTGCATCGAACTGCCTAATGGCCGATACAGCATGGGCTTTCAGATGGTTTGACTGTCTCGTTTAAAACTCATTTTAGATCAATTTAAGAATAATAAACGAAAAGGAAACACAACATGATTTTGTTAGTAGGCGGTGAAAAAGGTGGTAGCGGCAAAAGTTGTTTGGCCCAAAACATTGCAGTATTTTTCGCAAAAGAAAAACAAGCATCGGTATTGATTGCCGATTGTGACCCACAGCGCACCACATCCGATTGGATCCACGCGCGTAACAACGACCCTCAATTGGCAACCATTAACTGCATCCAATTGTACGGTAAAATCCGCAACGACTTATTGAGTTTGAACGAACACTACGATTACGTCATCGTCGACTGTGGTGGTCAAGATAACTTGGCACTGCGCGCGTCTATGTCGGTGGCCGATCACGTATTGATCCCATTGCGACCAAAGCGTCGCGACATCAAAACCGCGCCGCACATGGAAGATATGCTCAGCACCTGTAAAATGGTTAACCCTAAGATGATCGCGTCATTTGTTATCACTCAGTGTCCGTCGTTGCCAAATCAAGCGCGTCGTATCATTGAAGCCAAAGAAGTCTGTGCCTCGTATGGCATTAACGTGCTTGAGTCTATTACCTATTCACGTAATATTTACGACGACAGTGAAGAAAAAGGCACCTCGGTATTAGAGATAGAGCCAGATGGCAAAGCAGCGCAAGAAATACGCGCTATTGCTGAGGAAATGTTAGCCATTAAACAGGAGTCTAGCTATGAGTTTGGCTGATCTGAAAAAAAAGTCACACACCAAAGTAGAGCGTACCTTTACTGTTGATGATTTTATTGATGATTCAGTCAATTACGCGATGGGTAAGCCACAAATTGTCAGTGCTGATTTGCAAGCACAAAGTATGCAATTAAAGCGCTTGGGTGAAGAGCTCAAGCAAAGCTTATCCGCGCAAATAGACACCGATAAGGACAATCAAGACTGCAACTTTAGACACGCGACATTTACTTTGAGCGAAGATATTATTGAGCAACTAAATGAATTGTCTAAACGCACTAATATCGCTAAATCGCGTATCTTGCGCATATTAGTTAGTGAGTTCTTTTATCAAGATAACCCAGTAAGTTTACAGTTGTCTAAAATTAAGTGACTGACTAAATAACAGCAGTAGATACTAGCCGCAGTGTTTCTTTGCGTTGACATAGAAAGCCGATATTAGCTTGTGCTATTATCGGTTTTTTTATGGCAATGACGAACACCAAATGAGACTCGATAAATACATTTGTCGCTGTACGGAGTTAACCCGTAGCGAAGCAAAAAAGCTGCTGAAACAAGGATTGGTCACCGTTAACGGTTCGGTCGAAAAAGATCCCAGTGCACAAGCGTATGAAGAATCCGATGTGCGCATTGATGGCGACAAGCTGTATTTTGCCAAGGCAAAATACATTATGCTACACAAACCCGTTGATTGTATTTGCTCAAATATCGACGAGCTTTACCCGTCGGTACTGCATTTTGTCGACGTAGATCGCGCCTTTGACTTACACATCGCCGGTCGCCTAGATGCCGATACCACAGGGTTGGTGTTAATTACCGATGACGGTCAGTGGTCACATCGCATTACCTCTCCCAAAAAACAATGTGCTAAGCGCTATCGAGTGCAAACCTCAAAGCCCATTGCTGAATCGGCAATTGAGCGATTTGCGCACGGTGTGCAATTGCAAAATGAAAAGCACCTAACCAAGCCTGCAGTGTTAGAAATTATCGGTGAAAAAGAGGCGCTGCTAACAATTACCGAAGGTAAGTATCATCAAGTAAAGCGCATGTTTGCCGCCATCGGCAACAGGGTGGTGGGTTTACATCGCGAGCAAGTTGGTGATATCGCCCTTGATGCTGAATTAGCGCCAGGCCAATGGCGCTATTTAACCGAGCAAGAAATTGCCAGTATTTAGCTTGGCGTATGGTCTTCTAGCGGTTTAGTAATTGTTTTGACAAGGCTTACGCTTACTCTGTGTGGTTATTTGCAAGCCTAAAAGCGCTCATAACGATAACGGGCAGATTACTCTAGTAGTGCAAACCGATCTGAGCGCTGTTCGCCATACAACTTTGCTATTTGTTTTTTTGCGCTTGTAACTCTTCGTACTTAGCTAGTTGCTCGGCTGTGGCTGGAGTTTGATAGTTTTCTTTCCACTGTTGATACGGCATACCGTAAACGCGTTCACGGGCGGTATCTAAGTCGACATCCAGGCCTAAGTTTTTCGCCTCTTCAACGGTCCACTTTGAAAAACAGTTACGGCAAAAACCGGCTAAATTCATCAATTCAATATTCTGCACGTCTTTGCGCGAATCGAGGTGTTTTAACAAGCGGCGAAATACTGCCGCTTCAATTTGCGTTTGTTGTTGTTCAGTCATCATTATTACTCCTTGTTGTCAGGGGTATTATTATAGCGTCTAATTTGCACGATCATGCCCATGTATGGGTGGTCAAAATAATGAATTTCACCACTGATCACCCGGCGACTTTGGGCAAATGGAATGCTAATCGTTTCACCCTGGTCGTTTTTGTCTAACACATTAAAAAACGCGTGAATAAATAAGTAGTGATTTAAGTGAACTCGCATTAAACCGTCAATTTTAAACGCTTGCTGTGCCGCTTGTAGTTGGTTGATATCCAGTGCGTTGATGCCCAATTCAATATCAACAGGCTCAATGTCGCCAAGTAATGGCGTTAGTTGTTGCTGTTTTAACGCGTTAACGGCGTTAATCGCAGCGCTATCTTGGCTATTTTCTGGTTCCATGTTCGGCAGTGAGCGGGTTGAATTAATGGTCTGTTTAATGTGTTGATACACCATCGATTCAGCTTGCAGTGGCGACAAAGGTTGTGAGCTAGATTGCGCTGCATCTGCTTGACCTAATTGTACGTTGTCGCCAGCGATTAGTCGCACCGGTGTGGCTGCATTCAGGGGCTCGCCGATTTGTCGCCAGCCAATGTGCAATAGCGGACGAAAGTTCTTTGAACGCGCTAATGTTTGGCGAATGTGAGTTAACTTTAAGCTGTCTTTACTCATCAAGTAAGGGCTCTGATTACCCGTTTCATTGCCGCCAATAACGCTTGGAATATCATACAACTCTTGCTCTATGCGATTGCTACGGCGCAATAAATTGTCGCAGTTATATTCATTTTCGGCAGAGCTTTCGCTGCTCGCCAACTGGTTGTTAAACCAATTGTCGGTATCATACCCGCTCGCTTGGGCATCGCCTTGGTCAGTACTTGTCTGGCTATTGCGCTTGTTTCGGGTGATATCTAACTCGGTGCCATCCTGTTCAGCATTCTGATCAGTCAGTTCACCGGCAACTTTGTTGTAGGCAACGTCTACTGTGGTAAATGCGGCATTTGCCTGCTGCTCACTGTCGCTGAGATCAACATACAGTGCGCCAGAATCAGTATCAGCATCAGTGGCGTTTTTATCGACACTGTTATCGACGCTGGGTTGTTGGTTATCGTTGCTGTTTGCGCCTGCTACTTTCGGTTGAAACTCAGAGAAATCAATAAAGGCATCACAACCCGATGGCGGATTTTTAAATTTGAGTACCTTGTTTAATTCTTCACTGATCAAATCGATATTGGCTTTGCCTTGCAGTGTAGGGTCTTGTACGCGCAATTGCTCAATGTCTTCATTGGCTTGTGATACATCGCCGAGTTGTTCGAGTAAAATCACTTCGATTTCAAACCAGCGATCATTACCGGTCGCGTTATTAGCCATTGCGTTATTGGCTGGCAAACACAGCAAACTTGACGATAAGGCAAGGGCGACAAGCGGCTTTATACGGCGATTAAAAAACGGCTTTGTACGGCGTGATGTTGACGTGCTATTGACCATGAGATTTGTCTGTTCGCCAACGCATGCGCGTTTGTCATGTAAACGAGGATGATTGCGGTATTGTGTTTCCGTCAAAGAAAAAACATCATCAGTAAACTGCATCTAGGGTGCCTTTGCTGGTAAATTTTGGTTAAAAGTCGTTA
Organism: Thalassotalea ponticola; assembly: GCF_041379045.1. Lineage (NCBI taxonomy): Bacteria > Pseudomonadati > Pseudomonadota > Gammaproteobacteria > Alteromonadales > Colwelliaceae > Thalassotalea > Thalassotalea ponticola. The sequence continues at coordinate 1,361,920 of NZ_CP166871.1, forward strand.
AATTAATCGTCAATTCGCGTTTGTTTTCGCGCTATGCGGCTTCGCCAAGCTGGGTTAATAATTGCTGCAGCGCACTGATGCGTTGTTTGCCATCTTCAAGCGATGGCAAGCGAAAGGTCAGTTTATTCGCGCCGTCCATTTTGTATACCGCGGGTTGGCTTTGGATCAGGTTAATAATATGCATTGGCTCAACTTTGGTATCATCTGCAAATTCAATACTACCACTGTTAGCATTTGCATCAACTCGTTTAATGCCAAGTTGCTGTGCTTTTAGCTTTAATTTAGCGCTGTGGAACAAGTTTTTAGCCGCATCAGGTAGCAGGCCAAAGCGGTCGATCAATTCTACTTGAATATCGTCGAGCTCGTCGTTGTCTTTGGCGCTGGCAATGCGTTTGTACAACGACAGGCGCATATTGACATCACCAATGTAGTCTTCGGGTAAAATGGCCGCCAGTTTCAGGTCGACATCCGTTTGCTGAGCGGTTAAATCGTCAAGTGCCGGTTGCTTGCCTTGTTTTAATGCGTCCACCGCTTGGTCGAGCATATCCATATACAAGCTAAATCCAATACTGGCCATTTGTCCTGACTGATCTTCACCAAGTAGTTCACCGGCACCGCGAATCTCTAAGTCGTGGGTTGCCAAAGCAAAGCCCGCGCCTAAATCTTCCAATTGGGCAATCGCATCTAAGCGTTTTATCGCGTCTTTGGTCATTCGCTTAGGGTGCGGGGTGAGCAAATACGCGTAGGCTTGATGATGTGAGCGACCAACGCGCCCGCGCAATTGATGCAGTTGGGCTAAGCCCAAGTGATCGGCTCGGTCCATAATAATGGTGTTGGCGGTTGGAATATCAATACCGGTTTCAATAATGGTGGTACACACCAAAACGTTAAAGCGCTGGTGATAAAAATCACTCATGATCTGTTCGAGCTCGCGCTCGCGCATTTGTCCATGAGCCACCGTAATTTTTGCCTCGGGAAGCAATTGCTGTAAGTCTTGCGCCGTTTTTTCAATGGTTTTTACATTGTTGTGTAAAAAGTAAACCTGACCACCGCGCAGTACTTCGCGCAATACCGATTCGCGGATCAAGTTGTCATCACGCTGACGGACAAAGGTTTTTACCGCCAGTCGCTTGGCCGGAGGCGTGGCAATAATCGACAAATCGCGCATCCCACCCATGGCCATATTTAGGGTTCGCGGGATCGGCGTTGCGGTTAAGGTTAAAATGTCAACGTTGGCTCTAAGGCGTTTGATTTTCTCTTTTTGCTTAACCCCAAAGCGGTGTTCCTCGTCAACAATCAACAGGCCAAGGTCGTGAAATTTAATATCATCAGACAGCAACTTGTGGGTGCCAATTAAAATATCAATTTTGCCACTGGCAACGTCGTCGATCACTAGCTTTTGCTGCTTTGCCGTTTTAAAGCGCGATAATACCTCAATATTAATCGGCCAATTGGCAAATCTGTCTTTGAAGTTTTCATAGTGCTGTTGCGCTAACAGGGTAGTGGGTACCAACACAACCACTTGCTTAGAGTCATTGGCGGCAATAAACGCAGCGCGCATCGCCACTTCGGTTTTACCAAAGCCAACGTCACCACAAACTAATCGATCCATGGGTTTGTGATCGAGCATATCGGCGATAACTTGGGTAATGGCCTGTTGTTGATCGTCGGTTTCTTCAAAACCAAAGCTGTCGGCAAACGCCTGGTAGTCTTTTTTATCGCGTTTAAATTGATAACCGCGACTGCTTTCGCGTTTGGCGTAAATATCAAGCAGTTCAGCAGCCACGTCTTGCACTTTTTCAGCGGCTTTCTTCTTCGCTTTTTGCCACGCATCGGTGCCGAGTTTGTGCAACGGCGTGGTTTCACTTTCACCACCGCTGTAGCGCGATATCATATGCAATGACGCCACCGGTACGTAGAGTTTTGCGTCGTTGGCGTAACTGAGGGTTAAAAATTCGGTCACCACCCCTTGGTTTTCAAAGGTTTGTAGACCTTGATAACGACCGATTCCGTGTTCAATGTGCACCACAGGCTGACCAATCGACAGTTCGGTGAGGTTCTTAAACAGCGCTTCGCTATTGGTTTGCTCGCTTTTGCTGCTTCGACGGCGCTGTTTTACTCGATCGGCAAATAAGTCGTCTTCGGTGATCAGGGCAAACGGCTGTTTACCGCGATAAATAAAGCCGTGTGCCAAAGCGTTGACACTGATGGCGATATCGCACTCTGTGGTTAAGAACTGATCCAAGCTGGCAACTTCTGTCGCTTTGATTTGTTCGCGCTGCAATAACTCGCTTAAGGTTTCGCGTCGACCTTGTGATTCAGCCACAAATAAAATCGGCAGCGACTGTTCTCGGCACTGGTTAATAAATTCAATTAGCGCAGCCAGAGGCTGTTTTAATTGGTGATTAACCGCAATTTTGGGCAAGGCTTGGGTGGCAAAGTGTTGTTTACCAGCGGAGCTGCTGGCGTTTTTGGCAACATCGATGCGTTGGTAATCTTTAAACTGGGCGAACAGTTGCTCTTTGCTCAAAAACAGCGCACTTGGCGCAAGCAGTGGCCGCAACGGATCGTAGCGGCGGTCTTCATAGCGAAAGTTTAAATCGTGAATAAACTGGTCTAGGTGTAACTCGGTATCGCCGTAATTGATCAGCAAGGTGTGCGATGGCAAGTAATCAAATAAGGTTTCGGTGTGTTCAAAAAACAGCGGTAAGTAGTATTCTATACCCGCTGGAATGATACCTTTAGATACTTGATAGTAAATCGAGTCTTTGTCGTTACTAACTTTTAATTGCTCGCGATAATTTTGGCGGAATAAGTTAATGGCTTCTTGGTCGGTTGGAAACTCATGCGCAGGTAACAACTCAATCGCTTTTACCGTATCGGCTGAGCGTTGGCTATCTACGTCAAAGGTGCGAATTGACTCGATTTCATCATCAAAAAAATCTAAGCGAAACGGTACGTTACTGCCCATCGGATACAAATCGACAATGGCGCCTCTGGCGCTAAATTCGCCGTGCTCCATTACTTGATCAACGGCGCGATAACCGCTTTGCTCTAAATCTAACCGCAACTTGTTGATGTCTTTGTTATCACCCGTTTTGATTATCAGGGTATTGGCATCAATATACTGTTTTGGCGCGATGCGATGGGTTAAGGTGTGCGCGGGAACAATAACAATACCTTGTGTCATCCTACTGAGTTTGTACAAGGTGAGTAGGCGCTGTGAAATAATATCCTGATGCGGCGAAAAACTGTCGTACGGCAGGGTTTCCCAGTCAGGAAATAGGCAAATGTCCAAATCAGCTTGACTGATACTGCCCAGCTCGTGCTCTAGGCGCAAGGCGCAGGCGGTATCTTGGGTGACTAGTAGGGTTAAGCCTTTATGGGCAAGAGCGCCGTGGTAAATGGCAATGGTGTCGCTTGAACCAGCTAAATCAAGCCATTGCTTTTTATCGTTATGAATACGCGTTGTGGCTTTTGTAGCGTTAACGGGTGGCGTAAATATATCGGCAGCTGTTGTCATAAAATTTCTATCTAACGTTAGTTTGGCGTTTGTTGTCGTTATCGCGCGTGCTTAGGGCAACGGCTCGTTACTCTATCGCCCGTTAATGGGGTCGCATCGATTGCCTTTGTCGGCAAGTGATAGCTGAGCATTGACCTCTTTGAGCATTGACCTCTATGAGTATAGGGCGTGTTATGGCGATAGTTAACTTACCCGATCAGCTAATACGCATTGCAGGCCCAACTCGGCTTAGCGTATTAGTCTTGCTTGGTACACTGTTTGCCCACAGCGATAAAAAAGGCTAATCATAGCACCGTTGTTCTGTTCAACCCAAGTGATTAAGTGCTATCATGGCGACAAATGTAATTATAATTATAAGCGTGACAAAAATTTAGATGTTTCAGCCGGTTAGCTTATTTATCGGATACCGATACAGTCGCAGCCAAAATCGCTCAGGTTTTGTCTCATTTATTACCTTCTTTTCTATCGCCGGTATCCTACTGGGCGTTGCCTCGTTGATCACTGTGGTTTCGGTGATGAACGGCTTTGAAGGGCAACTTAAACAACGTATTTTGGGGCTGGTTCCACACGTGGTTATTAGCCCGAAAAATGGCGCGTTTGACGATGTCGATCAGTTTATCGCCTCGTTTAGTGATGATCCGCGGGTCAAAGGAGCAACGCCGTACGTGCAAAGCGAAGCGTTTATTCAGTCCCCCGGTCACTTGCAAGGCGTATTAGTACAAGGTATATCACCGCGCTATGAAAGCCAATACGCCTTGGTTGCCCAGAAGATGCAAATCGGTCAGTTAACCGACTTACAAGCACAACAATACCGCATTATTATGGGCACCACATTGGCGCGCAAGCTCGGCGTGCAAATTGGCGAAAAAGTACGCATTGCCTTACCCAACAAAACCATTTTTACCCCCATGGGGCGGGTGCCGGTACAGCGTAATTTCACCCTGTCAGGGGTGTTTCAAGTTGGCTCAGAAGCCGATCAACACATGGTGTTTATTCATCATCAAGACGCAGCGCGATTAATGCGCCAGCCAAAAAATCACATTGACAATGTGCGCTTGTATTTACACGATGCATTTGATGCCAAAGCGGTTAGCAGCGAATTGGCACAGCGCATTAATCAAAAAAGTGCGCAACAAAGTGCGCAACAAAATGGGCAACAAGGTCAACAAACTGAACAGCCGTTTGACATATCTACCTGGAATGCTAGCCAAGGCAGTTTGTTTGCCGCCGTACAGTTAGAAAAAAACATGATGTGGTTGATGCTCGGGCTGATTGTTGCCGTTGCTGCCTTTAATATTGTCTCCGCCTTGGTGATGGTGGTTATTGATAAGCAAGGGGAGATCGGTATCTTGCAAACCTTGGGGATGAAGCGCCAACAAATACTGCAAATTTTTATCACCCAAGGTATGGTTAATGGCCTGTGGGGGACCTTACTAGGCGCTGTTGTCGGCGTGTTATTAACCTTAAATATTAACTCTATTTTGTCATTTTTTGGCGTTAACCTTCTCGGCCAAGGGGGCTTTGCCCAAACCTTGCCAATAGAATTGCAAATTGAGCAGGTCGCACTCATTGTAGCGCTTGCCATTGCAATGAGTTTAATCGCCACTTTATATCCCGCGTATCGAGCATCGAAAACCCAACCTGCAGAGGTATTACGAAATGAATAATGTGTTGGTGTGTGACAAGTTGGTAAAGCATTATCAACAAGGTCCGCAAAAAACGGAAATTTTAAAAGGTCTTGATTTGCGTGTGCGCGATAACGAACTGGTGGCTATTGTCGGTAGCTCGGGCTGTGGTAAAAGTACTTTTTTGCATTTGGCCGGTGCGTTAGATACGCCAACGTCGGGGTCGGTGTTTATTGATGGCACCGACATCTATGCCTTAAGCGATAAACAACGCGCCGATTTTCGCAATAAACACTTGGGCTTTATTTATCAATTTCATCACCTAATGATGGAGTTTAGCGCTGAAGAAAACGTCGCTATGCCGCTGCTTATTCGCGGCGACAAACCAAAGCAGGCACTGCAACAAGCGCGAGAAATGTTAACCAAAGTCGGCTTGAGTCATCGCTTTAGTCATCGCCCAGGTGAGCTCAGCGGCGGTGAACGTCAGCGAGTGGCCATTGCCAGAGCCTTGGTGACCAAGCCGTCAATTGTACTTGCCGATGAGCCTACTGGTAATTTAGATTTTGATACCGCGGAGCAAATCTTTGCCTTGATCAAAGAGCTCAACCAATCGATTGGCACCAGCTTTGTGGTGGTCACCCATGATATGGGCTTAGCCGCTCGTATGGACCGACAGTTAAAACTAGATCACGGTGTGCTCGTTGACTTGTCAAGCAATGCGCAACCGCAAGTCGATGTACCGTCAACGGCAGTAGAGTAAGTCGCTATGTATCAACCACTCAGTGCATTTATTGGCTTGCGTTACGTGCGCTCTAAGCAAAACAAAGGCTTTGCGTCGTTTATTTCGGCATCGTCTACCATCGGCATTGGCTTGGGGGTAATGGTACTTATTTTGGTGTTGTCGGCGATGAATGGGTTTGAGCGCGAGTTAACCAAACGCTTATTGTCGATTTTTCCTCATGGTGAGTTTATTGCGGTAGCCGAGCCCATTGACAACTGGCAACAACGGGTGTCATTGCTCAATCAGCAACCCAACGTAACACAGGCAGCGCCGCTGGTTAAACTTGGCGGCTTACTGCAAAAAGGTGAGCGCTTAAAAGCGTTAGAACTGCGCGCGGTGTTGCCTGAGTACGAAACCAAAGTGTCGAGTATTGAGCAGTTTATCTCTGCAGGCTCGTTTGCCGACCTCAGTGGCAACAATATGGTGATAGGTAAGGGCATTGCCAATAAATTGCAGGTTAGTGTGGGCGACAGCGTGCAATTGTTATTGCCAAGACCCGGTAGTGATAACGCCCATTTTGCCTCGCCTATTAAGCGCAATATGACTATCGCAGCGATATTTGACTTTGGCGGTTCTATCGACGAGACACTGGCGTATATTCCGCTGCCAATGGGCCAGGAAATCGCCGCTATCGGCGATAAAGTGCATGGCCTACGCATTGCCGTTGACGATGTTTTTGCCGCCCCTCAAATCGTGCGAGACATTGGCATGCAGCTCGATATTTATGTGTACATGGATGACTGGACGCGCAGTCAAGGCCATGTGTTCAACGACATTCAACTGGTGCGAACGGTGATGTTTGTGGTGATGTTATTGGTGATTGCGGTGGCAAGCTTTAACATTGTGTCCAGTTTGTTTATGGCGGTTAACGACAAAAAAAGCGATATTGCCATCTTGAAAACCATGGGGGCAAAACCGCGTACCTTAATGCTCAGCTTTGTTTTTCAGGGGCTGACCAATGGGGTGTTAGGGGCGCTTATCGGCGGTCTTTTGGGTGCTTACTTAGCCAATAACTTAACCGAAATCGTGTTAACTATAGAGCAGGCATTAAACGTTAAGTTTTTGTCGGGCGATATTTATTTTATTGATTTTATTCCCACCGAATTGCACAGCCAAGATGTGATAGTAACAGTCATCGCGGCGCTGATCCTTAGCTTGATAGCCACTTTGTATCCGGCTTGGCGAGCCAGCAAAATTGACCCGGCACAAGTACTTGGTCAAGGGGGCTAGCCGCTAAACTTACTTGGCCAAGAATTTAGGGCTGAGACAATATATTGAGTGCTAAGGAATCAAGGCATTAAGTCGCTAAGGCTCTAAGGAACTAAGGAACTAAAGAGCTGAGGAATTAGGGAGCTAAGGAATTAGCGAACCAATAAGTAAAGGCGGCGAGTGAATACTCATCGCCTTTTTTCTTTTCTGCTCAGATGCATACACATCTAGGGGCGCGTGGCTTAGCGCTTACAGCTTGTCGCTTACAGCTTACCGCTTACCGCTTACCGCTTACCGCTTGCAGCTTACCGCTTGCAGCTTACCGCTTATCGCTTACAGCTTAACGCTTATCGCTTACCGCTTGCAGCTTAACGCTTACCGCTTATCGCTTACAGCTTACAGCTTATCGCTTACAGCTTGCAGCTTACCGCTTACCGCTTATCGCTTACAGCTTATCGCTTACAGCTTGCAGCTTAACGCTTACAGCTTATCGCTTACAGCTTGTCGCTTACAGCTTATTACACGTTTCTAGTTAAACGCTTTTTCCAGTTGCGGGTTACTTGATAGCGCCAAATAAAATTAATCACAAAGTAGCCGAGGGTAGCAAAGAAAATGGCACATACCAAACAACCGAGTAAAAACGGACCACCCACCGTTGACAGACTCGACACAAACCACTCCCACGATAAGCTAAATTCAAATTGCTTTTCCGGTACGCCCATTAACGTGGTGCCAAGTACATAACAAAAATAAAAAATTGGCGGAATGGTTACTGGATTACTCACCCACACTAAGGCCACCGATAACGGTAAGTTGGCGTGAAAAATAATGGCTAAGCCGGCAGCGAAAATCATTTGAAATGGCACTGGAATAAAGGCCATAAACAAACCAACAGCAAAGGCTTTAGCAACCGAACGACGATTTAAATGCCAAAGATTTGCATCGTGTAACACCTCACCAAAAATTTGCAGGTACTTATTTGATTTGATACTGGTGTGATCCGGTAAATAACGTTTTATCAGTTTTTTTGGCATAACTTAATTGGAAAATACGATTTGTGATACAACTTCTTATGCGACGTTTTGTGTGGCATCGATGTTAATTGCAGTCAGCCACCAACGCTTGGTCTATACTGTTAAGCTTAGTCAAACGATGCGTTAAACACCGAAGCGATCGCGCAAAAAAATTGGAATCTTCACTATGGAACGGTGGTTACTCTGCTTTTTGACAGGAGGTGTTATCGCCTGCCTGATCCCTGCAAATGTTGGCATATTCTATCTGCTTGCGCTCTATTTGTCTTCTGTTGTTGTACTGTTTTTGCTATCTAAGCTCGTTTTTGCTCTGTCTAGCCGACAAATCAGCTATTTGGTTATCGCCTTTAGCCTTGGTTTTAGCTACCTTTTGTATAACGCCATTGTTTATCAGTCGCTACGCGGCAATTCGCTTAATCAATCGCCCAATCATTCGCTCACTAATGAGAAAGAGGGAGGCGCTAGTGCGCTAATAACCCAGTTGGCATCGTTTCGTTTTTACCCGCCGATAACCGCTAACCCATACCCAAATCCCGTTCATGTGCGCGCCGAGGTGTTATCGCTTATTCCCAGTTCAGAGTCGCTAGATAACGCTGGCGATAAAAGCACAGAGACGAGGTTAACAGCGGCAGCAAATCGCGGCGTCAAAGTCACCTTGGCAATAGACGTTATTGACCAACACCCGTTAACAAAACCCATTATTGCGCGATTGCATTTTAACTCAATCTTGTTACCTCTTGCCCGGCAAGGCGACGGGTCACGCCAAGGTTTGGTGGCGATTAGTCAAGGCGATCGGCTTACATTGCAAGTTAAGCTTAAGCCGGCACACGGTTTTGCCAATCTGGGGAGTTTTTCCTATGCGCGCTGGCTTAAACACCATGGCATTCACTTTACTGGCTATGTCAAACAAATGGAAAACCATCGATTGGATTGGGCCAGTAACGCGGGCTCTGCGGGCTCTATTGTTCGCGATGGCCAAGACGATGCTTATGCTGATGACTACGGCCTTGATGACTGGAATCAGGTGATAGTGCAATCGCCCAGTAAGCGCCAGCAAGTTCAACATCGACTAACATTAGCATTCAATCACGGTGATACCCCGATTGCGCCTGAGCTTAAGGCTTTATTATTGGCACTGTCGATAGCCGATAAAAGCCAAGTTAGCGACGAGCAATGGCAATTACTGCGCGACACAGGTACAGCCCATTTATTTGCCATATCGGGCTTGCACTTGTCACTTATTGGTACACTGGGTTTTGTCCTTGGGCGGTTGTGTTTATACCTTATTACAAGTTACCGCCTGCTCAGTTGTTACGGTTATTATTTGCCTCTGCTAAGCAGTATCATTTTGGCGACTGTGTACGCTTACTTAGCCGGTTTTGCCATCCCAACCGTACGCGCGTTGGCGATGCTAGTGGTGTTGGTGGTGTTGAGTTTGTTAAAACGGCCGTTTATGCCACTTAGATACGTGCTGTTAAGTACTTTTGTGGTAATACTTATCGAGCCGTTTGCCTTGTTTGACAGTAGCTTTTATTTGTCACTGCTCGCCGTGGTGGTGATCATCTACGGCTTGTTTTACTTTGCACATCGAATGCGCCATCACAGTGCATTGCGGCGTTGGTTCATCGCGCTAGTGCTGGTACAAGTGTTGGTGTCATTGGTGGCGTTGCCGTTGTCATTGCTGTTGTTTGGCCAAGCGTCATTGGTATCACCGATTGCCAACGTTGTGGTGGTGCCGGTGATGTCGATGACGGTGATCCCGCTGTGCTTGCTAGCAACATTAACTAGCGCGTTGTCAGTGCCGCTTGCTCATGCCATATTTGAGCTCAGTGCGCACTTGATGCAAGCGTGTCTTTGGTATTTAACCACATTGGTGACGCACTGGGGGTCGGCATTGAATCTGACCAATTTAGGAGCAAGCCTGCAAGCGGCATTACTGTTGTTGTCTGCTACGGCGTTGTTCAGTTGGCTGTTGCCACTTGATACCAAGGCCAAGGTTAAAATGTTGGTGATCAGCGTTAGCGCGTTTTTAGTGATACCGGCAACACTGTCGTCACTAATACAGCAATTGAGTGCAGAGCTAAGCCTCACTAGCGCTAAAGAAAGTGGTGACAATGACGCCCGTCAGCCATCACCCATTCAACCCTTGGCCCTTAAGACTTCAGCGACTGAACAGACACCGTGGCAACTGGTGGTGTTTGATGTTGGTCATGGCTTGGCGGTATTGATTGAGCCCAATCAACGAGCCGTGTTATACGATACCGGAGCGAGTTACAAAAGTGGTTTTAATTTTGTCGATGCGGTTATCATCCCGTATTTGCGCTTTAAGTCAATTACCCACCTTGATTACACACTGATAAGCCATGGCGATAACGACCATGCTGGCGGCTTGTCGGCGCTGATAGACGCTCGGCTAACAGGCGCACTTATCACTAATATCAGCGCTATCGACAGGTATATCGAGCAAGGTGATATGGTCAGCGCACTAAAATCCAATCTAAAACCAAATCTAAAACCAAAACTAAAACCAACACCAACACCAACACCACAATTGCAATCACATTTAAAAACGGTAAAGCCAGCTCAGTTGGCTAATCAACACCACAAGGCTCTAAATGCTAATCGCGCGAACACGGTGTTGCACTATGGTTGCTATGCGGGACAGACCATGCGATGGCAGGGGCTAACCATTAGCACCTTGTCACCACAGCGAGCCGAAGGGGACAAAAACGACGATTCGTGTGTTTGGCTAGTTACGGACAACCACCACAAAGTGCTTATTCCGGGCGATATTTCCGAGCGCATAGAGCAGCAGTTGTTAGCGCGGTTAGACACCGACTTTAGTGTGGTTATTGCCCCGCATCACGGCTCTAAAACCTCATCTAGTCAGGCGTTTGTCGAACAGCTGCAAAGCCAATATGTGGTCTATAGCAGCGGTTTTTTAAATCGATGGCAAATGCCTGTAAGTAAGGTTCAAGCGCGTTATCAACAAGCCGGTACAGCCGCGTTTAATACTGCGGTAGACGGTATGGTTGTATTTCAATTTTTGCCAAGCGGCGATCTGCCAGATAAGCGCATCGAGGTTTTTACTTATCGGCAACACCTGCGGCCATTGTGGCCGTTTAATTGAACCAAGCTGCTACTCCTTGGCGCTATAGCAACTCCTTAGCGCTATAATTGTTGTGTTATGGTGAAAATATCGCCAGCTAGTGCGCATTTTGGCTATTATTAACAGCAACGACCGCTATGTTGTGAACAAAAGCTTTAGGTTAACACTATGATTTACTACTTTTTCTTGTAAAATAGACGGATCAGCTAATTTACGCCTCAATTTGAGACTTATATGCAAAACACCGCGCCTAAGATTGCCGCAGATTCGGCACAACAAGGTACCAACAAGCAAGTCAGTACGTGGCAACAGTTTCGTCGTCTATTTGGCTATACTCGAGGTCTTCGAGCAGGCTTTGCGTTATCTATTATTGGCATGTTGGCGTACGCCGGCATTGACACCCTGTTTTTTTCACAACTACAACCACTCATTGACGATGGTTTAACCAACGCCAATCCGAACATCCTAAAATACGCGCCAATTTTTGTCTTAGTCGCCTTCGCGCTGCGCGGTGTGTGTCACTTTATTGCCACCTATTGCTTGGCCTGGATGGGTAATCACGTGGTGATGCGACTTAGACAGCAACTGTTCGAGCACATCGTTGCGATGCCGGTGCCATTTCACGATCAAGAGTCAACCGGTAACTTAATTTCAAAAATCACCTACGACACCGAACAATTGCTCAATGCGGTTTCTAAAGCGCTGTTAACGCTGATCAAAGAAGGCGCCTTTGTTATTGGTTTATTGGGCTTAATGTTTTATTACAGCTGGCAGTTATCGGCGATTTTCTTGTTGATTGTGCCGGTTGTTGCCGGCGTTGTTGTGGTGGTGTCAAAGCGCTTTCGCGCGGTGAGTTCTCGCATTCAAAAAATGATGGGCATTGTCACCAGTGCCTCAGAGCAAACCTTTAACGGTCACAAAGTGGTGTTGACCTTTGGTGGCCAACAACGGGAATTTGAGCGCTTTGCCAAAATTAATAACCAAAATCGCCAACAGCGAATGAAGCTCGTTGCCGCCAAGGCAAGCAGTGTACCGGTGATTCAAATCATTGCCTCGTTTGCGTTGGCGTTTGTGTTGTATATGGCTGGACAAGACGGCTTTATTGAAACCCTGACGCCGGGTATTTTTACCACCGTTGTTACCTGTATGATCATGTTGTTGCGCCCACTTAAGATGCTGACCACGGTCAATAGTGAATTTCAGCGGGGCATGGCGGCAGCAGCCAGCGTGTTTGAGGTACTCGACCAAGAGGTTGAGCAAGACAGCGGCACATTAACCGTTGATCGGGTTAAAGGCGACATTGTTTTTGAGGATGTCAGTTTCTCCTATCAAGGCAGTGAAAAACAAGCACTAAAAAACATCAGCTTTGCCCTCGAATCAGGCAAGTCATTGGCGCTAGTGGGGCGCTCGGGCTCGGGTAAATCGACCATTAGCTCACTATTGTTGCGTTTTTATCACGCCGACAGCGGCGCGGTTAAAATTGATGGCGAAAACATTCGCGATTACCAGCTCAGTAATTTACGCCGTCAATTTGCCTACGTGTCGCAACAAGTGGTGTTGTTTAACGATACCTTGGCCAATAACATCGCCTACGGTAAGCCAGAGGCAACGCGTGCTGAAATTGAAACAGCGGCCAAAGCCGCCCATGTACTTGAGTTTGCCGAAGGTTTACCAGAAGGACTTGATACCAATATTGGTGAAAACGGCAGTATGTTAAGTGGTGGTCAGCGCCAGCGGGTGGCCATTGCGCGCGCCTTGTTGTGCGATGCACCTATTTTGATCCTCGACGAAGCCACCAGTGCACTTGACACCGAATCAGAGCGTCACATTCAAGACGCATTGACCCATTTGCAAAAAAATCGCACCAGCGTGGTGATAGCGCATCGCCTATCAACCATAGAAAATGCCGATAACATTGTGGTTATGGATCAAGGTGAATTAATTGAGCAGGGCAGTCATAGCGAACTGCTCGCCAAAGGCGGTGCCTATGCGCAGCTGCACGCGTTTCAGTTTGGCCAATAGGCCGACGCGTTAACGGCAATCCGCGGTGGAGCACTTGATTACATGCAGATACAGGATAGGAACACAGTGTGCGTTTAATTGAAAAAGCGTGGTTTTTAGACCATCCAATCAAATGGCTGTTATTGCCACTTAGCCCCGTGTTCTGGGCGCTTAGCGCGTTGCGTCGATTACTCTATAAACTGGGGCTGTTGGCTCAGCCTAAACTTTCGGTGCCGGTGGTGGTTGTCGGCAATATTGGCGTTGGCGGTAACGGTAAAACACCAGTGGTGGTTTTTTTAGTCGAACAGCTCAAAGCACGCGGTTTTAAGGTGGGCGTTATTAGTCGCGGCTACGGCGGTGACAAGCTTACAGAACCCTTGCTAATTGACGATAATACATCCGCCCAACAAGGCGGGGACGAGCCGGTGTTAATTTACCAACGCACTAAGGTTCCCGTGGTTGTTAGCCCCGACAGAGTGGCCAACGTAGAGCGCTTAATCGAGCTTGGTTGCAACCTGGTGATCAGTGACGATGGCCTGCAACACTATCGATTAAAGCGCGATGTGGAGCTTGTGGTCATTGACGGCAAACGCCGTTTTGGCAATGGTTGGTTACTTCCCGCTGGGCCGCTACGCGAGGGTTTGTGGCGGTTAAATACGGTGGATAGGGTTATTGTTAATGGCGGTTTGGCCGATGTTAACGAAATGGCCATGCACCTAGAAGCACAACAGCTGGTTAATATACGCAGTCAACAGCGCGTCAGCGTTGCAGAGTTTATCAGCGCTCACAGCCACAATGTGAACGCATTAGCCGGTATTGGCTCGCCACAGCGCTTTTTTGATACCTTAACAACGCTTGGTTTTACCCTGCAAAACGCGGTTGGCTTTGTTGACCATCATCAGTTTAACGAGTGTGATATAACTCAATTTGATTCAAGCGTACCGCTGTTAATGACCGAAAAAGACGCGGTAAAATGTAGTGATTTTACTGGCGACAACGGCTGGTATTTAACCGTAGACGCACATTTTAGCGATCGCGATAACACCAATTTATTAAATTTAATTACCACGAGATGTAAAAACTATGGCATTTGATATAAAACTGATGGAAATCTTGGCTTGCCCAGTATGCAAAGGCAAACTGGCGATCAACAACGAAAAAACCGAGCTAATATGCAAGTTTGATCACGTTGCATACCCCATTGAAAATGACATTCCGGTGTTACTAGAGAGCGAAGCGCGCAAATTAACCGAAGACGAGAGAAACTAATGAGCTTTGTTGTTGTGATCCCGGCTCGTTACCAATCGAGCCGATTACCCGGTAAGGTGCTTGCCGATATTCAAGGCAAGCCGATGATCCAATGGGTATACGAAAAAGCGCTTGCCTCGGGGGCTGATAAAGTCATTATAGCCACCGACAACGATGCGGTTGAGCAGGCGGTAAAAGGTTTTGGCGCCGAAGTTTGTCGAACCCGCGCTGATCATCAATCGGGCACTGAGCGGTTGGCTGAAGTGGTAGTTCAGTATGGCTTTAACGACGATGACATTATTGTTAACGTGCAAGGAGATGAGCCGTTTATCCCCAGTGAAAACATTGCCCAAGTGGCCAACAACTTAGCCGCGCAAAACAGCGCTGCTCATCCTGCTCGCATGTCAACACTGGCTGTGGCCATTAGCGAGGCCGACGAGGTGTTTAACTCCAACGCGGTAAAAGTGGTATTAGACAAAAACGGCTATGCGCTTTACTTTTCAAGGGCCAGCGTGCCTTATAACCGCGATGCATTTGCCGCAACAGGTAAGATAAGCGAGTTGAGCAAGGCGCAATCAAACCACTACTTACGCCATATAGGCATATATGCCTATCGCGCTGCGTTTATCAAAGACTACGTCAGTTGGCCGGCTAGTGAGCTAGAGCACATTGAAGCGCTTGAGCAACTGCGGGTATTGTATCAAGGTGAAAAAATTCACGTTGACGTTGCGCAAAACCGGCTGCCCGTAGAAGGGGTCGATACCCAACAAGATCTGGATAAAGCCAGACAATACGCGGCAACGCTAAGCCGGTAACACTGAATCAGTAACACTAACCCAGTAACGAGTACTTACAACACGGCTAACGCTGAGTTTGCACGACTTAGCCTGCAGCTAGGTTGATTAGCGGTTAACACAACCTGTTTCCCTTAGCTTTTATGCCATTCCGCGCTGTAACACTAGATACAGCGCGGAATAAAAATCGCCCCACACTGTTTGCTTTTTTTACAATTAAGCCCTACCTAATATAGCCAATTTTCATCAAAGCCCTTAAAAACAAGCGTTTATAAAAGTTGGCTCGATGTATGCTTTGTATATATCGCTAATGACAGTATTTCATGCTCGCTAAGTTTGAAATGGTCGTTTTAATAGTTTTCATAAAACGTTTAGCATCCTGGCGCTTACCCGGCGCCTTTTTTTTTGCCTATTCATTTGTTATAGCGGGTGTTGCGGTTCGCTGGTACGCAAAAACCGTACATTTATCACTGCGCATCGATTAACCCATTTTAAACTCCAACAAAATCTGTAACAAAATTTAAATGATTTAAGCCAACACTGGATCTTAATGCCAATAATTCGTAGTATGCCAAAGACAATTTTTTATTAACGCATGGTTTACCTTGTTATTACAACGAGTTGTTGCCGCCATTTATGTCGATGGCGCAGCGTATAAAAACACTAAAGTAAACCAAAAGAAGCATTAAGGGATGTGATCATGAAACACGTAATTGCGGGCGCATTGTGCTCATCGCTATTGCTGTTAGCCGGTTGTAATGAAACCACGGCAAGCAGCGCACCAGAACAACCTCAAGCAGCACTTAAAACAGAAAAAACGGCATTGGCTTCAGGTATCGAAAAAGCCAATATGGACACCAGCGTGCGTCCTCAAGACGACTTTTATTTATACGTTAATGGCGGTTGGTTGAAAAACACCGAAATGCCAAGTGATAAAACAGCGATTGGTTCGTTTTATGACTTGCGCGACAAATCTGACGAAGACGTAAAAGCGATTATCGAAGAGCTTGCCTCAGCAAGCGATTTGAAAAAAGGCTCAGACGAGCAAAAAGTGGCGGATTTATTTAACTCATTTATGGACGAGAAAACCATCAATGAGCTTGGGGTTAAACCAATTGAGCCAATTTTAGCTGACATTGCGGCACTTGAAAGCAAAGACGACTTATCGGTGTTTTTTGCCAAAGCACAAAAAATGGGCTTAGACTCTCCGATTTATTTTTACGTTGGCGTTGATGCGAAAAACTCTGACCGCTACGCGCCACACGTATGGCACTCAGGTTTGGGTTTACCAGATCGCGATTACTACTTTAAAGAAGAAGAACGCTTTGTCAAAATGCGTGCTGACTACGTTGCACACTTAGCAAAAATGTTTGAATTAGCGGGTCAAGACAACCCACAACAAGCGGCCGAGTCTATTATGGCCCTTGAGACCAAAATGGCCGAACACCACTGGACTCGAGTAAAAACACGTGACAGTGAAGCCCGTTATAACCTAAAGAAAACCGCCGAGTTAAACCAAGTTACCGACGCTATTAACTGGAACGCCTGGTTAAAAGAGCTTGGCGTTGACAATCAAGCCGACATTATTATTAACCAGCCAGACTTTGTTGAAGCCTTTGGTTCTATTGTTGCCGATACCGATATGGCAACATGGAAAACCTACTTAACGTGGCAAGTTATCGGTGGTTTTGCGCCGTACTTAAATGACGAGTTAGCACAGCAACACTTTGAGTTTTACGGTAAAAACCTAAACGGTCAGCAAGAACAGAAGGCACGCTGGAAGCGCGGTGTCAGCTTGGTTAACTCAAACCTTGGCGAAATCATTGGCAAGGTATACGTTGCGCGTCACTTCACCCCTGAAGCGAAAGAACGCATGACCGACTTGGTTGAAAACTTGCGCGTTGCTTACGGTGAGTCTATTGATTCACTAGAGTGGATGAGCGATGACACCAAAAAAGCGGCACGAGTAAAACTGGCAGCGTTTACACCGAAAATTGGTTACCCAGACAAGTGGGAAGATTACTCAGCTATTGAGATTAATAAAGACACGTTAGTGGCGAATTTGATCAGTGCTGACAAAGTTGGCCACACTAAGCAAATTGAAAGACTGAATGGACCAATTCGCGATTGGGAATGGCACATGACGCCTCAAACGGTTAACGCTTACTACAACCCAACCGTTAACGAAATTGTGTTCCCAGCAGCAATCTTACAACCGCCATTTTTCAACCTAGCAGCAGACGATGCGGTTAACTACGGTGGCATTGGTGCGGTTATCGGCCACGAAATGGGCCACGGTTTTGATGACCAGGGTTCAAAATACGACGCTGACGGTAACATGAAGAACTGGTGGACCGAGCAAGACTTAGCTGAATTTAAAAAGCGCTCAGAGCAACTGGTTGCCCAATACGACGGTTATCAAGTATTTGACGACTTGAACGTCAACGGCCAGCTTACCCTAGGTGAAAACATTGGTGATTTATCAGGTTTAACCATTGCTTATCGCGCCTACAAAAACTCGCTAAATGGCGAAGAAGCACCGGTCATTGACGGTTTAACCGGCGATCAACGCTTCTTTATGGGCTACGCGCAAATTTGGCGTGGCAAGCGCACCGAGCAAGCGATGCGCGAGCGCGTAAATACCGATCCGCATTCGCCTGGTCACTTCCGCGCAATTGGCTCGTTGTCAAATATGAATGAATTTTATCAAGCATACGACGTGAAAGAGGGCGATAAGATGTACATCGCACCAGAAAAACGGGTAAAAATTTGGTAACAACTTAGGCCACCGTCAATGCGAGTGGCCTTGGTCAATACCAAGAGTGTTGATATGATGTAAAAGCGATCGAGGTGTTGTGCCTTTGATCGCTTTTTATTTACCTGTTTGTCGCGTTTAGGTTGATTGTTTCCCTTTTGCTTACATTTATACTTAATGAGCAAACATTACACAAACGACAAGGCGTTAGTACATGACCGCAATCAGACACCTGCTTCTTTCTGCTATCACTGTTATGACGTTAGCGGTTTTTACATTGGCAAATGCAACGATGAAACCTCACATTAATACCAGCCTTCAACTTTGGTCAGTAAAAAATGAGCTAAAGTCAGATTTTAAAACGACCTTGTCACACATAGCCGAGCTTGGCTTTGATGGGGTTGAATTTGCCGGTGAATTTGGCTCATATAACAACGACGCCAAAGGGTTAAAGGCGCTACTTGATGACTTAGGTTTAAAAGTGAGCGGGGCCCATGTGCCGTTAGAGCAACTTACTGGAGAGCGTTTTGAACTGCTTGTTGAGTTTTATCAGATTTTAGAGACGCCAGTATTGATAATTCCGATACATCAATCGGCCTATCAAGCTGATACAGTGGATCGGTTCATTTCAACCTTGCAAAGTCTGTCAACAAAGCTCAAGGCATACAATATGCGTTTGGGATACCATAATCACTGGCAAGAATTTGAGCCGTTCAACCAAATCACCTATTGGGATCATATTGCTCAGTCAACGACCAGTGATATTGTTTTGCAACTCGACATCGGTTGGGTCGCTTATGCCGGAAAAGACCCAGTGCAATACATTAAGCGATATCCCAAAAGAACATTTACCGCACACTATAAAGCCAAACCCACTGGAGTCCAATTCAATAAAGTCAAAGTTAGCCAAGCAACGCCTAATTACCAAGGCAAACCCTTGATTGGTCAAGATGAGATAAACTGGGCAGAGGTGTTACACGCGCACTTGAGCGTTGGTGGCGGCCAGTGGGTCGTGGTAGAGCAAGAAGAATATCCGGCAAATCTGACACCATTGCAAGCGGTTGCCGTATCTAAAAACGCCTTAGACAAGCTGATTAAATCTTTGTGATAGCCTTTTTAGCCGGCCTATACCGAGAACGTTTTACAAAAGGCGCTACCACGGTTATTATTTGGTTATTACCAAAATAAAAAAAACAACGACAGTATGACTGATCGCAACGCGAATAATAATAGCATCACGAATAACAACAGCAATGCCGACATCACTGAGTCTGCCGCTAAAACGCGCCGAGACTTTATGAAAAAATTCGGCAAGCTCGCAGCCGTAACCCCCGTTGCCTTAACCACGCTTATGTCGCCAGAAACCTCGGCGGCGCCCAAGTCGTGTAAACCCAACATAGACAATAAGCATTGTCCTAATGGCTCAGCAGGTGCCACTAAGCCCAAAGCGGGCTTTTAGTTAGTCAGCATGATCAGCTAGGCAAAAGGAAATAAAAATGAATAAAAAATCCATCGCCTTAACCGTTTCACTGTTTTTTACCTCATCGGTCGTTGCTTTGGCTATGGTAAAACAAGAGTCGTTACCGCAATTGCCAGCACTTGCTAACACCTCGTTGCAAAGCGAACCATTAAATCGTCAGCCAGCTGAAGCAACAGCCCAAGCTCAAAACCAAGCTCAAACTGCCAACAATACTCAGCAACAACGCCAGCAGGGCACAGACAATACGCCAGCAGAGCAAAGCGACAACGATTCGCCAGTCGATAAAAACAAGGCGCTTAGACAGCGCATTGTTGAAACGGCAAAACAACAAAGCAGCGCGACTAAAGTTACTTCGAGTGCTGCTAATAGCCAAGCTACAACAAAGCCTGTGCTAGCCACTGAGCGCGCAGTACCAAACACAACAACACCAAATACAACCACGCCAAGAGCGACCGCTGCAGAGTTAGCGCGCCAAGCGAAAGCCAATGATCCACGAGCGCTGTATTTAGCGCCTCCGGTGCCGCCGGGTACCTTTGGTGGTGGCAATGGCAATGGTGGCCCAGGTGGTGATGCGTTAAATGCGGCGTCGGCCAACTAGCATGCCAATAGGTGTAACATGGTTAATCCGTTATCATGCTTACCCGTACAAAACGCTCAGGCAGTAAGCTTATGAGTGCTGAGATATCATCTTCGGCTAAGGCACCTGTAATAGCTCAACCAAGACACACCGAGCTCCTGACAGAGCATTCCCGCTGCGTTAATCAACAACACGCACAACCGATAAAAGCGATGGCAATAAGCGTGAGTTTTTACGCTTTATTAGCACTTATTTTGTGGTTGCCGATACCGCTTGGGTCAAATAGACCGTGGGCGTGGTCTATTATGCAGGTGGCTAGCTTTGCGATTTTGGCTACCTTAGTGATGGCGCTCGAGCCTCGGCAGATTATTCAATCTTTGCGTCGATACGCACCGCTTGTTGTGGCGCTATTTTTGTTTGTGGTTTATCAACTGATACAAATTATGCCATTGCCACTTGAGCTGGTCAGTCAGCTAAGCGTTAATAGTGCACTGTTGCACAAGCAAGCGTTGAGCGTGCAAGGTCTAACGCTAACCGAGATGCCTTGGGTAACTCTTGCCCTTGATCCCACACAAGCGGGTATTGCTGCATTAAAATCGATGAGTTACTTGGCGATCACATTAAGCGTATTGCTATTGGTAAACAGTTTTCGCCGCTTAAAGCTATTGATGTTTGCCCTGATTGTTGCCGGTACCTGGCAAGGTTTTTACGGTGCGATTAGCGCGCTAAGTGGGCAGTCTACCAGCTTTTTTTTAGAGCTTGCCAATAGCACTAACACCAATAACGGTAGCGCCAATGGCAGTTTTGTTTATCGCAACCATTACGCCAACTTTTTGATGCTGTGCTTAGCTATTGGCTTAGGGTATTTGGTAGCCACATTACACGCTAATAAACAAGCCGCTAGTAGTGCAAAAGATCACGCCAGACGTTGGCTTAGCACGCTTATTTCCGGTAAAGCTGCCCTTCGAATCGCCTTGGCCATTATGGTGGTGGGCATTGTGTTGTCGCGCTCGCGCATGGGTAACAGTGCGTTTTTTATCGCTCTTACCATAACTGGTGTCTTGGCATTGCTTTTAATGCACAAAAAGTCGAAGTCGTTGGCGGTGTTGTTAGCCAGTGTGCTGCTGATTGATAGTTTTATTTTAGGCTCTTACTTTGGCATTGATAAGGTAAAAACTCGCATTGAACAAACGCGTATTGAGCAAGAGGTGCGCGTTGATGTAAATCAGTACTCGTGGCAGTTGGTGAAACTGTTTCCCACGGTGGGTGTTGGCGGTGGTGGCTATTACAGTGCGTTTGGCTTAGTGCAAGGCGATAACATTCATGCTTTTTTTGATCACGCTCACAATGACTACCTGCAATTTGCAGTGGAATACGGTTTAGTAGCCACGATGTGGCTTGGTAGCATTGTGTTGGTTAGTTTGTACTATGCGTTGATGGCGATGCGCCGGCGGCGAGCGCCACTATTACAAGGCCTAGGTTTTGCCTGTTGTTTAGCCATTATTGGCATGCTAATACACTGTACGGTAGATTTTAATTTACAAGCACCGGCCAATGCCGCCTATTTTCATATTGTGTTAGCGCTGGCTTGGATAGCCCATGTTGGTTTACCGTCTAAATCAGGTGGTAACAGCTCAAAAACTAGGCTAACGGTAAAAAGATAACGGTAAAACAAGAAAAAATACTAATAAAAACACATGGCTACGAACTTTTTGTGGCTTTTTAACGTAAACTTAATACAATGGTAAGGTTGCACAGGTTTAACCGTTTTTTGATGAATAATTTATGACCGTAGATGTATAAAAACGCTAAAGAAAAATACAAATATAAATAAGAAAATAAATAAAAAATTTAAATAAAAATAGTGTAACAAACACAACAACAATAACACGCCGTAACAAGGAATTGCGCTGGGTAAGTGAAACGTATTTTAAGAAGTAATACATTATTCGCTTTAGTGGGCCTGCTAATACATATTAGTGGGGCAGGCGTTGCTGTTGCTGAAAATCAACCCGGCCAGATTCAACTTGAACAAAGTGCGGTTCCAGTAACCACACCATCTCAAATCGCTAAACAAGAGCCTATACAAACAGCGCCAAGTACCTCAGTACTCGACTCTTTGGAGAGCCAAGCGTCGGCCAATGTTGATGACAATACCACAAGCCCAATATACACCAACAACAGCACGGGCAGTAATACACTGACGATTGATGTTGATAACCCGCAAACCTTACTTGGCCAAGTTGGCGGTTTTGACATTACCAGTAATCTACGCGTTTCTCAGGTGTACACCGATAACTTGTTACAAGACAAAGACAGTGAAATACATACCTTTGTTACCAATATTGCACCATCGTTGCAGTTCAATAAACTCGATGGCTTAAATCGCTATAACATGAACTATCAGTTTGATCACCGTAACTTTTCGGCTCGCGGCCGAGATAATATCACTAATCAGCGATTAAGCGCCTCAGGCTTATTTGACTTTGATATTCGCCATCGCCTCAACGCCAACATTAATTATGCTTGGTTGCACGAGATGCGCGGACGCGATTTTTCAAACGGCTTTGGCGATCAGTTAACCGAGCCCACATCGTATAACGTTCTCAATGTGTCAACCGCGTATATCTATGGTAGTAAAACAGCCGCAGCCAATTTAATTTTTGACTACCGCATTAGTGATATTAACTACGACAGCGTCTACCTTGACGAGCTAAACCTGGATGACCCTATACCCGATACTGATGAGCGCTTTGATATTACCGCCGACCGTGAGCACCAAACGCATACCTTGGCATCAACGTTTAAGTATCGATTAGGGGCGTTTACCGATATGTCATTGCGCTTAACTTACAAAGATACCGACTACGACACCAAGCGCTACAACCAAGCCAGCTTAAACAACCGAGAATACGAGATAAGTGGTCGCTTTGCCTGGCAAGGCTCAGCCATTACCACCGGATATGTTGATGTGGGTTATGCAACGCGAAGCTATAGCGATGATGCGCGCAGCAGTAAACAGGGTATTCGCTGGAAAGCTGGGGTATTATGGCAGCCATTAACGTATTCCAATGTTGATGTATCAACCGCCCGACAAATTTACGAGCCCAAGGGCCAAGGTAGCTACATTGAAAATGCCAATATCAGTTTGGCTTGGCATCACAATTGGCTGTCTCGTTTAGGCAGTCGAGTTGCGGTATCGTTTAATGAAGACGATTACGGCGACTCTACGCGAAAGGATGATAACCGCTTATTGAACGCCAGTGCACAATACCAGATGCGCGATAACTTAAAGTTTGATGTATCGTTTACGCACCATCAGCGCAGCAGTAATGTTGCCGATATGCGTTTTACCGAAAATCGTTTGTCGTTTAATGTTAATTACCAGTTGTAGTCGTTATATGAATAGTTTTTATATGAATATTTTTTCTCGTTTTTTATCACCGCAGCTAACGTTGTTTTTGGCCTGTGTTTTGCCGTCACTGTTTGCACTGCAACCTAATCACGCTTTTGCTAACACAGCAACTAACACAGAAACTAAAGCAGCCTCATCAACCGCTAACAACAATACCAACCAGCTGTATCGCCTTGGCGTTGGCGATACCATACAAATTTATGTGTTTGGAGAAGACGAGCTGTCAAAGCAATTTAAAATTAACCAACGGGGTAGTATCAATTACCCATTTTTAGGCGAGGTTAGTGTTAACCAACTTACCTTAAGTGATGTGGAGCAGCGCATTGTTAATGGCTTAAAGCCCGATTATTTAATTAACCCCAGTGTGTCGGTATCCATTGTTGAGTATCGGCCATTTTTTATTGAAGGCGAAGTGAAAAAGTCGGGCGCGTATGCCTATCAACCCGGGCTTACGGTTGCCAAGGCGGTCGCCTTAGCGGGCGGTTTTACCGAGCGCGCCTCAAAAAGCAAAATATTTATTCAGCGCGCTGGTATCAACAAAAGCGAGGCTAACCAAGCGACGAACGCCCAATTAAACAGTGCGGTGCAACCGGGCGATATTATTACCGTTAAGCAGAGCTTTTTCTAAGCTGGTATTTACACCGCTATTAAAGCCTTTATTTGAGCCTTTTTAGAAGAGAAATTTAGTGAACCAACAAGTGCCTTTACATTCAACTTCTCCCCCTGATGCGTCGCATACCGCTAAGGTGATGCAAGACCATAATGACTTTGATGACATCGATTTTAAACAGCTGTTTTCGGTGCTGATGAGTCACAAATGGCATATTCTGTTATTTACCTTGGTAGTAGGCCTATGTGCAGCCCTGTACGCGTACTCTCTCACCCCAATTTACCGTGCAACGGCAACCATGCACCTTGACGCAGGCCAAGCGCGAGTTGACGATTTACAAGATGTGTATCAAGACACTACCGCCAGCGAAGAGTTTTATTACACCCAGCTAGAAATTATTCGTTCAACCTCGGTGGCAGAGCAGGTAGTAAAAAACTTACGCCTTGAAAATAACCCGATTTTTCGCGTTGATAAACTGGTACTACTTGAGCGCAATCCCGATTTGTTAACGCTGTCAGAGCAACAATTAAACGAGCGTATTGTGCAAATGCAGTATCAAAGTGCGGTAGGTTTTGTACAAGGCGGTTTATCGGCAACACCGTTAAAAAACACCCAGTTGGTTAATATTAGCTTTACCTCGGTATATCCTCACATGACGGCCTTGGTAGCCAATGCGCTAACCCAAGCGTATATTGATAACCACATGCAGGTTAGTCTTAATCGCATTGAAAAGTCAGCGCAGTGGTTAAATACCTCGCTTGCTGGTTTAAAAGCCAAGCTCAATCAATCGCAAGATGCGTTGCAAGCATTTAGAGAGCGCGAGTCACTGGTTGATATTGGCGGGATAAAATCACTGGCGGCCAACGACGTTGAGTCGCTGTCTACTCAGTTATTGCAAGCCAAACAAACGTTAAAAGACATTGAATTGGTATATCAACTGACGAGCAAAAACACGACGCAAGTAACCGAGCTGGCCACCTTGCCCGATGTGTTAAACCACCCCGATATTCGCCAAGCCATAGAGCAACAACGCCAAGCACAGCGCAAGTTAGATAATTTAGCACTCACTTACGGCAAAAAGCACCCCAAAATGATTGCTGCTGTTGCCGAAGTAAATCGCGAGCGTGCCAATGTGCAAAAAAACATTGAAAGCTTAGCCAATACCATAGGTAGCGATTATCAAAAGGCGCAACAAACCGTAAGTCAATTGCAGGTGTCGTTAAACAATGCCAAACAGCAGTATCAAAAATTGACTCGACTTGACGATGAACATCGCACATTAGAGCAAGAAGTCGAAACCAACAAGCAACTGTATACCTCGTTTTTTAATCGATTACAGGAAACCGCTGAGCTACAGCGTTTTGAAGCCAATGTCGCCCGAGTTATTGAGCCTGCCGTACAGCCAAGTAGCCCGATAAAGCCAAACAAAAAACTGATTGTGGTGATCGCCATGTTAACCGCGGCGGCGGCAGCTGTTGGTGCGGTGTTATTGCTTGAAGCGTTAAATAGCACCATTCGCTCTGTGGATGATGTTGAAACCAAATTGCACAAAAGCTTGCTGGGTATTGTGCCGTTGATCGGTCAATACAACGATAAAACCAGAAAAGATAGCAACGAGCAGGTGTTACCTGCAAGCTATTACAGCCAAGGTGGCGACAGCGCCTTTAGTGAATCTATTCGCACCTTGCGCACCAGCTTAAGTTTGCTCAGCCTAGAAGATAATCACAACGTGGTAAGTATTACCTCAAGCATTCCGGGTGAAGGCAAAACGACGGTAGCCATTAGCTTAGCAAGTGCGTTAGGGCAGTTACACAAAACGCTACTAATTGACACCGATATGCGTCGCCCAACTGTGGCTAAACGCTTTAACTTGGCCGATAACCAGCCAGGACTGTCTAATGTGATCGCCGATACTCATAGCTTTGAGCAATGTGTTCACCACTGTGAGCAAACCAACCTTGACGTACTCAGTGCGGGTCATAATGCACCAAATCCGCAAGAGTTACTGGCGTCAAACCAATTTAGCCAACTATTGCAGACTTTGCGCACTCGTTACGATCGCATTGTAATTGATACTGCACCGGTACAAGCAGTGAGTGACGCCATGTTAGTTGCTCGGTTAACCGATAGGCATTTATACGTGGTTAAAGCCGATGCTACCAAAGAAGCGGTGGTTAAAGCCGGTTTAAAACGCATGAGTCTAGCAGGTGTTAACGTTGATGGTATTGTGCTTAACCAAGTAGATTTAAGCAAAGCGCGCCAGTATCAAGACTTTGCCGGTTATTACGATCACTACGGTTATGCAACGTAATTCACTAAACATGGCGCAGCAACCATCTGCCGATGATAAGGCTATGGTTCAACCAAAACGTTACGCACTGAGCAAAGCCCTGCGGCTTTTGTTGCTGCTATTGCTTAGTGTGTTGGTGTTTACCGCCGCTAGGTTTGGCCTTGGCAATGCCTTATTTAAACCGGTAGAGGGGCAGATTAGAATATTGCAAACTATTTCTAATGATACGGCCTCTAACAATACGGCCTCTAATGATAAAGCGCACGATAACAATCAAACCGTACACGCTCAGTCAGCACTACAAGCCATATACCAACAGCAGTTAACAGCCATAAACCGAGTGTTGTGGCTGCACCGTAACCCCCAATATTTAGAGGCCAAAGCCCAACTGTTAGAGCTAGGTGTGCGCTTTGGCTTTAATGATAAGACACAGGCGCTAACCCAAGCCAATCGCTTATATATTGAGTCGATTACTAAGCGCCCAGCATGGCCAGTAACCTATTCGTCGTTGGCGTTAAATAAATGGCATTTAGGCGAGTTTGACCGCGATTTTGTTACCTATTTAGTGCAAGCGCATTACTTGGGCAAAAATGTGCCACAAGTTAAGCAGGTATGGCAGTACGTAGCAAATTCGATTAACCAAGCAAGCACTAGCGAGCTAGCCATGCTGTTTACTGAGCTGTTTAAAGAGCACAGCGCCATTGTTGCCTATTACCAGCAAGCCGATAATGCCAATGCGACACCAACTCAGCAGGTAAAGTAGGCGCTATGGCATTTACCCAAGTACCGCTTAATCACCATCACTTGTTAAGCTTATGGGTTAACGAGCTAACTAGTGAGGCGCTGTTGTTTGAACAACACAGCAAAACGCTAAACGCAATAAGCCCGCTTCAGGTTAGTATGTTATTGGCAATTGACGACGGACTAAGTAAAGATGCCATTAGCCAGCTACTGAGTGAGCAGGGCGTTAGTGAAACACAGATTAGCAACGCATATCAGCAGGTAGTAGCTTGGTTTAATGCCGAAGAGCCAACAGCAGAGCAAGCAGAAGCTGGATCTCTAAGCTACCAAAATGGCCAGTATCCAGAATTACATGCTAAAGCCATTAGCCAACCCCTAGCCATTACCCAACGTATAGCAGATATATTTTATGTAACGGTTTCGAATACGGTATTTAGTATTAGCGTGCAAACGCAAACGCAAACGAAAGACCAAATCCAGCAACAAGCACTTCAGTGGTTATTTACACAGGCAAAAACTATCTTACAACCAATTTGCTTAAACGACGCTGATACAGCTAACCCGCGCAAACAACAGTCATTAGCACCACAATCATCCCAACAAAAATCAAACAAAAATAGGGAGAAAGTAGCCTTACAGCTTTGCTTTCATCAGCAAAATTTTGCCTTACGAGCTAACGGCATTGTGGTTGAACAGGTAAACAACATCCAACAACTGTTACCCTTGTTAATTGATCGGTTGCAAATTTTGGCGTATCAAATCCAACACTACCAATTGGTATTTCACGGCGCTGCATTAAAACACAGGGAGCAGCCAATCACATTAATGCTACCGGGTAAATCAGGGGTAGGTAAATCAACATTGGCCACGCACTTAACTCAAGCGGACTTTGCGCTGTATTCTGATGAAATTATTGCCTTTGACCCAAATAACACGCTGTTTACCATAGGGCTACCCATTGCCATTAAAGCGGGCAGTTGGCAAGCCGTGCAACAGTACTACCCTGCGTTACCTCAACAACCCGTGTGGCAGCGCCTTGATGGTCGGCAAATAAAATACGTTTGGCCAAGAGAGTTTGTTAAGGGCAATCAACTGGCAAACAAGGCCAGTAAAACCATCATCTTATGCCCAAACTACCAACAGCATGCCGAACCCAGTATGGTGAAGCTAACCACTAGCGAGGCTCTCACCGTAATGACGCAAGGCGGTTATCAACTCGGCCACGAGCTTAGCAACCAAAGCGCCAATGACATTATTGAGTACTTTGACTCGTTAACCGCTTTTCAGCTAACGTACAGTACAACGGAACAAGCAATGGCTATGGTGAGTCGGTTATTGGCAAACGTTGCACCTAGCGAACAAGAACATCAAAACAACATACTAACGTGATCAATACAAAACCTGATAAAACTAACGCTACTGAAGCTAAACCTAATGAAGCAAGGCCAAATACAATGCTAGCAATAAGCCAACAGCTACTTGACGATATAAGCCAATGGTTTGATCACCGCGTCCCAGTATCCGCGAAGCTTATTAGCCGTTTACACCACGAACCAGATCTACTTGCTTTAATTGCCTTTCTCAACGAACACTGGTTATTAGGTGCCTTTGTTGACAGGTTAAAACAAGCAAACGTGTTTGTTCAGTTAGAGCCTGAGTTACAACACTATCTAGAGCATATCAGTGAGTTCTATCAAACACGCAACGAAGCGCTACAGCAAGAAGTAATAAACGTAGTTAGCCTATTGCAACAGGCTAACATTAACGCCATCGTATTAAAGGGCGCAGCGGGTTTGTTTAACCAAACCTTTGTGCCGTTATCAACCCGCTTTATGACCGATATAGATATACTGGTACCTAGCGACCAACAACAGCAGGCTATAGCAACATTACTCAAGCAAGGTTACTGGCAGGATAAAGACGAGCTTGATATTGCGGCAAAAAATCACCACCACGCACCGCCATTATCACGAGATAACAACGGCTTGTGTAACATTGAAGTTCACCAATGGCCAATTCAAAAACGCTGGCATGCTATATTGTCACCTGAGCAAGTGTGGCAAACGGCGAAACCTTTGCCATTAATAACAACTAAAGAGACTAATGACTTGAACTTGTGCGCATTACAATTGGCACCAACCGAGCAAATGATTTTAGCCATTGCCCACTGTGAACTATCGCACCGTGCCTTTTCTGAACAGCAAATTGATTTTAGGCAGTTGCACAATAGCGCTTGCTTAATTAAACGTTTTCATAACCAAATAAACTGGCAACAAGTTCAACGGCAATTTAGCCAACAGCAACAATTGCTACCACTGCAAGCCCACCTACTTATGGTGCAAAAGTTTTTTGCGCAGAGCACGCCTATAAATTGCCAAAGCCCACAAGCAATAGAGCATTTAAATCGTTGCGTAACCGATCTGATAAAACGCCAAGGTAAAATCAGCCCATGGCGCATGCTGAAAGGTGTGCTGCAAGGCTACAGCAAACAACATATCGATGTTATGTATGGTGCTGTTAACTATTGGCAACTTAGTAAAGGGCGATTACAACACGCCAAACGTCATTTAAAAATGTTGAGTAAACCCGACTACCTAAAAGCGTTTATCAACCGCTTACGCCAGTAATGCTTTAACGTCATCCTCATATTTCACGTCATCCAAATATTCAACGTCATCCCCGCGCAGGCGGGGATCTCCAAACCACCAAACGAGCCTTTAATTGTCATCTCCACTATTAACAGACACTCCATATTTTCACGTCAGCCCATAATGAACCGTCATCCCCGCACAGGCGGGGATCTCCAATCAAGACAAACAATTTTCAAACTAGATACCAAAAATTCACTATGATAAAGATCCCCTCTAATTGAAAAGGACTTCAATTATGAAACAACCTGCAGTTTATATTCTTTCGAATAAAACCCATTCAGTGCTATACGTTGGTGTGACAAGTAATTTAACAAGACGAATTTACCTGCATAAACAGCATTGTGTTGAAGGCTTCACTAAACGGTATAACGTTCATAACCTAGTTTATTTTGAGCTTTTTGATGACATGGAAAATGCGATTTATCGCGAGAAGCGCTTGAAACGATGGGAGAGAAGTTGGAAGGTTCGATTAATTGAACAAACAAATCCTGAATGGCTCGATTTGTATTACCAATTGCTTTAATCCTGACTCGAGTTTTTATGCATCCTCAAGAGATCCCACACAACGACATTGTGGGATGACGTTGTTTGCGATGGGCGCCGATTTGCGTGAGGTGCATAGGGCGCACGATTCATAAGCCTATTTCCCGCGCTCGAAATTAAACGTCATCCTTTATTTCAACGTCATCCCCGCGCAGGCGGGGATCTCCTAGACACCAAACGAGTCTTAATTGTCATCCTCACAATTTTACGAATCCCCACATTTAACGTCATCCCCGCGAAGGCGGGGATCTCCAAACCACAAACAGAGCCTAAAATACCTCACTCTAACTGCGATACTTTTATTGTGATTGACTCGTAACGGATTTCTACCAAACTAAAAAATGAAAGCAATGGAATTGCCCCGTAACTTACTAAATTAAATGTAAAATATTTATTAAGTCGGCTGGTGAAACTACGATGCTAATACGTGACGAAAAACGCAAATAAAAGGAGATTATCATGCGTGAATTAACAGTTAATGAACTATCAGAAATCAACGGCGCTTATTCAACCGAAGAGCTAGGTGCAGCAGTATTTGCCG
Organism: Thalassotalea ponticola; assembly: GCF_041379045.1. Lineage (NCBI taxonomy): Bacteria > Pseudomonadati > Pseudomonadota > Gammaproteobacteria > Alteromonadales > Colwelliaceae > Thalassotalea > Thalassotalea ponticola. The sequence goes on from NZ_CP166871.1 coordinate 1,392,844, forward strand.
GCGGTGTGGCAGGTGCGTTAAGTGGCTCGCTAGCCGGTGGCGTAGGTGCTGGTCCAGGAGCCTTTACGGGGGCAGTTATTGGCGGAATCAGTTATTTAAGCTACGAGTTGTACTTAGAGTACATAGCCAACTAACGCTTACATTTAAGCATTACACTAAAAACTTTAATCCAATAGACACAAAGGCAGTCTTAACTCGCTGCCTTTTTATTGAAGGACTAAGTCATGACAACAAAACAATTTAATCTAATGGTAATAACCAGCGTTGCAATTAGCTTAGGGATAATTTCTAGCAAAGTATCATTTTTGCCATTGGTTATCATCGCTGTTGTATTGGGTGTAGCTGGGCAATTACTTTGCCGATACGCCAGCAAATATTGGCTTAAATAGCTGCGCGCCTATAACATTTGATCTAAGGGTATTTATACCTAACAGTTTGCCGGAAGTAATTCCGGTTAACTTTACTTACAGTATGTGAGGTTTGTCATTAAGCCATATAGCTCGTGACTCGCTAAACATCACAAACATCCGCAACAAAATACGCAAAAACCTACCAAAAACTGCTAGAAAAACACACTTATCGCACTAGTTAAACGGCAAGACACAATTTAACCAATATCGCTTACATTTTTTACCAAAATGGCGTAGCAACACACGTCTAATTTTTTTATAATGCCAAATCAATATAAGTACAACGTTACCAGGTGTTCAAACATTCACCACTTGTGATTTGGTATTGCTAAAAATATAAGCAAGCTGTTTGAATACTAAGCAGTATTTTCGGCAATAACGGTGCGGCACTCAAATATATATCCATTAGCAATTTACCGCTAAGGTGATGATTACAATGCCGTTGTTATTGCGCTGTTTATGGTGCCATGCAGTGTGGGCAATTTAATTGCTATTAGCACTTTAAACAAAAAGAAAAGGGTAGTAGTATTATGACCGCAGTAGCTAAGAGTGCTTGGTATGTTTTAACCAGCAAACCAAGAGAGGAGCAACGTGCTCACGACAACTTAGTGTCGCAAGGATTAGAAGTATTTTTACCGAAAGTTGCTACGGTAAAAAAGAAAAAGGGAATTAAGGCTGTATCTCTTGACCCATTATTCCCCAATTATTTATTTATTCGCTTAAATCCTGAACAAGCTAACTTTAATGCCGTGCGTTCTACGCGTGGTGTTGGCAGTTTTGTTAAATTTGGCTTGCAACATGCGGTTATTAGCAACGACATTATTAATGCGTTACAACACCACCAAGTAAGCAATAACGAACCGAAAACGCTAGAGCAGTTGCTTAATTTACAGGTGGGCGACAAAGTGCAAATTAATCAAGGACCGTTTGCTGGTTTAGAAGCCATTTACAAAGCAAAAGACGGTCTTGAACGCAGCATTTTAATGGTTAAAATGCTGGGTAAAGAAAACGATGTGCCGGTAGATAACCAGCATTTTGATAAAGTAAGCTAATTGCCACTGATTACCACTAGAGCAATCAACGCAATTAGCTCAAATGCCGCTGATAACCAGCGCAAAAAAGATTAATAATCAGTTGTAAACAACGTTTTTACAACATTACAAACGCCGTTATCTGTATGCCTTTTGGAGCCAAACCAATGGGCGGAAGCGTGCCTAAACGGCCTTATAACAGCGTTTAAAACCAAGCCTAAATAATCTAAATAGAAGCCTGCTCAGTATGTTTGATAATATTTTAACCGTATGTGTTGGTAACATTTGCCGCAGCCCCGTGGCTGAGCGCATGCTAGCCAAACAGTTACCGAATAAAACAGTGAGCAGTGCTGGTATTGGTGCTTTGCAAGAGCACGGCATAGAGCCACATATGGTGAGTTTGCTAGAGCAACACGGCTATAACGGCCAAAACCACAGTGCTAGGCAAATTAGCCATAGCATGGTAAACGATGCCGACTTGATTTTGGTGATGGAAAAAAAACACCAACAGTTGCTAATGCAAAAATACCCAGCTGCCTCTGGTAAAATTATGTTACTTGGTAAGTGGCATAATGATGAGGAAGTGGCCGACCCTTATAAAAAAAGCCAAGAAGCATTTAATCATGCTTTTACCCTTATTGATAAACATTGCCAAGCTTGGTGCAGTAAGATTGGCAATTAGTATTGGTTAATTGCCAACGTTAAGCTTTAGCTTGTATAAAAATGCAAGTAACCTAAAGCAGCTAAAGAATAAAACTTGTTAGACAAACAAATTAAACCACAGTCACTATAAAAACTGATAATCACATGACTAAATTAAAAGCTCTCACTACCTCTCTAATGCTACTTGGCTTAACGGCCTGTACAATTCCTGGTGGACACATAGAAGGCGTAAGTGCCAAAGACGGTGCGACTAATAGCCAATCAAGTGAAGAACTCGATTTTGATATTACCGAACAGGTCAATACCATATTAATTACCCCCAATGTACTTAATAGCATTAAAGAGCGAGAGCCTTCTGCAACGCAAAATCAAATGCTAGAGCAGGAACTACAAAACTATGCTTATACAGTAGGGGCAGGTGACGTACTTACTGTGACTGTCTATGATCATCCTGAGCTAACCACACCAGCTGGTCAATTTCGCGATCCAGAACAAGCTGGTAATTTAGTTGATGCCAAAGGCAATATGTTTTACCCCTACATTGGTCGTATTCACGTTGCAGGTAAAAGTGTTGAACAGATCCGTGTAGAGCTTACTGAGAAACTCAGCCGTTACATTGAAAACCCACAAATTGATGTAAAAGTAGCCGCGTATCGCTCAAAGCGCACGTACGTAACAGGCGCGGTTAGCCAACCTATGGTTATGCCCATAGCCAATATTCCGGTTACCGTACTTGATGCCATTAACCAAGCAGGCGGTATAAGCGACGACGCCGATTGGCGCAGTGTTATTTTAACCCGCGACTCTAAAGAAGAACGTTTAGATTTATACGCCTTATATCAAAAAGGCGATATGAGCCAAAACCGCCTCTTGCGCCATAACGATATTGTGCACGTGCCCCACAACGATGCTACCAAAGTGTTTGTTATGGGTGAAGTCAGCAAAGCAGCCACACTACCTATACACCGCTCGGGTTTAACCCTTGCGGAAGCCTTGGGTAACGTAGGTGGTTTTAACGAAATGACCGCCGATGCCAGCGGTATTTTTGTATTGCGTGCCAGCACTGATGCCAACAAAGTTGCCGATGTATACCAGCTTGATGCGTCAAATGCCGCTGCGCTGATACTGGCTACCCAATTTCACTTACAACCAATGGATTTGGTTTACGTGACCAGCGCACCAATTGCCCGTTGGAACAAAGTTATTTCATTGCTGCTACCAACCGTACGTGGCTTAGATGACCTAAACGATTTTGAAAACAATTTATAGGCTGCACCTGCAGCCCCCAAAAAAAATAGCAATTAAAAAATAGAAAAAGTAAAAATAATAAAAAACAGCTAGCGCCAACATTACGCTAGCGCTTAACCCTAATACTCCAATAAAGTACAGAACAGTATTGCCTACGGACAGCCTAATGAGTCAAGAGCAACTAAACACCAAACTTAACCAACACAACAGCCATCATATTAATGAGCAGAGTGATGACATCGATTTTTCTCGTTACTTTAACTTGTTACTTGAAAATAAATGGCTTATTGCTGGTGTAACCACCTTATTTGCCATTGCAGGGGTAATTATTGCCTTACTGCAAACACCTATTTACAAGGCTGACGCCTTAGTGCAAATAGAGCAAAAGGCCACAGGTGTTCCGGGCCTTGGTGATATGGAAGAGCTGTTTGGCGCTGAATCAAAAGCCATTACCGAAATCGAATTATTAAAATCACGCAAAGTACTGGGTGATGCGGTTGACGAGCTCAAACTTGATATTATTGCCAAGCCTAAGCACTTTGGTAAGTTGGGTGAATACTATGCTCGTAAATACGCACACAGCTACTTTGGTGGGCAAATTACCAATGTCAATGCCAACAGTATTACAACGTTTAATAAGCCGTTTATTTCTACGTTTTTTGACAGCAGTTACGCGTGGGGTGGTGAGCACATTAACGTTGCTCAGTTTAAAGTGGCTAAACCGTTTTTAGGTAAAACCTTTGAGCTTATTGCAAAAGACAATGATCAGTACCAAGTGTACCTTGCTGGCGAGTTGGTATTTTCAGGTAGAGTAAACCAAGTTGCCACTAACCAAGATAACAGTATTCAACTGCTGGTAAACAACTTAAAGGCGCAATCGGGCACTGCGTTTACCCTAACTCGTACCTACCGCGCCGATGCCATTGCTAAGCTTCAAAGCTCGTTACAAGTAGCTGAAAAAGGCAAGCAGTCTGGTATTTTAACCCTCGCGTTACAGGGCCCTAACCGCCAACAAGCTGAAGATACCTTAAACGCCATTGCCGATGCGTTTTTACTGCAAAACGTAAAACGCATGAGCCAAGAGGTTGAAAAATCAATTGAGTTTTTAAACAAAGAACTGCCTAAAATTGATGCCGCTCAGGTACAAGCTGAAAATACGTTAAACAAGTTCCGCTTAGACAACGATGCCATCGACTTAACCCTAGAAACCGAGTCGGTGCTTGAGCAATTGGTAGAATTAGACACCAAAATACATGAGCTGTCGTTTTTAGAAGTTGATATTGCACAAAAGTACACCCAAGAGCATCCTAAGTACCAATCGCTTCTTGCTAAAAAACGCGATTTAGAAGCACAAAAGCAACAGCTTAATGCGCAAATTAAAGACTTACCGCAAGCTCAACAACAAATTTTGCGTATGGCACGCGATGTTGAAGTAAACCAACAAATTTACCTTGCACTGCTTAACAAAGTACAAGAGCTCAACGTGGTAAAAGCCTCAACCGTTGGCAACATTAATATTGTTGATTACGCGCAGGTGAGCCGCTTTCCTATTAAACCGAAAAAATCCCTCATCGTGGTTATTATCACCTTGTTAGGTGGTTTCTTAGCGGTTGCCTACGTTATCTTAAAATCGGCATTCCACCGTGGTGTTACCAACCCACAAGATTTTGAAGATGTTGGACTTAACGTATACGCCACCGTGCCGTTATCAGAAGATCACATAAAGCGCACGCAACTGGCCCGTTTGCAAGATAAAGTAAAACGCAATAAGCGCAAAGCACAGCGCCATGAGCTATTGGCTGAAGTTAACCCCGCTGATATGGCTATCGAAGCCATCCGAAGCCTTCGTACGTCATTGCACTTTGCGATGATGGAAGCAAAAAACAACGTAGTGATGATCGCCGGTGCCAGCCCAGAAGTGGGTAAATCATTTGTCTCATCTAACCTTGCCGCCGTTATTGCCCAAGCTGGGCAAAAGGTGTTGGTCATAGACGCCGATATGCGTAAAGGCTACATGCACAAAATCTTTCAGCTTAACGAGCAAAACGGCTTGTCTGATATCCTCGTAGGCAAATTAAGCATAGAACAGGCGACGCAAAACGCCGGTGTTGACAACCTGCACTTTATAAGCCGTGGTAACGTGCCACCAAACCCAAGTGAAATATTAATGGGAGAGCGTTTTTCAACGCTAATTGAACACGCTAAAGCCAACTATGATTTAGTAATCATCGATACACCGCCAATTCTTGCGGTAACGGATGCGGCCATTGTGGGTAATCACGCAGGTACCTCATTAATGTTGGCGCGTTATGATTACAGCCCACTTAAAGAAATAATCGCCGGTGCCAATCGCTTTGACATCAATGGCGTCGACATTAAAGGCATCATTTTTAATGCGGTTGAAAAACGTCAATCAGATTATGGTTACTACCACTACGGATATGAGTACAAGTAGGGTACGTCTTATCAAATGTGCAGCACATATCATGCGCCCAATAGCACACCCTGGTTGGACTTTTGGTAGGAGTTATAAGTTATACGCGCCGTCATTGTAGCAAACGACTGTATGGATGCTGGAGGTAGAGCAACGCTTTAGCAGTTGCCGAACTCGTAACCTCGTTACTATGTGACTTTAAAGTGAAATCAAACTTACCATAACGGACAACAATACCTAAAAACACTGACCAATGGGCATGAAATGTTTCATGCCTTGTATTTTCGTGAAACGAACAACGTGACTTGCGTTTTTCGTTACATGGCGATATTTAACACATTAACAGACATACTAATAAGACTCAGAACATGAACATTCTTGTTACAGGCGGCGCTGGCTTTATTGGCTCTGCGGTTATTCGACACATCATTCACCATACCAACGATTCGGTTCTTAACGTCGATAAATTGACGTACGCTGGTAACCTCGAATCGCTTGCTGATGTTGAAGACAGCCCTCGCTATACGTTTTCCCAAACCGATATTTGTGACGCAAGCGCGATTGAAGAGCTGTTTGCACAGTTTCAACCTGATGTCGTTATGCACTTGGCGGCCGAAAGTCATGTTGATCGTTCCATTGATGGGCCTCGAGAGTTTATTGAAACTAATATTATGGGTACTTATATCTTGCTTGAAGCAGCGCGCAAGTATTGGGTGATGCTCGATGGAGAGAAAAAAGCGAAATTTAAATTTCATCACATTTCAACCGATGAAGTGTACGGCGATTTGGAAGGACCAGAGGATTTGTTCACTGAGCAGACACCGTATGCGCCGAGCTCGCCATATTCTGCATCCAAAGCTTCGAGCGATCACTTAGTGCGTGCTTGGATCAGAACCTTTGGTTTACCGACCGTGGTGACCAACTGTTCGAACAATTATGGCCCGTATCATTTTCCTGAAAAGCTCATTCCTTTGATGATCTTAAACGCCTTAGATAAGAAATCATTGCCAGTCTATGGCAATGGCCAGCAGATCCGAGACTGGTTGTTTGTTGAAGATCACGCTCGTGCACTTTATTTGGTTGCGACAAAAGGCGAGACAGGGGAAACCTACAATATCGGTGGACACAATGAAAAAGCGAATATCGATGTCGTTAAAACCATCTGCACTTTACTTGAAGAATACGTACCGTTTGTATCAAATTCAGCCGAATCATCGCCTGAGATAAAGTCCTACGCAGATTTAATTACCTATGTGAAAGACCGACCGGGTCACGATGTTCGCTACGCCATTGATGCGTCGAAGATTGAACGAGAACTTGGCTGGACGCCCGTTGAAAGTTTTGAAAGCGGTATTCGAAAAACCGTAGAATGGTACTTAAATAACAAAACGTGGTGGCAACATGTGCTGGATGGCAGTTATGCCTTAGAGCGCTTAGGCTGTAAATAGGAAATTATGATGACGCATAAAACCAAAGGCATTGTATTGGCGGGCGGCTCAGGCACCAGACTTTATCCGATAACCAAAGGCATGTCGAAGCAATTATTACCAGTTTACGATAAGCCGATGATTTATTATCCACTTTCGGTATTAATGCTTGCAGGGATACGAGAAATCCTCATTATCACAGCACCAGAATACTTAGATAGCTTTAAGTCGTTATTGGGGGATGGCAGTCAATTCGGTGTTGTGCTGGAATATAAAGTACAACCAAGTCCGGATGGGTTAGCGCAAGCCTTTATTTTGGGAGAAGAGTTCATTGGCGACGATAATGTTTGTCTGGTTTTGGGCGACAATATCTATTTTGGCCAAGGATTTTCACCATTACTCCTAAAAGCAGCCAAACGTGAAGAAGGGGCTACTGTATTTGGTTATCAGGTACGAGATCCCGAACGATTTGGTGTTGTCGAATTTGATGAAAATCAAAAAGCCCTGTCTATCGAAGAAAAGCCTGAAAAAGCAAAATCCAGTTTTGCGGTCACCGGTTTATATTTTTACGATAATAGTGTGGTTAATATTGCCAAAAATATCAAACCATCGGCGCGCGGTGAATTAGAAATTACCTGTGTGAATAATGAATATCTCAAGTCAGGAAAATTACACGTTGAATTACTTGGCCGAGGTTTTGCTTGGTTAGATACAGGCACATACGATAGCTTAATGGATGCTGGGCAATACGTGCAAACTATCGAGCATCGACAAGGTTTTAAAATAGCTTGTCTTGAAGAAATTGCCTTCAATCAAGGCTGGTTAAGCGAAGACGAAATAAGAGAAATCGCCAAACCACTGATGAAAAATTCTTATGGCGAGTATTTGATTAATTTGATTGATTAATCGAAGCACTAAAAAGCATATAGGTTTATGCACGATAAACAACAAATTAAGAAAGGCTTCTTTTGGAGCGCTTTAGATAGCATCGGCAACCAAGCTTTAGGTTTAGTGGTCAGTTTAACTTTGGCTAATATTTTGGGCCCTAGCGCATACGGATTGGTTGCCATGTTAGCAATTTTTATTGCTATTGCTAATGTGTTTGTTAATAGTGGGTTTAGCGCTGCGCTGATCAGAAAAATTGATCGTAATGAAGCTGATTTTGCGACAACATTTTACTTTAGTTTGGTCGTATCTCTAATTTGTTATGCGTTATTGTTTATTTCTGCACCTTATATCGCTGAGTTTTATGAACAGCCAGAGTTGGTAGAGTTAACAAGAATATTAGCGCTTAATATCATTGTAGCCACGTTCGGGATAATACCAAGAACCAAGTTAACCGTTGCCCTAGACTTTAAGAAACAAGCAAAATGCAATGTGATTTCTTTAGTGCTTGGTGGGGGAGTCGCACTTTATTTGGCTGTTTCTGGGTACGGTGTGTGGGCTCTAGTAGGTCAGCAACTAACATCAATGCTAGTCAATACGTGCATGCTCAATATTGTTTCGCCATGGAAACCGAAAGTTGCATTCTGTAAGAAGTCATTTAAAGACTTGTTTGGTTTTGGCTCAAAATTGATGTTATCGGGCTTGCTCGATGCCATTTATAATAACCTTTACGGTTTGATTATTGGTAAGCAATACAGTCCAGCCCAACTTGGCTTATTCAATCAGGCTAATACGTTATCGACAATACCAGCGACAACCATCACGAGTGTTATTCAAAAAGTTAATTATCCTATCCTAAGTGCGATACAAAATGATCAAGACAGGTTGGAGAAAGCTTACTTAAATACTTTGCAGTTTGCTGCTGTAATCATTTTTCCAATCATGTTTGGCATATGCATTATCTCTGACCCACTTGTTGCATTGCTTTTAGGCGAACAGTGGTTAGGCAGTGCACCCTTAATAAGCATTTTGACAATGGCGTTAATCTTATATCCCATTCATGCTATCAATTTAAATATGCTCCAAGTAAAAGGTCGCTCTGATCTTTTTCTAAATCTTGAAGTAATCAAGAAAGTAATAACGACAATTATGCTCATCATAACCGTACCTTTAGGGATTGAGGCGATGTGTATTGGGATGGTGATTCAGTCTTATTTAGCACTTTTTGTTAATACCTATTACACCGGAAAACTGTCGAAATTAACGGCCATAAATCAACTGAAAGCCATACTGCCTACAGGCGTTATCACTGCATGTTCAGCATTTATGGGCTATCACGTGGGGAGCGTTTTTACACAGGCCATTATACAAATAATTGTGATGTTATTATCCGCACTTTCTATGTACATTTTGTCCATGTTTTTGATCCAACGTCCTTTACTTGTTTCATTAAAAAGTACGATACAAGCAAATTAACTTCTTTTTTGGAAATTCAATGATCGCTTTAAATAGCCCTGTTAAACCTAATTTAAATAAACTACTGCCGTTACTTGAAAAAGTTAACAATAGTGGTTGGTATACCAACTTTGGTCCTTTACATAATGAGTTAACAGAACGGCTTGAAGATTATTTAGGCGTAAAAAATTTATTACTGACCAATAACGGTACCTCTGCGTTGCAAGTAGCGGCAAAAGCAATTGGCTCAAGATCGATATTAGCAACGCCGTTTAGTTTTGTCGCAACCGTCAGTGCATTTAAATGGCAACAAGATGACGTGGCTTTTACGGACATCGACGCCAAAACGCTTAACCTCTGCCCCGACGCGATCATGAACGCTTATCGCAAAGGTTGTAAGGCTGATACTATTGTTGCCACTCACGTTTATGGTAACCCTTGTGATGTAAAAGGTATCAATGCAGTTAGTGAAAAAAATAACTGCCAAATCATCTATGATGCAGCCCATGCATTTGGTGTGAAACTGAATAATGGCTCAGTCCTCAATTATGGCCATGCCAGTACATTAAGTTTTCATGCAACCAAGATTTTTCATACCGTTGAAGGTGGTGCCATTGTGTTTAAGGATAAAGGAAATTTTGAAACAGCTAGAGAAATTATAAACTTTGGTATTAACCCTGAAAATGGAATAGTAGATGTTGGTATAAATGCGAAACTTAACGAGTACCAAGCGGCGGTAGGCTTAGTCAATCTAGAGGAAATCGACGATATTGTTAATCATAGAGCCGAATTATTCTATGCGTATAGAAACGGACTAAAAGATATTGTCGAACTTCCTGAGTGGCACCCAGAAGCAAACGCCAATGGAGCTTATATGCCTGTATTGTTAAATAATGCTGAAACCTTAAAGAAGGTATCGCAAGTTCTCAACAACAGAAATATCCAAAGCCGACACTACTTTTCCCCGTCTCTCGATGAGATTTTCGAGGATAGTCCCAGCTTTGGGACAACCAATAGCTTAAATGTAGCTAATAGAATTTTGTGTCTCCCATTGCATGCACACCTGACGATAGAAGACGTGAATACAGTTATTAGTGCGATAAAAGAAGGAATTTAGTTTTGGCTTTTTATACTCAAAAAGAACTAGAAAAAATTGGTTTTAAATCGCTAGGAAATAATGTAAAAGTTTCTAAATTAGCATCATTTTACAACCCCGGTAATATTGAAATTGGCGATAATAGTCGAGTCGATGATTTTTGTGTCTTATCTGCAGGCGTAGGTGGTCTATCAATTGGACGTTACGTACACATTTCAGTTTATGCCTCGATTATTGGTGCAGGCAAAGTAACTTTGGAAGATTTTACGTGTATTTCTGGAAGATGTTCCATCTATTCAAGTAATGACGACTATTCTGGTGCTTATATGACTAACCCTACAGTGCCAAGCGAATATACAAATGTAACCCACGCACCCGTTACGATTAAAAAACATAGTTTAGTTGGTGCCGGAAGTATTGTTTTACCAGGGGTGGAAATTGGCGAGGGTTCGGCTGTTGGCTCTTTATCATTAGTAAATAAAAGTCTTGAAGCCGGATTTATTTATGTAGGGAATCCAGCTAAAAAACTAAGGAAGCGAAAATCTACTTGTAAAGATTTAGAGAAACTTTTATGAAGAGCGCTAAGTCATTGAAGATACTTCACCTAGCACCAGATGAAAAGTTTATAGATATGGGGCTTAGGGCTTTTAAAAAAGTAGCACCTCATTCTAATCAATTGCTGGTCATATCAGATACACCAGTACTCAAATATATCGAAAGTGAAGTGGATAAGATTTTTTCGGAGTCAGAGCTTGATAGTGAAAAATTTTCAAATTATATCTACCAGTTCGATGTAGTTGTTTTGCACTCGTTATGTCGGGTTAATATTCCTTTCCCAAAACATGTCAAGACATTATGGATCGGCTTTGGAATGGATTACTATGACTTAATATCGGATAACTTTGACGACTTGTTACTACCTAAGACTAGACAATTGAACTCTCTCAGTCAGAGTAAAATATTCAAGTTAAAAAGAGCACTAAAAAAAATCCCTGCAGTAGAAAAAGTGCATAGAAAGCTTCATGGTCAAAAGACTAAAAGTGAATACTTGCAACGAATCGATTATTTTGCGCCTGTATTAGAAAGCGAATACGAAATGGTAGCCTCAAAAGACGCTAAGTTTAAGCCAAAATTTGCGGATTGGAATTATGGTACTCTAGAAGATGATTTGGTAAAAGACCTACCTGACCTTATGAGCGATGCTCAATATATACTACTTGGTAACAGCGCGACTATAACAAACAATCATGTCGATGCTTTCGAACTATTGGAACAACTAGACTTGAAAGACAGGAAGATCATATGTCCTCTAAGCTATGGCGATGAGGACTATCGAAATAAAGTGCTTAATCGTGGTAAAGATATCTTTGGAGCGAACTTTCTACCTATCACTAAATTTATGAGTGTTGATAATTATTTGTCGACACTATCTTCTTGCTCTGTTGTTATCATGAATCACTTGCGGCAACAAGCCTTGGGTAACATTATAACTATGTTATATCGTGGGGCAACGGTGTTTCTCAATAAGCAAAACCCTGTTTATGATTTTTTTAAAGAGCAAGGTGCAGTTTTATATGCAATAGATGAGTTAGAAGCGGATAACTCACTTATTAATTATCGGTTAACACCTAAAGAAGTTGAGCTAAATAAATCGATTTTGTTACAGCATTGGTCTCGCCAAGCCATTAATAATAAGACAGAACAATTGATCAACAAATTAATGTCGAATTAATAACATGAATTTAAAAAGAAGCTCTTAAGAGTGTAAAATAATAAAAATTATCATCTGCTAGTGTAACTCTTCAAGTTATTCAGATTGTACCTTTATGTAGCGCAAATTTTATAACACATTTTACACGTTTATTGGCCACACTACCGCTTACATTAATGGCGTCAACCCCTAGCCTATTTTTGTGTTATGTCATTGCAAGTTTAAATGAACTGGTATCGATAAGCACCTTTCTTGTGTTTTCTTTAACCATTTACGTAAATATTGTAGCTTAATTTAATCACTAGCATAGTGACTCTTTGAATAAAAAGTAATTGGTGAGTACGGTGCATATTGTCTTGTAGTCTAGATGTTTTGAGTAGGAAGTTAATTTATTTTGAGTAATAAACGAAAGCCACCATCTTGTTCGGTCATAATCACGACTTACAATAGTCATGAGTGTATCAGTGCAGCTATAGATTCAATTCTCAAACAACACTCTGTTAATGTTGAGATAGTAGTTGTTGACGATTGTTCTCAAGACATACATAAGTTAGAAAGTGTGTTAAAGAGCTATTCTAATTATCCAATTCGCCTCATTCAGAATTTGCAAAAAGGTAATGCTAATGTTTCAAGGAATATTGGCATAGGGCATGCTAAATACGATTATGTAGCTTTTTTAGATGCAGACGATGTTCATGAACCCAAACATTTAATAGAGAGCATAAGTGCACTTAACCATAAGAATGCTTCTCTATGTTTCTCTAAAGTGCAATTTTCTAAAGGTGAAATAATTCAACCTTATCCGCAGCCCGCTTTTGATGGAGACATCGCTAAGTTTATTTTCAATAATGGTGTAGCGGTTACGTCTTCGATAGTTGCAAAGAGATCTGCGTTGCTTCAATGCATGTTTGATGAAACATTAGAGAAACATCAAGATTGGGACTTTTTGCTACGGTTTGAGAGACAGTTTCCTGTTTGTCAATCTGACTATATAGGTCTAACTTATACGCTTTCAACAGGCGTTAATATGAGTAGTAAGGCGAATCCCGCAGCGACTATTCTCTTTTTGAATAACACGCTTCCCAAACAGTATCACAAGTCTATGATACACAGTCAGCTTTCGATGATTATCGATAAGAAAGATTCTTTATCACTAAACACGCTGAAAAATGAAATACTCAACAATTACAATTTTGATAAAAAAATATTAGGTCGAAGTGCATTTTTATACATAGCCCTTTTTTCTAGAGGGTTCCACAAGGTACTATTTCCTATATATCGCACCTTTGTTTTAATCAGAAAATCTTATAATAAACTTTTATGACTAAGCAAGAAACGACTGAGATAAAGCTATTTGGCTACCTCGTAGTACACTCAGCTAATATTTGACTTATACATATGTTTGTTTACTTGAATTTTGATGAATTAAGCTACGTTGTATACATTACTAGTGATCTTATTATCATATTCTTCTCGCTTTTAACAATATCTTTGGGTTTTTCTTACCTGGTCATATTCATTGAAAAACTAATAATCAATCAAGGTTATAAAACACGTGCACTCAATACCTAAAATCATTCATTATTGCTGGTTTGGTAATAACCCCAAACCAGCCTCTGTTTTAAAGTTCATCGAAAACTGGAAATCCGTACTTCCTGAGTACGAAATTAAAGAATGGAACGAGACAAATTTTGATGTAAATATTTGTAAATACACGGCGCAAGCTTATGCCGCTAAAAAATACGCTTTTGTTAGTGATTACGCTCGCTTGTATGCTTTATATTGTCACGGTGGAATATACTTAGATACGGACGTAGAGATTTGTAAAGACTTTTCAGATTTAACCCAACAAGCAGATGTCACTTTGGGGCTAGAAGAGTTTAATTTTGTCGCAACAAGCACAATGGCTGCAAAACCCAAATCTATCTTCATTAAAGAATTTATGGAGAGTTATCATAGCAGAGAGTTCAAACTTTTTGCTAGTACATTAGATATGACCACAAACGTTGAAGTACTAACCAACAAGCTAATAGCTATAGGGCTTCTAAAAGAAAACAAGCAACAAGAGCTTAGATTTAATAATGAAACGATCTTAATTTTGGAGCAGGAGTATTTTTCACCTTACGATTATGTGAATTTTATTGATAATCGGACTGGTAAAACAGCTACGGTGCATCACTTTGGAAATAGCTGGGTAGGGGGCAAATCCAAATTTATTCATGCTATCAAATTGAGCATCGTCAAAATATTTGGTGGAAAAATGGTTAAGTTTATTAGAGAAGTTGTAGCCAAGTGAAGAAAAAAATACTAATTACAAACTACGATATGGAGATCGGTGGCGTTGAGCGTAGCTTAATCTCTATGTTGAATAATTTCGATCATGATAATTATGATGTTGATCTTCATCTCCATTCACATTCAGGGCCTTTACTTGACTTGTTATCTGATAAAGTCAATTTGTTAAAAGAGCTTGAGACCTGTAAGACTTTTAGAATGTCTATAGTAAATGTATTTAGACGAGGCTACCCAATTCTTGCAATAAAGAGATTGTTTGCAAAAGTTTCTTCTTTACGGTATCGAGTATTGAGTCGATCTAAAGACTCAGGATACTATCAGGCTCAGAAAATTTGGGAAAAAAGTATTACAAACATAGATTCATTAAACGCTGAATACGATGTTGCAATTAGTTACCTATGGCCACACCATTTTACCGCATTCAACGTAGATGCGAGAGTTAAGATTGCTTGGATTCATACAGATTACTCAACCATTGACGTTGACGTAGAAAAGGACTTAGCAATATGGAAAAAATTCGATTATATCATTAGTATTTCTGATGCTTGCTCCATAGCTTTTATTGAAACTTATCCTGAATTAAAAGATAAATTAGTAATGGTTGAAAATATTACCAGTCCTAACTTTATTAGGGATATGGCGCAAAAAGGTGAAACACCAGAGCTGAAACCTGACTATTTTAATATCGTTAGCACTGGTCGGTTGTGTGAGCAAAAGGCATTTGATAAAGCCGTTGAAGCATTGCGTCTTATACGTAACATGGGATACGATAAAATACGGTGGTATATCATTGGAGAGGGCGGTGAAAGGGAGAATATTGAAACTTTAATTAATGAGTACAAGTTGAATAATGATTTCATATTATTAGGAAGTAAAATAAATCCATATCCTTATATGAATAATGCCGACCTTTACGTGCAACCATCCCGATACGAAGGGAAAGCCGTAACTATAGCCGAGGCAAAAATACTCGCTAAACCCATTCTTATAACAAATTATCCTACATCATCTAGCCAGCTAACTCACGGCATAGATGGTGAAATATGTGAACAAAATGTTGAATCTATCGCTCAAAGTGTTATTCAGTTTTATCAGAATAAAAATATTGGACTTAAGTATTCGAACTATTGCCAAAAACAGAATTACTCTAATAGTGAAGAGTTAGATAAGCTTTATAGTATTTTTCAATAGAGTCTCAAAAATTGCTCGATTTTATCCCTTTAAACATCTATATCCCTATATATTTGTGTTTTTTGTTTTTATCATTAGCCTCTGTTAGCTTGATTATCTGTCAGCATAACAACACGAACACAATGTCTTTAAAAAGTGTAAGGATTGTAGGTGCCTGCTTTGTACTGTTTTTTATGATTTATATCGGTTTTCGTCCACTTAGTGGTCGATATTTTGTTGATATGATAACTTATGCTCATTTATTCGAAACAGTAGAAAATGGCGGTGATATCGCATCTATTGAACCCGCTTTTTTTGCATATATGAAGTTTTTATCTTCGTTTACATCGCTAGATGGTTTTTTCTTCATTACGTGCTTTATTTATACTTTTTGTGTATTCCTTGCGTGTAGAAGATTTTTCGATAAAAGTTGGGCCGTTCCTTTTTTCTTTATTGTATTAAGTGCATTTTTTTTCAGTTATGCCACTAATGGAATGCGTAATGGATTAGCTACATCTATCTTTTTGTTAGGCCTATCCCAGAAAAGGTGGGGTAAGTGGGGACTAATTTTACTGTCTATTACTATTCACTCCTCTTTAGCACTACCAGCCACAGCTACATTGTTTTTTAAGTTTTATAAAAGAGTGCCTAGCTATTTGTTTGGTTGGCTATTTTGTTTGCTTGTTTCTGCTGCCATCCCCTCTATAGGACCATGGTTGTCATCCTTGGGGGTATTCAACGATAAGTTTAACGACTACGCATTGGCTAGCTCGTACTCTGAAGCCTCTGGCAAAATTGGTTTCAGAGTGGACTTTCTTGCTTTTTCAATTTTGCCCATATTGTTGGCGTATTATTTTATATTTAAACGTAGATTTTATGATCCTCTTTATAATGAAATAGTTTGTATATATTTAACTGCTAATGCATTTTGGTTATTGGTTATTAGAGTTCCTTTTTCAAATCGATTCGCATACCTTTCTTGGTTTTTATATGGTCTTGTGATTTCATACCCTCTAGTAAAGAGAGTATTTATCAAGCGACAGAACCAAGTTGTGGCTTTATTATTAATAACTTTATTTTTATTTCATTTCACTTTTCTGTATTAATCGGTGTTTTATGCTAGTTACTGTGGCAATTCCATTTTACAATCCAGGGCCTTTTTTTATTCATGCAATAAACTCAGTATTGCATCAAACTTATGAAAATTTAGAAATCTTATTGGTTAATGATGGTTCCACCGATGGCTCACTAGAGTTAGCGTTGGGGATATCTGATAGCCGAGTTTCGGTAATAAGCGATGGTATCAATCTAGGCTTGAATTATCGATTAAACCAGATTATTGATTTGGCGTCAGGGAAGTATTTAGCGAGGATGGACGCTGATGATTTAATGGCGCTAAATAGAGTCGAGCGTCAAGTAAACTTTTTAAAAAAAAATCCTCATCTTGATCTTGTCACCACTGGGTTATGTTCAATAGATAGGTCTTGTAAGGTGTTAGGACTAAGAGGTCCAGAAACGGAAGGGGAAGATAAGGAACTTAATCTTGAAAGTTTGCTGTTTGGATACAAATCTCCGATTCATGCATCACTATTAGCAAAAACTTCTTGGGCTAAAAGAAATAAATACAATGAAACATACAGTCGCATTGAAGATTATAATTTATGGCTAACCGCACAAAAGAATAATGACTTAAATATAGGCTTCCTACCAGATTATTTATATTTCTATGAAGAAAGTAATAGCATAAGGCCTGAGCTTTTGCGTTTATCATATATAAATCAAGTTCGACTTTTGCTTGAGCAGTTTTATGATGATTTTTCATTTTACATAAAATTTAGATTTATTTTTAAGTGCTTGATCAAGTCCCTTGTTGTGAGCGTGCCCTTTGTCGATACAATATTACTTCGCAAAAGAAACATGGTTGAAAAATCAGCGGTAAAAGCCTTAGAGCAAGAAATAAATGCAATATTGAAATTAGCAAAGTAATCATGGATAAAAAATCGAAAAAGCTTGTAATTGTTACAACCGTTCCTATTACATTAAAAGGAATTTTGCGAAATCAACCTAAATACCTTGACCAGCATTATGATGTGACACTGATTTCTAGTCCATCCATTGAATTGGATGACGTATCAAATCATGAAAATGTCACGACATACGCGGTACCGATGACTAGAGGTATAAGCCCTTTTAAAGATTTATCATCGATAATAGCGATGATTAAACAGCTAAGGCGAATTAAACCTGTAGTTGTTCACTCTTATACTCCTAAAGCTGGTTTGGTTGCTATGTTAGCAAGTTTTGTCTGCCGAGTTCCTGTTCGTATTCATACTTTTACAGGGTTAATGTTTCCTACGGCGACAGGGATTAAGAAAAAAATATTAATCTGGATAGATCGCTTAATATGCGCTTGTGCTACGACTGTAGTTCCTGAAGGAAGTGGCGTTAGACAAGATTTGATTGATTATCGTGTTACCAAGAAAAAGCTCGAAGTCATTGGTAATGGTAATATTGCAGGCGTCGATACCCATTTTTTCTCAAAAGAGGCGATATCTTCTGAAAACCTCGATAGTAAATTGCGTAATACGTTAGCGCTTCCGGATAGCGCATTTGTATTTTGCTTTGTAGGTCGCTTTACACAAGATAAAGGGATTGCAGAGCTAATTTCGTCCTTCAAGCAACTACCTGAAAAAGCTCATTTAGTGTTAGTTGGAGAAACTGATAAACGAATACCTATTACAGATGATATTGCTCTCGTAATTGATAGCCACCCTCGCATTCATAACTTGGGCTGGCAAAACGATATACGTCCGGCGTTAGCAATTAGTGACGTTTTAGTGTTACCAAGCTATCGAGAAGGCTTTCCGAATACGCCATTGCAAGCTGGTGCGATGGGGCTTCCTTGTATTGTAACTGATATTAACGGGTGTAATGAGATCATTGTGGGGGGCTACAATGGTTGGGTTATATCTGCCAAGGATGTCAAATCGTTGAAAAATGCAATGATGGAATCCATGGAGTCTGTTAGCTTAACCTCACTTGGAGCTAATGCTCGTGAAAACATTGAACTGAAATTCGAACAAAATTTGCATTGGCAAAATATGTTGCACTTTTATCAACATCAACTCAATTCCCTATCTAAATAAAATTCAAGTGTAAAAATAAATGAAAAGATTATTTGATTTTTCAGTTGCGTTAATCGCATTGATGCTGTTTTCACCAGTAATGCTAATAACAGCGCTTCTCGTGCGAGTTAAGTTAGGTTCTCCAATCCTGTTTAAACAACCCCGTCCAGGCCTACATGGGAAGGTGTTCAATATGTTTAAGTTTAGAAGTATGTTGGATGCTTTTGATGAAACTGGCATTCCATTGTCAGATGAGCAGCGTTTAACACGCTTTGGGCAGGTGCTTCGTTCAACTAGTCTTGATGAATTGCCAGGCCTTTGGAATGTATTAAAGGGAGATATGAGTCTGGTGGGGCCTCGCCCTTTATTGGTAGAATATTTGCCTTTATACAATAAGGAGCAAGCCCGTCGTCATGAAGTGCGACCAGGTATTACTGGCTGGGCTCAAGTCAATGGACGAAACTCCCTTTCTTGGAGCGATAAATTTAAATTGGACGTTTGGTACGTGGAGCATCAAAGCTTTTGGCTTGATATTAAAATACTTTTGTTAACAGTTAAAAAGGTATTCATAAAAGAAGGGGTTTCAGCGGAAGATCATGTAACCATGCCGCCGTTTCGTGGAGAGGAAGATTAAAAATGAAATTGACCATAGTTGTTCCGGTCTACAATGTAGAAGATTATTTAGCAAGGTGTCTTGTATCAATATCTGAGCAAGGACTAAATAATTCTGAGTATGAAGTGATATGCGTTAATGATGGTAGCACGGATAATAGTAAAGATATCGCTCTAGAGCACTCAAACCTTTTTGTAAATTTCCGACTGATCTGTATCGAAAATGCAGGGCTTAGTAACGCCCGCAATATTGGTTTGCAACATAGTCGTGGTGAATATGTATATTTTATTGATTCCGATGATTTTCTTGCTATTGGAGCGTTAAATTTACTGCTAACAGAAGCAATAGAAAAAAAACTTGATTTCTTAGGGTTCGATATGTTGCGAACAAGCGGAAATTCTATTCCTAAAGTAAATTCTTTGCGCTCTATGAGCCCAATAGTTCATGGATTAAAGTTTATCGCAGAAAATAACTATAATAACGGTGCGTGCGCCTACTTGGTTAGAAAAAAAGTACTAACAGAAAATGATATTTATTTCGCACGAGGAAAAATGTGCGAGGATGGACCATTTACTACAGAGACATTAAGTAAATGCGAAAGAGTGTCGTATACACCGACAGCTATATATGCCTATTATCAGAATCCGAACAGCATAACTACGAGTCATAACCCTCAACATTTATGTCGATTACAAGATGGATTTTTATATGCTATTGATTATTTTAATCAAAAAGTAAGTGAGTTAGAAAAATTAGGAGAACTAGCGACTGCTAGAAGGCTAATGAATCGACGAGATTCGTATGTTTTCTTTTATTTATCAAGATTGACTAAATTTGATTTGAAGTTCAATGAAGTAAAAGCGATGGTTAATGATCTTGATAAAAAAGGGGTTTACCCGATTTATTGTTTTCCTAATTCTGACTACCCTGGTCTCAAATATAAAGTCGCAACTCTGTTATTTAGTCACCCTGTAACGTTATTTATGTTAATTAAAATTTTTGCAATCAATAATAAGAGAAAAATCCGAAGTAATGTTGAATAATATATTAATTTTATCTGCTGGTCGTCGAGTGTCTTTAGTAAAGGCGTTTCAAAGCGCTGTAAATCATTTAAATATTTCAGCTGATGTGTATGGAGCAGACATGAATCCTGCAATGTCCGCTGCCTGTAATGTGTTAGAAAATAGTTTCACGCTACCACATGTTAGCTCAGAGAAGTATCTATCAGAGCTAAAAAAACTTTGTCTAGAACAGTCAGTCAAACTAGTAGTTCCAACAATCGATACCGAATTATTAAAACTTGCAAAGGAAAAATCCGAATTTTTAAAGTTAGGGATAACGGTAGTTGTCTCTGATTTAAGCTTAGTTAAGCCTTGCAGAGATAAACGGTTGACACATGATTTGTTTACATCAATCGGCATTGATGTACCTAAAACATACTCAAATTTTGAAATCTCGTTTCCTTGTTTTTCGAAACCGATAGCAGGGAGTTTAAGCCAGAACATTCGAATTTTGAATAACCGAGAAGAGTTAGAAAGTTGGGATATAAATATTGATGAGATGATGTTTATGGAAATTGTCTCAAGTGAAGAGTTCGATGAATTTACTATTGATATTTATTATGCTCGTGATGGTCAATTGAAGTGCATTGTCCCAAGACAGAGGATAGAAGTTCGCGGTGGCGAAATAAGTAAAGGCAAAACAAATAAGTCGTTAGTTAATTTAATAAAAGCACCGATGTCTAAAATTAAAGGAGCGTTTGGCTGTTTGACATTGCAGGTGTTTAAATCGAAGACATCAGATCAAATGTTCGGGATAGAAATTAACCCTAGATTCGGTGGCGGCTTTCCACTAAGTAACGCGTCAGGTGCTAGGTACCCTGAGCTTTTAGTTAGAGAAGTATTTTTAGACGAAACGATAGATTACTTTGATGATTGGGAAGATAATTTAGTCATGCTTCGATACGATGCAGAAGTGCTTGTCCGACATGGTTAAGCTATCAACATACGATGTTGTCGTATTCGATTTAGACGATACATTATATTCTGAAAAAGACTATGTGTTGTCTGGATACAAACATGTGTCGCAGTTGTTATTAGATACATATGGAATCAATGCCGAAGCGGAATTTCTTAATTGCTATTTTATCGGTAAAAAAGATACCTTTGATTACATAATTAAAAAATTTAGGCTTCCTCAGTGTGTAAAAGAACATTTGATAGCAGCTTATCGTTATCATCGACCAGAAATATCATTGCATGACACGGTGAAAGAAACATTGGAGGGGCTTGAACAGCTCAATATACCAACGTATTTGATAACGGATGGCCGAAGTATTACTCAACGATTAAAAATTGCTTCTCTGGGATTAGCGAAATATTTTAAACAAATCTATATCTCGGAAGAGGTGGGGGCAAGTAAACCAGAACTAAAGTCCTTCGTTAGTATTTCGTCTTTCGAACCTAATGCAAAAATCGTATACGTTGCTGACAACCCCAAGAAAGATTTCATTGCACCTAAAGCGTTAGGTTGGGCATCTATTGGCTTATTAAACTCGTCATCAAGAGTACATCCACTAACAGATAACTATCAAGATGCGGCTGATGTTTGGTTAGCCTCATTTGCTAATCTAAGAATTTAAAAATAAGTATGTTAAACACTAAATTTTCTCCTTGGCCTTCATTTACTGAAGAGGAAGCCAATAAAGTATCTGAAGTTCTTCTATCAAACAAAGTCAATTACTGGACTGGGCAAGAAGGTCGCGAGTTCGAAAAAGAATTCGCTGCGTTTAGTGACAGTAAATATGCGATCGCTGTTGGTAACGGTACGTTAGCCCTTGATTTAGCTCTGGTTGCTCTTGGTATTGGTGCTCGGAACGGTGGCAGTGAAAAAGATGAAGTTATCGTTACTTCTCGAACGTTTTTAGCGTCTGCGTCGAGTATTGTTACTGCTGGGGCACGCCCAGTGTTTGCTGATGTCGATGCCAATTCGCAGAATATAACAGCAGAAACGGTATCTGCTGTGATGACAGAAAAGACTCGTGGCATTATCGCGGTGCACTTAGCGGGTCTTCCGTGTGAAATGGATGAACTGATGGCACTCGCAGAGTCTCGTAACATTTTTGTGATTGAAGATTGTGCACAAGCACATGGCGCAAAATACAAAGGTCGTTCGGTTGGCTCTATTGGGCACATTGGTTGTTGGTCATTTTGCCAAGATAAAATCATGACGACTGGTGGTGAAGGCGGCATGGTTACCTGTAATGATGAAACATTATGGCGCAAAATGTGGGCTTATAAAGATCACGGTAAATCATATGAAGCGGTTTATGAACGTGACCATGCACCAGGGTTTCGCTGGTTACATGAATCTTTCGGTACCAACTGGCGCTTAACTGAAATGCAATCGGCGATTGGTCGTATCCAATTAACACGTATGCCAGAATGGTTCGCAACTCGTAATAAATACGCTGCTATGATCGCATCAGTTTGCGCTGAGTTTGACTGTATTCGTGTGCCGGCAGTGCCAGAGTACGTTGAACATGCGCAATACAAATATTATGTTTTCGTGCGTCCTGAACTGTTAGTCGACGGCTGGGATCGCGACCGCATTGTCAGTGAGATTAACGCACAAGGCGTACCGTGTATGCAGGGCTCATGCTCTGAAGTGTATTTAGAAAAAGCTTTCGATGATACCGATTTTAGACCATCCGAGTCTTTGCCGGTAGCAAAAGAGCTTGGTGAAACTAGTTTAATGTTTTTGGTGCATCCAACTCTTACCGAAGACGAGATGCAACGAACAACAAACGTCATTGCAGCAGTATTTCAGCAAGCTGAACAGTAGGTTTAGATTATGAAAATTGCTATTGCCGGCACAGGTTATGTTGGCCTTTCAAATGCAATGTTACTAGCGCAGCATAATGAAGTAGTTGCGGTTGATATTGTTCCGGAAAAAGTAGAGTCGTTGAATGATAGAGTTTCTCCTATTGTAGATAGTGAGATATCCGAATTTTTACAGCGTGACGATTTAAACTTTCGTGCGACGCTTGATAAAGAATCGGCTTATTCAGGTGCTGATTACGTTGTTATCGCAACACCAACAGATTATGACCCTGTAACCAATTACTTTAATACATCTACCGTAGAGGCGGTTATCAGAGATGTAATGGTGATTAACCCATCGGCATGTATGGTGATTAAGTCTACCGTACCCGTTGGCTATACTCGCCGTATTCGTGAACAGCTAGGTTGTGAGGGGGTGATTTTCTCACCAGAGTTTTTGCGTGAAGGTCAAGCGTTATACGATAACTTACATCCATCGCGCATCATTATAGGTGAAAACTCTGAACGAGCACGCATATTTGCAAACTTATTGGTACAAGGTGCGCAAAAATCAGATATTGACGTGTTGTTTATTAGATCAACGGAAGCTGAAGCGGTTAAGCTGTTTTCAAATACCTATTTGGCGATGCGTGTGGCGTACTTTAATGAACTGGATTCGTATGCAGAAGTACATGACTTAGATACTAAGTATATTATCGAAGGGATTTGCTTAGATCCGCGGATTGGCGCTCATTATAATAATCCGTCTTTTGGCTACGGTGGTTATTGCTTACCAAAAGATACCAAGCAGTTATTGGCGAACTACCAAGACGTACCAAATAACATGATCGCGGCGATTGTTGATGCGAACCGTACTCGTAAAGATTTTATTGCAGACTCAGTTATCGCCCGCGAGCCCAAAGTGGTAGGTATTTATCGTTTGGTTATGAAATCGGGCTCAGATAATTTTAGGGCATCGTCTATCCAGGGCGTGATGAAACGCATCAAAGCTAAGGGTATTGAGGTGGTGGTGTTTGAGCCTGTTCTTGAAGAAGATGAGTTTTACCACTCACGAGTGATTCGCGACTTTGAAGCATTTAAAGTGATGTCAGATGTGATTGTATCTAATCGCATGCAAGACGAGCTAACTGATGTTGCGGATAAGGTATATACAAGGGATTTATTTGGTAAAGACTAATGCTATTTAGACTAGATATTAACGCACTAAGAGCTTTTGCTGTAATTGCAGTTGTTTTGTTCCATTTTAATGAAAGTTGGCTCCCAGGGGGATTTGCTGGGGTTGATGTCTTCTTTGTTATTTCTGGTTTTTTGATGACAGGAATAATAATAACAGGAATAGAGAAGAACAATTTTTCAATTTTAGAGTTTTATGTTGCAAGAGCAAATAGAATTATACCTCCTTTAGCTTTCATGTGCTTATTGTTATCGCTATTCGGTTTTTTTTACTTAACTCCAAATGACTTTGCCACTTTAGGAAAGCATATCGCGAGTAGTATTACATTCTTGTCCAATATCGTGTATTGGAGAGAGTCTGGGTATTTTGATGCCGCTTCGCATGAAAAGTGGTTATTACACACTTGGTCTTTATCAGTGGAGTGGCAGTTTTATATAATATACCCTTTGATTTTGGTAGCTTTGAAAAAGTTACTATCACTGTCAACTATAAAAAAAGTTATAGTTGGTGCCACAATTTTTAGTTTTATTTTCAGTATTTTTGCAACTTATAAATGGCCAAGTGCATCGTATTTCTTACTTCCAACGAGGGCTTGGGAAATGATGATTGGTGGAGTGGCATTTATTTACCCGATAAAACTTCGAAACGAGATTGGAAAATATCTTTCTTATATCGGGCTAGCTTTAATATTTTTATCGTATGTATTTATATCTAAGAATGACATGTGGCCTGGATACCTTGCGCTGATACCTGTATTAGGGACTTTTCTTGTAATTCAAGCAAATCAAGTAAGTAGCCGGATCAATAATAATTTTGTTATACAAAATATAGGTAAATGGTCTTATTCCATATATCTATGGCATTGGCCTTTAGTTGTCCCATTCTACTATTTTGCCGTGGGAGAAGATTATGTTTATGTTGGCTTGTTTATGTCTGTTTTATTAGGTTATTTAAGTTTCAAATATATTGAAAGGTTTAAGTTTAGGAAGGACTTTTGTAACCTAAGGCAGATAACAAAATTTAAACCTGGTTATTTTGCATTATTAACTGGGCTTATCGGCGTGACCGTTTTTGCATTTGAAGGATTAAAAGAGAGGTACCAACTAGAACCTGCATTAGAGGCTTTAAAACCACACCTAGTAATGCCTATGAGAGATAATGGGTATTGCTTTTATTCTTTTCATAATACTGGCAATTCAATAAGTGAAAATATTGGAACTGATTGTTATTTAGGCGCAGACAAGAGTAGCGATACTCCAATAGTATCCACTTTATTGTTTGGTGACTCTTATGCAGGTCATAATGAGCCATTTTGGGACGAAATTTTTAAGTTTAGGCAAGAGTCATTTCAGTCTATATCAACCAATTGGTGTATCGCATCGTTTTCTAATAACTACACTGGTCCGATATCTTCTCATTCATATCAACAATGCTTGCTGAATAGAAAGTATTTACACGAGAACATGCATAAGTATAAAAATATCATATTTGCCGGTGCTTGGGGGGGGGCATTAGAACAAAATCAGTTAGATGATTTTAAAGCTGTCGCAAAGAAAGCAGCGGAAATGGATATTAATATAATTATTATGGCTGCACCGATAAGTTATAAACAAAATCCTTTAAAACTATTTTGGGTCGATGTCTATGCTAAAGTGGGATTTGAACTACAAAATGTACTGACTAATGATACTTTAACGGCGCAGGCAAATCATGAATTAGCAATATTGGCTAAAGAATATTCCAATGTTAAGTTTCTATACCGTGATTATCTTTTTAATGATGATAATACTTTTGACGTAAACGGTATATCTGTTCCGTATAGCCTTGATAGAGCGCATATTTCACTTTTAGGGTCTAAAAAGTCTGCCGAGTACTTTATGTCACAAGAGGTGTTTCCAGAGATTATGATGTCTATTGACTGATTTGCCAATGATTTGTTGTGTATTAACTTAACTAGCGGGTTATAGCAGTACTGTACCAAAAAGTAATCTAGTTAGTTCAGTTCAATGATACTTATTTTCTTGGGTTTTGATAGAAGAAGCCGGTTTTGTACCGGCTTCTTTGCGTTCTAGACATTAAATATCGCACTGACCCACCAAGTAGTGAGTATCTAAAAAAGTGACAATACTATGGTCGAAGTGACAAATATTTCTATGCAGGACCGTGTTGTTCAGGTAGCCGAACAGGTGCCATAGCATACCTTAATTCAATAAACTTCTTAACTTCAATGTGTTCATGCCTAAAAGCCATGCTAAACTACATTAATGTAAACTTTACGTTAAACGTTTTTAATTGGTCGTTAATAAGAACAAATACCATGAACTTAACACACCTAAAGCAGCTAGAAGCTGAATCTATTCATATTATTCGAGAAGTCGCTGCTGAGTTTGATAATCCGGTTATGTTGTACTCAGTAGGTAAAGACTCGGCAGTAATGTTGCACCTTGCCTTAAAAGCCTTTTATCCGGCCAAACCGCCATTTCCATTAATGCACATTGATACCACCTTTAAATTTAAAGAGATGATTGCCTATCGCGATAGCATTGCTAAAAAGTTTGGTTTGGATTTAATTGTGCATATTAACCAAGAAGGGGTTGAAGCGGGTATTAACCCCTTTGACCACGGTAGCGCCGTACACACCGATATCATGAAAACCCAAGCCTTAAAACAAGCGCTTAATAAACATCAGTTTGATGCGGCATTTGGTGGTGCGCGCCGTGATGAAGAAAAATCGCGTGCCAAAGAGCGGGTATATTCGTTTCGCGATAAGAATCATCGTTGGGATCCCAAAAACCAACGCCCGGAGCTGTGGAATACCTATAACGGCAAAGTCAACAAAGGCGAAAGCATTCGCGTGTTTCCGTTATCGAACTGGACAGAGCTTGATATTTGGCAATACATTTACCTTGAAAACATTGAATTACCAGCATTGTATTTGGCGGCAGAGCGCCCGGTAGTACATCGTGATGGCACCTTGATTATGGTAGATGATGATCGCCTACCACTTGAAGAAGGCGAAACACCACAGATGAAAATGGTGCGCTTTAGAACGTTAGGCTGTTATCCCTTAACGGGCGCGGTAGAATCAAACGCGACCACGGTGCCAGAAATTATTCAAGAGATGCTGCTTACCAAAACGTCAGAGCGCCAAGGTCGAGTGATTGATAAAGACTCGAGTGCTTCGATGGAGAAGAAGAAGATGGAGGGTTATTTTTAACTGAAGGTTAAAAATAAGCTACAAGCTTTAAGAGGTAAGCTGTAAGAAAGAGTGAAAAGCTGTTAGCGATAAGAAGAGTAAAAGCTGCAAGCTATAAGAGGTAAGAAGAGCAAAAAAGCGGTGAATAGCGAAATTTGCGCTAGGCTTATAATTCTGAATTAACAAAGGGAGTTGTTATGAATTATGAGAAGCTCATTGTATGGAAACAGTCTGTTCAACTATCTGCTGCACTTTTTAAGCATTTTAAATGTTCTAACGATTTTGGTTTTAAAGATCAAATAACTCGTTCAGGGCTATCGATACCCAGTAATATTGCCGAAGGTATGGCGAGAGAATCGGTTAAAGAAAAAGCTCATTTTCTGGCTATTGCGAAAGGCTCGTGTGCTGAGCTTAAAACGCAAATCATTATTGGTATTGAAATAGATTATATAGAACGTGATTTGGGTAATCGTTGGCTTAGCTTGGCTAATGAGATAGATGCCATGTTAACAGGGCTTAGAAACCGAATTCGCTCTGTTTGAAAGTGGGAAAACAATAATGAATACAGAACAAGAATTATTAGAAAACGATATTGAAGAATATCTGCGCGTACATGAAAACAAAGACATGTTGCGTTTTTTAACTTGCGGTAATGTGGATGACGGTAAATCAACGTTAATTGGTCGTTTGTTGCATGACTCAAAATTGATTTTTGAAGATCACATGGAAGCGATCAAAAAAGACTCGAAAAAATTTAACACCACTGATGGTGAGTTTGATTTAGCGCTATTAGTTGATGGCTTGCAATCAGAGCGAGAGCAGGGCATTACCATTGATGTAGCGTATCGTTATTTTGCCACCGAAAAGCGCAAGTTTATTATTGCCGACTGCCCAGGCCACGAGCAATATACCCGTAATATGGCCACCGGTGCGTCTAACTGTGACTTGGCTATTGTAATGATTGATGCGCGCTACGGCGTACAAACCCAAACCAAACGCCATACCTACATTGCATCCCTATTGGGCATCAAGCACATTATTGTTGCCGTAAACAAAATGGATTTGGTGGGCTACTCACAAGAAGAGTACCGCAAAATAAAAGATGATTATCGAGCGTTTGTTTCGTCGTTAAATATACCTGATGTGCGCTTTGTACCTATTTCGGCATTAAATGGCGATAACGTGGTTAATCGCTCAGACGCGATGGACTGGTATCCAGGTGCCACGCTTATTACTTTACTTGAAACGGTGAAGGTTACCGATCATAAAAACCGCAGTGATTTTCGCCTGCCGGTGCAATACGTAACCCGTCCTAACCTAGATTTTCGCGGGTTTTGCGGCACGGTTGCTGGCGGTGTGATTAACGTGGGTGATGTGATCACCGCCTTACCATCTGGCAAAACCTCAACGGTTAAAGCCATTGTTACCGCCGATGGCGAATTACAATCGGCAACGGTAGGCCAAGCGATTACCTTAACCTTAAACGATGAAATTGATATTTCTCGTGGTGATGTCATTGTGCGCTCAAACAAGCTGGCCACGGTATCTGATCACTTTACAGCAACCATTGTGTGGATGAGTGAAGCGGCACTGCAACCAGGCAAAGAGTACGAACTAAAACTAGCCAGTAAAAACATTTATGGTCGCATTGATAACATCAATTATCGCATTGACGTGAACACTCTAGAGCACAGCGATGAAGATGAAGTGAAGCTCAATGAAATTGCATCGTGTAATGTTATTACCAACGGCCCTGTGGTAATCGATACCTACGACAAAGTGCCCGGTACCGGCTCATTTGTTGTTATTGACCGTCTAACCAACATTACTGTGGGAGCGGGTATGATCACCCATACCCAAGTAGCTACCAATGGCGATGTCAAAGTGGTACGCGAATACACCATTGCAGAACAAGAGCTCAATGCGCTTATTCGTAAAAACTACCCAGAGTGGGGCTGTAAAGAAATTTAATTGCGCCTTCACTTTAAAACAAAGTCGGCAGCGGTCATTACCAAGTTAACCAAAACAAACGCCACACTGTCACGTGGCGTTTATGCTGTTTAGCTTAGCTTAAACGTAAACGCATCATCTGCCGCCTAGCTACTTTACTAGTAACTTTATCAGCAACTTTATTCGCTACTCTTTTCGTTTCTTTGGTCGCTGATTGTTCACTGTTTGGGTATAAGATGATGCGCTCAACGTATGTAAGCGGGTACTGTTGTTAAGAGGCACGCTGAATGATTTTATGGGGCTATGCTTATTATCGGTGTTGATACACATGTACAGCGTACTTTATCAATTTATTCGTTCATAGTGGGAACAAACTGATTTAATGGACTACGTTGACCAATGGCTGATGGCCATTATTTTTGGCTTAACCCTGATCGGCTTGGTGCGTTACCAACATGCGCCAGAGCGAGTGTTTGCAGCCGCGGCACTGGCCTGTTTGGCGTTTGGATTAGCGTCAACCGAATCACTATTAACCAACGCCACAAACCCAGGGTTGGTTACCTTACTGCTATTACTGGTTTGCTCGTTTGCCATTGACAGAACCAGCTTGTTGCGGGTTATTTGTAGTAAGCTGATTGTTCCATCCAAGGTGGCCACTTATAGTCGTTTGTTATTGGGTACTGCATTAAGCTCAGCGTTATTAAATAACACGGCGGTGGTGGCTACTTTGATCACGCCCATTAAAAACAACAGCGTTATTAACCCGTCTAAGTTGTTGCTGCCGTTATCGTATGCCGCCATTTTGGGTGGTACTTTAACTTTGGTTGGTACCTCTACCAATTTAATTGTTAATTCAATGGTGCTCGAAAAAGGCTTGCCAAGTTTGGGCTTTTTCGATTTTACCTTGGTGGGGGCAATGGCGTGTGCGTCTTGTTTTGTTGTGGTGTTGTTGCGCTTATCAGTATTGCCTAAGCATAAAGTACAAGACACCACAAAACCCAGCTACTTTATAGAAGCGCAGGTAGCGCCAACCTCAAGCTTGTGTGGTCGTACGATTGTAGAAAACAACTTGCGCAATTTAGACTCGCTGTATTTATTAGAAATCATTCGCCACGGCAAACTCATTTCACCTGTGCGCCCCAATACCCTTGTTCAAGCCAACGATCGGTTAATATTTACCGGTGATGTATCAAAAGTAAAAGTACTACAGCAGTTTGATGGATTGCGGTTATTTGCCGAGCAAGACGACTTATTGTTTGATAACTTAACCGAAGTGTTGGTAAAACCAGGCGCGTCAATTATTGGCTTAAGTATTAAACAATCGAGCTTTCGCGCCCGCTTTGACGCCGGCGTGGTGGCTATTCGCAGAGAAGGCGGTATGCTGTCAGGCAAGCTTGGCGATATGGTAATAAAAGCTGGCGATTTTTTGGTGTTGGCGGTGGGTAAAGATTTTGCTGGGCGTCGAAATTTGTCAAAAAACTTCTTTTTACTGTCGGGTGTCACACCAGAAAATATTTTGCTCGGATGGCGCAATTCCTACACGGTTATAGGTTTTGTCGTTACGGTGGCTGCATCGGTGCTATTGCCCATCACATTACTCGAATGCTTATTGTATTTTGTTGCCAGCTTGTTTGCCTTTGGCTGTTTAAGCGTAAACGAAGTGAAGCGCCGCTTTCCGTTTGGTATATGGCTCATTGTGAGTGCGGCACTTACCTTATCAAACGGTCTTGAAAACAGCGGATTATCAACGCAGTTAGCGCATTGGGTTGAACACTATGTTAATGATAAAAGTGTAATGTTGGCATTTGTCTGTGTGTATTTAATCACCTTATTACTTACCGAAATGGTCACGAACAATGCCGCCGCTGCACTTATATTTCCCATTGCATATAACGTAGCCCAGGGTTTAGGTGTTGATCCCATGCCGTTTATTATGGCCGTGGCATTTGCCGCCAGTGGTAGTTTTATTTTACCGTATGGGTATCAAACCAATTTAATGGTATTTAATGCGGGTCATTACCAATTAAAAGAATTTTTAAAAATGGGTATTCCGGTATCGTTAACCTATAGTGCGGTGGTGCTGTATATGATCCCCGTTGTGTTTCCGTTTTAAAGCGGATAAGCGGTAATAAGCTTTAAGCGGCAAGTCGCTAGCTGTAAGCGGTAAGGCTGTAAGGCGGTAAGCTATAAGGCTATAAGCTGTAAGCTGTAAGCTGTAGGGTGGTAAGGCGGTAAGCTGTTTCGAGTTGGCCTTAGGGTGACAATGCATTATGGTTAACGATAAATAAAACAAAAAGAAAGAATTAAACATGAAAACAGAAAACACGGTGTGGCACGAGCAGCACGTAAGCAAACAACAGCGCAGCGCGCAAAAAAAGCAAAAGCCTTGTGTGCTTTGGTACACCGGCTTAAGTGGTAGTGGCAAATCAACCATTGCTAATGCCGTTGACGAGTTGCTGTATCGCATGGGACAGCATACCTACGTGCTTGATGGCGACAACGTGCGCCATGGCTTAAACGGCGACTTAGGCTTTAGTGACGAAGACCGAATCGAAAACATTCGTCGCATTGGCCAAGTCGCTAAACTGTTTGTTGACTCAGGATTAATTGTAACCACCGCGTTTATTTCACCGTTTCGCGCCGACAGGGCAATGGCTCGTGAGCTACTTGACGATGGCGAGTTTATAGAAGTGTTTATCGATACCCCAATTGAGGTATGCGAACAGCGCGATCCCAAAGGTTTATACAAAAAAGCTCGTGCTGGTGAGATAAAAGAATTTACCGGTATTACCTCAGAATATGAACCGCCAGAGCAGGCCGATATTCATGTGAAAACAGACGAATTGACTATCGAACAATGTGCGCAGCAAGTGGTTGATTACTTAATAACGCATGGTTATGTGGGCGGGAAAGCTGCAAGTAATGAACTGTAAGGTTGTAAGGCGGTAAGGCTGTAAGGTGAAGAGCGGGAAGTTTTAAGCTGTAAGCCACAAGAAGCAAGCTGCAAGTGATAAGCGGTAAGCTATAAGGCTGTAATGATCTTGTTGAAAAAATAACACTAAATTAAAGGATTATTGGTTAATGTACTACGACGTTTTTAATGGTGATGCCGATGGTATCATCGCTTTATTGCAGTGGCGTTTAGCGTATCCTGTTACGGATGGCCAACAGCATATGTTAGTAACTGGTGTGAAACGTGATATCGCTTTACTTGGCAAGTTTGAAGCTAGGCAAGGTGATAGCGTTACGGTATTAGATATCTCGATGGAAAAAAACCACGAAGCCCTAGCTGTACATTTGCAACATGGTGCCAAGGTGTTTTATGCCGATCATCACCGTGCGGGCGATATTCCTGAGCATGAGATGTTAGATGCTCATATTGATTTAGATGCCAATACCTGTACCGCATTAATTGTTGATGGCTTACTGCAAGGGCAGTATCATCATTGGGCGATTACCGCTGCATACGGTGATAACCTTATTGCCAAAGGTGACGAGCTAGCAAAAGTAGCTGACTTAAGTGCCGAGCAAGCCGCGCAGTTAAAAGAGCTTGGCACTTTAATAAACTACAATGGTTATGGTTCAACCGTGGCTGATTTGCACTTTGCCCCCGATGCCTTATTTACTGCGTTATTACAGTACACATCACCGTTTGATGTTATTGCCGATCAAAGCTCACCGTTTTACCAGCTAAAAGCTGCTTATGAGCAAGACATGGCCAATGCCAAGGCTATATCACCAATGCATCAAAGCCCAACATTAACGGTAATTGAATTACCTGATGAAGCCTGGGCAAGACGCATTAGTGGTGTGTTTGGTAACTTGTTGGCAAATAATGCACCAAATTCGGCACATGCAGTATTTACCATGAATAAAGACAAAACCTACACCGTATCACTGCGCGCACCGTTAAATAACAAGCAAGGCGCTGGAGATATCTGCAGCCAGTTTGCCACCGGTGGTGGCCGTGCAGCCGCTGCGGGTGTTAATGCGTTAGATAAAAACGATATTGGCCATTTTATTGAGGCGGTTGAATCGTATTACGGTTAGATTGTCATAGTTATGATGTATTAGAAAGAAGCCGGCATCTGCCGGCTTCTTTGCGTTTAAGGGGGGATGTGGGAATCACAATCGCTCTTTACTTTTTATCTTGTATTTGAGCCTCGTTTTTAACCTAACCGTGTACAAAATCTACAGGTAAATCGATTTATTGGGCTAAGCCTATCAAGTAATAGGATAATAAATTATTACCTCTTTTGTTTATCGTTGTTAGCTTGTAGAATCGTCCGCTTTTTATAATTAACAATAAAAGGCCACACCGGCAATGTCCGTATTTTCGCTTTGTGCGACCAAATTTTCGCAATCGCTTTTGACTCAACGAATACCAACTCAACAGTTCTCTACTAAAAAGCTAGGGGCTCAATGCCAAGCGCGTGCAGTAAAAGCGGCGTTAGTGTGTCTGCTAAGTGTTGCTGCTATCGGTCAGGTGGTTAAAGCACAAACTGCCAATGATATGGAAGTAAACAGTGAGGCGCCATCAACACCTTTGACAGGCATCAGCACAAATTTATCTGCCCAAGCCTACACCGGGCTCTTTAATACCCCTAATGCGCAAACACTGGATTGGGGCTCGCTAGGGTTTAATTATTCCGATAGCTATTTTGATAAAAGTACAAGCTTTATCGAGCAACCGGGCTTTGTTCGCGCCCATGACATGAAGTTTAGCGCCGGTATTTTACCTGGCGTTGAGGTTACTGGCCGTTTAGGTACTCGAAGTATCGACTGCAACATGTATCGGGGTTCCAATTGTGGCTTTCGCGATTTATCGGCTGCACTAAAATGGCAGTTGCCGTTTTTACCTAAAGCATTCGACGATTTCGCTGATGTAGCCATTGGTATTCAGGATGTGGGCGGTGCGTCTAAGTTCTCAGAAACCTATTACATCAGCGCCGATAAAAGCGTGGCGTTAAATCGCTTTGGTACTATGCGTTTTAGTGCGGGTGTGGGGATGTCTGATAATGCCCTTGGCTGGATGAACGGACTCTTTGCCGGTGTCGAGTATCAAGTGGTTGATAACCTGCAACTGGTCGCCGAATACGACGCGCATGCGCTAAACGTTGGTGTAAAAGCGTATGCGCCACAGTCGTGGTTACCAGCGGGTTGGCAAGTCAGTGGCAGCGTGCAATTGCATTCGTCAGCGCCTGATCACAATGAACACGATCAATGGTTCAGTTTAGGGGTGCGAATTCCGCTAACGTCTAACCAGCGCTCTGATGCCAGCAGGTATTCGCGTACAGCAGCTCAATCATCAATCGCCGATGCTGAGCAAGGCGAGGTGGCGAAAAAACCAGCCGAAGAGCGCAACCGTGTTCCTTTGGCAAACTCAAACGGTAAACGCGACCAAGCGTGTACGAAATGCAATAACGTTCAAGGCGCCGGGGCAGAGCAGTTATATCACGGCGAATTAGCGCAGCTAAGTGATGCGTTACAGCGGTTTGGTTTTGACAGTATCTCGTTAGGATTACACAGTCAAGGCGGCCATTCTTCGCTGCTCATTTCGGTTGAAAATAATGTGCTTAACCACGATGAATCGCAAGCCCTTGCGGTGATACAGTCGCTGGCGGCAAAGACAACATCACTTGATTTTTCCATACGCTTGTTAAATCACGGTTTACCGGTATTTACAGAGCAACCTCAGCTTTGGCAACAGCCAAGCCAAATTCATTGGCAAGTAGTTGAACAACAACCTGCGCGCTGGACGCCACGGCTGATTTTCTCACCCGCGTTGAGCTCATTGGTTGGTACAGAAGCTGGCGCATGGGATTACCAATGGGCATTGAGCTCTAATTTGATCATCGATATGTGGCTAGGTGCAGTGGCAGATGTACGGCACTTGTCTAATGCCATTGCCGAAAGCGATGACTTTGAATACAGTAACGCCGTTCAACGCCGATTTGGCCTGCCTTCAGGGATTGATAGGGCGTTGTTTCACCAAGCACTAATACCCACAGCCAATTTTGCGGCTCAGTTAAGTGTTGGCCAGTTTGAAAAAAACATGCATGGTTTGCTCGTAGAAGGGCGCTGGCAATCGATTAATAAAAAGCATCGCGTGAGCGTGTTTGCCGGTGATTTTGACAGCGAGCTTGCAGTTAATTTTAATCAAAAGGCATCGCATCAACCGGCGTTATTCAAATATCGCTATCGCATTCAATCGCTACACACCGACATAGAGCTGACTGCCGGTGAATACGTTATGGGCGATCAGGGTTACTCACTAAAAACACACCATTGGTTTAACAATGTGCAAGTAGGGCTAAAATATCAACGCAGTCAATTTAGCGACCTCAACGTGGAAGAGGACTTTATAGGTATTGGTATCACCTTACCGCTAAGTTTTACAAAATCAATGCACCCCAAATACGGTTTTCAACTACGCGGTATTGAACGCTGGCATTATTTTGTGCAAACCTCAGTGAACCGGCCTGGCGAGCAAAATCTAGTGCGCACCCAATTTGGTCAAGAGCCGGTGTATTATCACAACTTAAACAACGCCTATTTTAATGGTGACCGACTATAAAAATAGGCGTAGAAAAACAGGCAAGTAATCACCCTTGGTTTACCCTGTTTTAAAACGATGACCGCGTTATGCTAACGCGGTTATGTCGGCGGTTATATTGGCGGTTATATTGGCGGTTATGTCGTCGGTTATATTGGCGCTAATTCGTACAACGCCTCCATAACCAATAATAAGAATGGTTATAACTTGACCAGCCCATAAATTCTCTGTAAATAAGCCGCATACCATTCTCGGTAACCACTTTGTTACAAACTGTCAGCAACCTATTAACCGTGCGTATACAGCTTTTTTCTGTTGCCTAATAAATGTACGTTAGCCATTGTAAAATATGACTTTTTGGTCTTTACGATAGGCGTTTTTCTTGGCTTTTTCGGGGCTGATTGGTATGCTATCTAGGCTCAAATGATTTGAGTTTTTTATATGACACGCACTGGCGAAACGTTATGCAGCTTTGTTGATAAACGTTGGCATCACTACCACCGTCAGTCGGTCAATAAATACAACCCATCTAACCCCACCTCGTTGGATGATATGGACGTCACAAAATAATAACTTAGTAAGAATTATGAAAATTAACAGTCCCCAATTGTTTTTGCCATTGTCTTTAATGGCAAGTATTTTAGTTGTTTCTGGTTGCAGTCGATCAGATGATAACGACACACCAATGCGACAACCCGAACCACCTAAAGTGGTACCGCCGCCGGCCTTTGAAATTCCCGCATCATCGTTAACCGTTAATATTGTTGACGCACTAACGGATAATGCGATTAGCCAAGGTCAATTAACCGTTATTGAAGACAGCTTAGGCCTTATCAACGATGACCAAGCGACCTTTGCCATTGACCAAGGCCAAGCGGTTGTCGACTTTAATATTGATGCGTTTGCAGACCAAGACGGTAACGGCTATCCCGATCGCCTCGGCACCATTACCTTTGTGGTAGAAGCCGATGGTTATTTGGCCACTAATATTTCGGCGACAGTTGACCAGTTCGGCGATATAACTCGCGATGCATCATTGATCTCGTTGCAATCAGGCTCAGCGCCAGCCGGTATCTCGGTTGCCCAAACCAAGGTTGATTTAAGCCAGGCAGCTTCACAAGACGCCAACGGCAACCAAGTGTTTACCATGTCAACTGACGACGGTAGTGCCGAAATTGCCATTCCTAATCAAATTAAGTTAGTAACAGAAGACGGCGAAGTACTTGATAACAGTGATTTAACCGTGCAACTTGCTGCGTTTGATCCAAGTTCTGAAGAAGCATCGTCGTTATACCCTGGCAATACCAATAGCAGCATACAAAATGCTGATGCACTATTGTCGTTGTGGCAGGACGCAGGCGATGACCGCACCTTAGCAGATGCAACCGAAGTGCGCATTGAAAGTGCAGGCATGGTTGCGGTGAATCTTTCAAGCCAAGGCAAAAAGGCCTCGCGTATTGAATCTGTTGATCCGGTAACCGTAGCCATTCCGGTTGCAGCTGATGCACGTCACCCACAAACTCAGCTTCCGTATCAAGCAGGCGATAGCCTGTCGGTATTTAGTTTGTCGGAAGGTGATGTTAGTTGGCATTATGAGGGCCAAGCACAGCTTGAGCTCGGTGCCGACAATCAACTGGTTGTAAACCAAGAGCTAACTCACTTTTCTTACTTTAACCTTGGCTTTGCCCACGTTGAAGATTTTTGTACCGGTACCATTTACCTACAAAATGTTGACGGCGAAAAATTCCAACTAAAAGGTGACATCAACCTAGCTAACGACCGTTTTAGTGGTAAAACACAGCAATACAACGGCGAGATTGACGGCGTATTAGAGTACGTTGAGTTGCCAGATGCACCTACCGAATTTCGCTTTGTGGGTACCAGTGAGGGTTCAGCCAAAATTGTGGTTGATAAAACCACGGTACAGCTAACCGAATCTGGCTCAATTGATGCAGAAGCCGGCGTGATCACCGGTATCGACTTATGTGCATCAGCGGGTAAGGTGATCGCTTTGCATCCAACCGAAGAGCCAACGCCATTGGTTAAGGTAGCTCAAGCAGATTACCGAGTAGTAGAAGGCGATGATCAAAATACCTTTGCCCGTGTGGTCATTGAGTTAATTGACGCACCTGAGCACGAAGTGAGTTTGTCGTACTCTGTACAAGAGCGCGAAGTGACAACCTATAGTGCGAAAGCTGGTATCGATTTTGTTGCCGTAGATTCTCAGCGCATTATCTTTGCCCCAGGCGAAACACAAAAAGAGCTACTGGTTGAAATCATTGCTGATCGCACAGTGGAGCAACGCGAAAAGCGCTTGCATGTGAGCCTGTTTGATATTGATGGCGCTGAATTTAGCAATGGCAAACCGAGCATTGTTAAAAACATCGAAATCCGTGATAACGATTATGTCACCATCACTAACATCGAAACGCTTGAAGCCAGTGAGCAAACACAGCAAGCACGTGTTCGCGTAACATTTGATCAGCCGATCCCTGAGGTGGTGAACAATAGCTCAATGTCTGTGGCACTCGCAGAGATGAACACCGAACAAGTGAGTGCAACATGGTTACTTGACTACCAAGGCGAGCAAAATCCCAAAAGTATCTTGCAATGGGTAACGTTAAATAGTGGCGAAACATCGGTCGATTTTGCCTTTGACGTAATCGATGATATCGATGTGGAAGGCGATGAGTCACTGATGTTGCAATTTTTAGATTCATATTGGGTTAAAACCACTGAGCAGACGGCTTACCATCAGGTGACCATTGTTGACAACGATGCACAGCTTGCTCCTGCTAGCGCATTTTCGCTCGAGTTGCTTGGTAGCAGTAAACGCAGTTACCGCGTTGAAGGTAAGACGTTTGAGTTAGAAGACACGCAAATTTACGAAGGTTACGACAACCGCGTTCGCATCACCCTTGATAGCGCAACAGAGAGCGAGCTTGATATCGACTACGTGATTAGCACGCCAACGGGTGAACAAAGCCATACCTTGCACTTTTTGCCGGGCGAAGCGAGTAAACTGATCACCTTGTCGGTTGCTAATGATTCGATTGTTAACGATGATTACACCCTAACCTTAACCGTGAGCTCTGATGCGTTAGCGATGACTAAGTCGCAACCTTTTACCGTGTTAGACAACGATTATTACTTTGTGCACCTCAGCATTGAGCAAGACTCGTCGTTGAAAACCAAAGGCTTTAAACCGGTTGAAGGGGTAGAAGACGATGCCATGTTTGCCATTGAACAGCATTTTTACGCTTCATCTGACGACGTGACCATGACCACGCTTGTTAGTGTTGATGACACTGAAACCACGGCAACACGTGATGAGGATTACACCATTGCCGACGGTAGTTACCAATTTGCTAATGGCTCAGCTCAACAAAATATCGATGTTGAAATTTTAGATGACGACGCACCAGAGTCGAGCGAAGTTGTTGTGGTGAATATCGATTTAACCGCATTGGACGTGCCAGCTAAGTCAATCGTTTCTTTCGATAATGACTGGCGCTGGGTACACGATTCAAACCAAGCGAATCAGTTTGACCGCGCGACGCGATTGATCAGCATTGCTGATAACGATTTACTCAATGCGTTTGTAACATCAGTCGGTACGGTAGAGTTAGAAACCAACACCGACAGCTTTGACCGTTTTGAAGTAGAAGTGCCAATTAACGTACTTGCGCGTGAAAAGTATGATGGTGAGTTGACCTTTGCTATCAGTGCCATCGATGGCAGTGCTAAATCGGGCGTTCATTATGAAATAGTTGACCAATTAGTGACTCTGCCTGCTGGCGAAAGCAGTGCAACCATTACGGTTGCTATCAAGTCAGTTAATTTAGCGCAAGCCGGTGTGGTTGAACAAGCCACTAATACACTGGATTTCCAGGTAGAGCTTACTCTATCTGATAGTTCAAAGGCCGCTCTAGAAGAAGTCGATATGCCATGGGTTATTTCAGTTAATAAAGCCGATGTGTCGATTATGTACACAAGTTTAGATCCCGAACTGACCGGTGCGTCAGGTAACGGCGGCTAATACGATAAAACGGGACGGAAACGTCCCGTTTTTTTTGCCCAGCAAAAGAGCTATAAGGCTACAAGCTTCAAGCTATAAGGCGATAAGGTTATAAGGCTTTAAGCTACAAGGGTACAAGTGATAGGCTTTAAGGCTGCAGGGCTATAAGGCTATTAAGGATTTAATAGTTTGCCGCGTTACAGCTTGCAGCTTACCGCTTTACAGCTTACAGCTTACCGCTTTACAGCTTACAGCTTACAGCTTACAGCTTACAGCTTACCGCTTTACAGCTTACAGCTTACCGCTTTACAGCTTTACAGTTCGCT
This sequence comes from Thalassotalea ponticola, assembly GCF_041379045.1. NCBI lineage: Bacteria > Pseudomonadati > Pseudomonadota > Gammaproteobacteria > Alteromonadales > Colwelliaceae > Thalassotalea > Thalassotalea ponticola. Next base: position 1,433,469 of record NZ_CP166871.1, read on the forward strand.
CCTCGTTAAACCATACACTACACTTTGGTATATCCATTACCACCCAGACAAACACACACGAGGAGTTGTTATGTCTCAAGGAAAATGCCCGGTTATGCACGGCGCGCAAACCACACAACAAGAAACCAATACCCACTGGTGGCCGAAATCATTAAATCTCGATATTTTGCATCAGCACGATCACAAAACCAACCCTATGGGTGAGCACTTTAATTACCAAGAAGCAGTAAAAACACTGGACTTTGATGAGTTAAAAAAGGATGTGTTGGCGTTGATGACCAACAGCCAAGACTGGTGGCCTGCTGATTGGGGTCACTATGGTGGCTTGATGATCCGCATGACATGGCACGCAGCCGGCACATATCGCATTGCCGACGGACGAGGTGGGGCAGGCACTGGTAATTTGCGCTTTGCACCGCTAAATTCGTGGCCAGATAACACCAACTTAGACAAAGCCCGCCGCTTACTGTGGCCGATAAAAAAGAAATACGGCAATAAATTGAGTTGGGCCGATCTCATCGCTTACGCCGGTACGGTGGCGTATCAGTCAATGGGCTTAAAAACCTTTGGCTTTGGCTTTGGTCGAGAAGATATTTGGCACCCAGAAAAAGACATTTATTGGGGCGCTGAGAAGGAGTGGTTAGCACCATCGGGTAGTGAAAACAGTCGCTATTCTGGTGAGCGCGATTTGGCCAACCCCTTAGCCGCGGTGATGATGGGCCTAATTTACGTGAACCCAGAAGGGGTAGATGGCAACCCCGACCCGTTAAAAACCGCCGCCGATATTCGCACCACGTTTTCTCGCATGGCGATGAATGATGAGGAAACGGTTGCCTTAACGGCAGGGGGGCACACGGTGGGTAAGGCTCATGGCAATGGCGATGCCGACAAGCTCGGTCCTGAGCCGGAAGCGGGTAATATCGAAGACCAAGGTTTTGGTTGGCTCAATCCAAACCAATCGGGCATTGGCAAAGATACCATAACCAGTGGTATAGAAGGGGCGTGGACAACCCATCCCACCCAGTGGGATAACGGCTATTTTGATTTGTTGTTAAATCACGAGTGGCAGTTAAACAAAAGCCCAGCCGGTGCCTGGCAGTGGGAGCCGGTGGATATTAAACAAGAGGATATGCCCGTAGACGTTGAAAATTCAGGCAAACGTTACAAGCCGATTATGACCGACGCCGATATGGCGATGAAAATGGATCCTGAATATCGCCAAATTGCCGAAAAGTTTCACCGCGATCACGACTACTTTTCCGATGTGTTTGCTCGTGCGTGGTTTAAGTTAACCCATCGCGATATGGGCCCCAAAGCGCGGTACATTGGCCCTGACGTGCCCGCTGAAGATTTGATTTGGCAAGACCCTATCCCCAGCGGCGATCAACATTACGACGTGCAAGCGGTGGTTGATAAAATCACCGCCAGCGAGCTAAGTATTCAAGATATGATCACCACCGCCTGGGACAGTGCGCGAACCTTTCGCCATTCGGATAAACGCGGTGGTGCCAATGGCGCGCGCATTCGCCTGGCACCACAAAACGCATGGCATGGTAATGAACCAGAGCGACTTACAAAGGTGCTAAGCGTACTTGAACCCATCGCCAAAGACACAGGCGCCAGCGTTGCCGATGTTATTGTGCTGGCCGGTTGCATTGGCGTTGAAAAGGCTGCATTGGCTGCTGGATTTAAGGTGGATATGATTTTTACCCCTGGGCGCGGTGATGCCACAGAGCAACTAACCGATCGATCGTCGTTTGACGTATTAGAACCACTGCACGATGGTTTTCGCAATTACCTACAACAAGACTTTGCGGTGAGCAGCGAGGAGCTGTTGCTCGATAGAGCCCAGCTAATGGGCTTAACCGCAGCAGAAATGACCGTGTTAGTAGGTGGCATGCGGGTATTGGGCGCCAACTTTGACAACAGCCCTCATGGCGTCTTTACCAACAACGTTGGGGTATTAACCAATGACTTTTTTGTCAATCTAACCGACATGCGCTATCGCTGGCAGCCAATGGATAATGGACTCTATCAATTGGTTGACAGAACCAACAATACAGTGGCCTGGACGGCAACGCGTGTTGACTTGGTGTTTGGCTCTAATTCGGTATTACGCAGCTACGCTGAAGTGTACGCGCAAGATGACAACAAGCAAAAATTTGTTGAAGACTTTGTCAGTGCGTGGTGTAAAGTGATGGACGCAGATAGGTTTGATGTAAGCTAGTCTACTGTCACGGTTATGGCCTTTTTACTGGCATAGGTCAGCATCAAGGCCATTGTCTGTTTGGGCACATTTTTACCCGTTAAAAATTTTATCTTTTGCCAAAACTTGTTATGATACGCACTGTCGATTTATCTGCGCGTATCTCGGCTGATGTTTTATTTTATCTGGCATTTTTTGTTATGTGTTATGCATAACACGGGATAAAACCAAAACGTCAGTTCACCTGTTCGGTTACGGTATGCGCCATAATAATTATAACGGTTAGGATGTACCGGTTTATGGAACAAATCTTTGAGCTTTCTCGCCCATACAAGCGCTTGATCAGTGTTTTTGTAGACTCTCTGTTTATTATGGTTGCCTTCTGGTTTGCGATGTTTTTGCGCCTAGATAGTGAGGTACAATTTTTTAATCCAAACTACTGGTTACTGATCCTCGGCGTGGTCGCCATCAGTATTGTTGCTAACATTATGCTGGGCTTATATCGCGCGGTAATCCGCTACTTCAGTAATTTGGCCGTAGTGGTTGTGCTTATTAGCACCTTTATCTCGGCGGCAACGGTGGCCATTTGCAGCTTGCTAATCGCCGTCGATGTGCCACGCTCGGTACCGGTGATTTATGCAGCCTTTTTATTGTTGTTGGTCGGTGGTTCACGCTATACAGTGCGTTCTATGGCCAATCGCAGCTTAGCACGCTCAAAAAAACGGGTCATTGTATACGGTGCCGGTGGCGCTGGTATCCAATTGGTTGAAGCGCTTCGCAATGGGGCGGAATATCGCGCCGTTGCCTTTATTGATGACAACACCATGTTACACGGTTTATCGATCAACAGTTTAACCGTATACGGCGCAGATGAGTTACCAAATCTGATGGAAAAACACCAGGCGAGTAAAGTGTTGTTGGCGTTGCCATCGGCGTCTCGCAGTCAACGAGCGGCCATCTTAAACAAACTAGAAAGCCTGTACATTGAAGTCTTAGCCATCCCCGGTATGGCCGATTTGGTGTCGGGTAAAGCCAAAATCGATGATTTTGTCGAGGTGTCGATTGAAGACTTACTTGGCCGTGATCCGGTACCACCAAACCAAGATTTAATGGACGCAAATATCAAAGATAAAGTGGTTATGGTCACCGGTGCGGGTGGTTCAATCGGCTCTGAGTTGTGTCGCCAAATCATTAATCAGCGTCCCAAGGCCTTGGTACTATACGAGCTAACCGAATTTGCCTTGTATTCAATTCACAAAGAGCTCGAAGAGTATATTGCAACACACCAGTTAGCAATAACCCTGTACCCGATGCTGGGCTCGGTGATCAAACAACGCCGACTGGAAAAAGTGATGCAATCGTTTTCGGTGCAAACCGTGTATCACGCGGCGGCTTACAAGCACGTTCCATTAGTTGAGCACAACGTTATTGAAGGGGTGCGCAATAACATTTTTGGCACCTTGCACTGTGCGCAGGCGGCCATTGCCGCCAACGTAGAAACTTTTGTGTTAATTTCTACCGACAAGGCAGTGCGCCCAACCAACGTCATGGGCACCACCAAGCGCATGGCTGAATTGTGTTTACAAGCGCTGGCGCAACAAGATGGCCAAAAAACCCGCTTTTGCATGGTGCGCTTTGGCAATGTATTAGGTAGCTCAGGCTCGGTGGTTCCGCTGTTTAAAAAGCAAATTGCTGCCGGCGGCCCCATCACGTTAACCCATCGCGATATTACCCGCTATTTTATGACCATTCCCGAAGCCGCGCAGCTGGTGATCCAAGCTGGTGCCATGGGCATGGGCGGTGACGTGTTTGTTTTGGACATGGGGCAACCGGTAAAAATTTACGACTTAGCCTATAAAATGATCCACTTGTCGGGCTTGCATTTAAAACATGCAGGCAAGCCTGATGGCGATATTGAAATTATTGAAACCGGTTTACGTCCTGGCGAAAAACTCTATGAAGAACTACTGATTGGCGATGATGTCGGTAAAACCGGCAACGAGCGGATCATGACCGCGCAAGAAGTGTGTTTAAGTTGGGCAGAATTGGCACCCATGTTGGAGTCGTTAGATAAGGCATGTAGAGACTTTGATCAACAAACCATACGTCAACTGTTGTTAGACGCGCCGACGGCGTTTACCCCAGCAGATGAGATATGCGATTTACTGTACGTTAACCAATCAGCGCATAAAAACCTAACCGAGCCGAAACTGGTGAAGGCATAACAGCTTGTAACGGGGCATATCAATAAACATCAATAAAAGCGGTGATATGCATCTGCAGTGATATACATCGCCCTATAGTAAATCGTCTTAGACTAAATCGGCTTAGACTAAAGCGTCTAAGACTAATAAGACTAGTAAGATTAATTAGATTAAGTAAAGAAAAGGCCAGCACAATGCTGGCCTTTGTTGTTTGTTTATAAACTTAACGGCTAAGAGTCACTCAACGCACTGTTAAAAGCTGATCCGAAAACCACCAGAAATATTGCCGTAATTAATATCACTTTCAACGTAGGCCATGGCTTCTAATGTCCAACGTGCTTTGTTGTTCACCACATACTCAAGACCGCCACCAAGGCTTGGACCACTTTCATTGTATTCGTCTACATTTTCGCCGCGGATCCAATTAATATCGACATCGCTCACCCCCGCAACACCAAAAATGTTGAGTTTGCGATTTATGGGATAGCTGTAGGTAACGTACAAACCAGTGAGCTGGTCCAGTTCGCGATCGCCGTTGCCAATATCGTCTTCATTCCAACTTTGTCCCAATCGAACTTCAAAACCAAGGTGGTTGGTATGGTTGTAACCCAAGCGGCCGGTATAAGCACTGATATTAAAATCATTAAACGATTCGCTGTTGTGAATACCTTGTCCCACCTGTAAACCAAAATAGAAGCTGTCGTGTTGCTGCGCCGGCGCATAAATGTCTTGCTGATCATCCCATGCCATCGCCTTTGGTGATATCAGACTGAGGCTCATAACAACGCCAAGACAAGCGATTAAGCGTCGGGAAATAGAAACGGGAGTGAAAAGCGTATTCATATTCGTACCTACCAAGTTGTTATTAAGCGAGTTGTTGTTATAGCGAACTGTTGTTATCGCGATGTACTGTTTGCTTTTGTTGTTAATCTGTTTTTGCCACTGTGTATGTCGTCTTTACCAGTCGCTTTAATGACTAGGCCTTAGCTATCTGCCTATTAAGCTAGCCTCTTAAGCCAGCCTCTTAAGCCAGCCTCTTAAGTGATCGATTTTACAGATCTAGGTTTTGATTACCTAAGATCATACGCCCAATGCGTGGTTATGGCTCAAACTACCCGGCTTTGCTATATCAATTGCTGTTGCCTAAACACTACTTAAAACCGTATTAACGTTCATAAATTAAGCATAGCATCGGTTATCGGTTAGGCAATCTAACGGCATGAATTTTTTGATTATTTTTTGCTAAATTGGGGCAAGCCCCGCCGTCAAAGGCCTGGCGTAAAACAATCAAAAATAAGCAGAACCCCATATTGTTACAGCGCAGGGTAAAACGGGTACGCAAAGTGTTAGGGCAGGGGCTGTAACACATTGTTTTTGTTGTTCACAATACCTTTGCTGCTTTTAGTAAAAGGCAGTCATGAGAGCTCGTTATGAGGCTGAACAAAAATGAATGTAATGCAATCGCTAGGCTGCACTATTAATAGCAGAGCGTTTGCAAATCTTTTGTTGGTCTTTTGCAAGTCTATTTAAGTCTTTGATAAGCGATGTCGGACTTTTCTCACACTTGCGTTAAATAAGCTAACCAGCGAAGCTGATACATTTTCTCAAACAACCACTTACGGCTTGTTGCACTTAGATAAATCACCGTGTAATGATGGATTTTTAGACAAATATTCGTTTTTTTAACTGTATTCGTTATAAGAGTCTTTTTTATTGAAATAAATTTTGTTAGATTCGTAAGAAGTAAAAATATAGCTAATGTATTGTGAATGAATCGTTGGTTGTAAATTCATCAGTTTTCGTTGCTTTTATTATCACTTTTTCGGTAATAGCAGTGAGCGAATACGTTATTAGGATGTTAAGGCAAAAAAGCATGCAATTTCTTAAATCGGTTGTTTTGGCGTGTCTATGCGCGGTGTCAGTAACTGCGCTTGCCAGTCAAGAAGTGCAAGTGGATGCACCGTTTATTGATATGCACTCAGGTCCCAGTGGCGATTTTCCAGTGTTTTACATTGCCGAGCAAGGCGAGTGGATCAAGGTGATTGATCGCAAGCACGGTTACTTTAAAGTGGTTACCGAAGACGGCACCGAAGGGTGGATGGCAGAAATGCATCTAAATCAAACCCGCAACAAACAAGGGCAACCGATCAAAGTCGCGCCCTCAGGTATTAAGGGGCTAATGGCTAAGTTTAATGACTGAGTTTAACGATTAAGTTTAACGACTAACGTAAAGACTAAATGTAGCGACTAATTTAGTGATTAACCCGTATAACTGTAACAAATAGATAACAAGAATAACGAGTTGTGGTTTACCGCAACCCAACGGATAGATAATAAGACCAGTCGGTCATCAGGAGCATAACGTGGTAACTGTAAAATCGAGCGTAAGCACTCTTTTTACCCTTCTAGCGCTAACCGGCGTAGCCAATGCAGAGCAAACCTCTTCACCATCAAATTCAAATGATATTGTTGAGCCGGTGTTACAACGCCAAGCAGCAACACTGGATATGCATTCAAGAGATTGGGAAATTGGTGTGTTTGGCGGCCTGGCCACCATTGACAGCGATGGGGTATCTGCCCCTTCAACCACGCATGCGGCAATAGGTGTGCGGGGTGCGTATCACTTTACTGATAACATTTTTATTGAAGGCTCTTACTCAGTGACTGGTCATAGCCAACAAGTCACATTCATCAACGGCGTATTGGGTTACAACTTTCATCAAGACACCTTCATCACCCGTGATTACGGCATGAAAACCTCGCTGTTTTTTGTTGCCGGTGCGGGCTTAACCGATTATGAAAACTACGTTGAAAATAAAACCTTGGTTGGCGGTGCAGGCTATCGCGTTGTGTTAAACGATGCGTTTTCGGTGCGAATTGATTTACGCGGCCATCTGCACAAGCAACACGGTGGCGGCGATTTTTCAATAAGCCCTGAAGCCACCTTAGGTCTGGCATTTTCGTTTTAAATGAAAAATGCGAGTTGTGTTAGCCTAAAACGTTATGCGAGTAAGGTAGTCTCATGAGAAATAAAATAAAAACCCTAACCACAAGCGCGACCTTATTGTTTAGCGTCTCTGTGCCATTTGTTGCCTCTGCTCAGTCAACTGATGCCCAATTACAGCGCTTTAAAACCGAGTTAGTTGAATTAGCCGCCGATGTTAAAGCGCTCGAAGAAGCGATGTTGCACCCCGACGCCGACCAAGTGGCGGTGTATTTATCCGTTGATGCCGGCGACTTGTTTCAAGTGACCGCAGTGACCTTGCTCATTGATGGCCAGCGCGTACACCGCGTTCATTACACTACTGAACAAAGCAATGCCTTACATCGAGGTGGTGTGGATCGCGTGTTTATTGGTGATGTTGGTGTGGGCGAACACAACGTCGTAGCTTACATCAGCGGCATTGATAAGCGCGGCAATAAAACCAAACGCGGTTTAACCACCGATTTTGTCAAATCCGCCGATGCGAATGCCATTGAGCTTCGCATTGATGCAGATACCTCGTTTGAACGCGTTATTTTGTCGGCCACTGAGTTGTAGTTTATGACCAAAGTATTGTTCTTATCATCGCTTGATTCAGCTCGCAGCAAAGCGTTGCCGCAGAATACGAGACAACAACGTGTCCGTCTGGCCGTTGCCATGGCAATTGGCGCCAGCGCTCTGGTTGCCTCTAGTCTATCGGCGTCGGTAAATGCTACTCAGCAACCCGTGCAAGCAAACAGTGAAACCAGTCAGCAAGCCAAGCAGCGTATCGCCCAAGGCCAAGTGATGTTTCACTACTACAGCCAAGATTACTTTACCGCATTAACCCAATTGGCACTTAATAGCCAACGCGGATTGCTAGATGACCATGGCCAAGATCAATTAGTGCGCGCCGGTCTTGAATTTGACTACGACATGAATACTGGCTCGGCACAGGCGTTTAATGCGTTTGAACAAAATGATCCCGAAGCGCTAAGCGATGAGCATCGCGATTACGTGTATTATCGCTTTGCCCAAGGCTTTTATAAAAAAGGCCAATTTGATGACGCACGTCGCGCCTTAAACAAGGTGGGCGATAACTTAGCGACCGATTACCTAGACGGTTACTATTTTCTAAACGCTCAGTTGTCGTTAAAAGAAGGGCGTATGCTTGACGCCGAAGCGATGAAAAACAACATCAGCGCCGATTCCATTTTTCACCGTTACTTAGCATTTAATACGGCGATGGCTTATTTAGCGCAAAGCCAAGGTTTGAGTAACGCGGCAAACCAAGCGCGTATTATCGACTCGTTGCAGTCGGTGGTCGATTTAACCCCGGTTGAGGTTAGCGATAACGACGCTGAGGTTTTGGTTGATGTAAACATCACTGATGAGTTAGAAGCCATTGTCGATCGCGCCTACGTGGCGCTTGGTTTTGTTCACTTAGAGCTTAATGATAACCCAGCAGCACTGGCGGCGTTTGAGCAAGTGTCACAGCGTGGTATGGATAGCGAGTCGGCAATGTTAGGCTATGGTTGGGCCAAAGCCAACAACGACGATTACGACGGCGCGGTGTTAATGTGGCAGCAATTGGCCACGAGCAGCAGTCAATCGGTATTTGCCCATGAAGCGCGCTTAGCGCTTGGTTTTGCCTTTGAGCAAATGAGTGATAAAGAGCAAGCGTTTGCAGCCTATCAACTTGCCTCGCGTCGCTTTATTTTGCAAAAAAATGCCGTCGACAGTGAGCTAGCCAGCTTAACCGATAACCCAAAAGGCTACGTGCTGTCGCTGTTAGCGATGCCGTCAGAGCAAAGTGCGTTAGGCCAACGCGGCGAGCAAATTAGCGTGTCATTGCCGGCCGTATACGACGATGTCTCGGCGATCGCCGGTAACGAGTTTCAGCAATCGGTACAAGACTTAAACAGCTTGCGAGCGGCCATGAGCGCCTTAACCGACTGGAAAACACAACTGTCATCAGTGGCCCAAAGCCAGTATCAATTCAGCGACGCCAATGCCAAGGTTCTCTCGCAAAGCGAAGAGACCGCGTTGCGAGCGGCCCAGCTTAATACGCTTCAATCGCGTTATCAGCAAAGCGAAACAACCATGGACGCATTGGCCTCGCGTTACGCCGGTAAGTTATTTCAACGCGACCCGGTTGTCGGGAAAAAACCCGAATTACAACGCGCCTATGCTGACTATCAACGCCTTCGCAATGCGCTAGATGCCTCGGCCGACAGCGCGCAAAAAGACCAACTGCAAGCCCAACTTAATCGCATTGGCGGCGCACTGCTATGGCAAATCGGCGATTATTACTTAGACGAACAAGGGCGCTTAGCCAAAGAGCTACTCGCCAACGATTTATCGCGTTTTGAGCAAGCCAAAGCGTTATCTATCCATCCGATCAGCACAGCCTATGCGCGCATCAATGCCAAACTCGATGCGGCCAAAGCCATTGAAGGTGCGCTGGTCGATGCATTACAAACAACGTTGATGGCCAGCCTTAAAGGTCAACAGCAGGCCTTAACGGTATACCTTGAACAGGCCAAAGTTGCCCAAATGCGCATGACCGATGAAGTCTTTATTCGTGGACAACAAATGAATGAATCCGTTACCGATGTACCAAACGGGGAGGGCGAATAATGCATAAGACATTGATTGCACTGTCTGTTTCCAGTGTACTGTTATCCGGTTGTATGATGTTTGAATCAGAGCAAGCACAAACCAGTGATCGCACCCGCAGTGCGACCTTGGCCGAGCTTGATTTACAACCATCGCCGCTTGTAAAAGTGGCGCTGCCCAAATTGACTTTGGATGAGTTAAGCCTCGCGTATAAAAAAACACTGCCGTATGTAGTCAATGACGACATTAAATCGCAAATTCACCAACGCGTTACCGTTCTTGAAATGATGCAAGCTGAGCAAGCGCAGGAGCGCGGCGACGACGTTCCAGGTGGACGTTATTACCAACAAGCGATTGAGTCACTGCGCGAGTTTATTGCCGATAATCCAGAGTTACCAGGTAATCAGCATTTGCTCTATCAATTGGCCAAAGCCCATGACTTACAGGGTGAGCAAGAGCAAAGCTTGGTCGCTTTAGACCGATTAATCACCGAATACCCCGATAACGAATACTTGCTTGAAGCGCAGTTTCGCCGCGCCGAAATTCGCTTTTCTCAACAAGATTATCTGGGGGCGTTGAGCGATTACGATCAGGTAGTCAACCAAAACCTGGTGACCATTGATAACAACCCGTACTACTCTATTTCCTTGTACATGATGGGCTGGAGTTACTTTAAGCTCGAACAAAATCAACAAGCTCTGACCGCGTTTTCACAAATCATTGACGACGTTATGCCGTACAAGGTGATGAGTCAGGTAAGCTCGTTGGATGAATTTTTAGAGCTGATTGACAAGCGCGACAGGCAGCTGAGCGAAGAAACCTTTGCGGTGATGACACTAATTTTCTCTGCCCAAGGGCCAGAGGGCGTCGCGTCGCATTATGTCCGAATTGGTGAGCGTCCGTACCACTACCTCAATTACGACTTACTCGCCCAGCATTACGTTAGCAAACAGCGCTATTCCGATGCCGTTGGCGTATACGATTTCTTTATTGAGCGCGAGCCATATCATCACGCCAGCGTGTTGTACTCGATCAACAAAATGGACATTTATCGTCGCGGTCAATTTCCTGCCGAGTTAACCGAAGAAAAACAAAAGTTTGTTGATACCTATCAATTTGTCGGTCCGTATTGGGACCAAGTAGACGGTGATGCCAAAGCAAAAACTCAAGCCGAAGTAACGCCGGTGTTGCTCGATATTTTACAAGAGTTTTCACAAAACGCGCATGCCAATGCACAGCAGCAAAATCGCGAGCTCGCGAGTAACAACAGTGAACAGCAACGCCGTGTAGTGCAACAAGCGTATCGCGAAACGGTGACCTGGTACGAAGCGTTTTTGGCCAACTTCCCCGACATTGAAGGTGGTATTACCGTTAGCTTTTATCTGGCAGAAAGCTTTTACGAAATGGGCGATTACCAAAAGGCTGCCGAGTTATATCGCTACGTCGCGTATTCGCCTGAAGCCAAGGCACACACCAGTGCAGTGGCAGAATACAAACGCCAACAAACCGCACAACAAGCTGACAGTGACAGACAAGAGCGCGAAAGCCAAGAAGGTGATAGCCAAGATGGCGTTAACCAGCAAAGCATCGAACAACGCGTTCAGCAAGCGCTGCTCGGACAAGATTACGCCAATGAAGCCGGTTATGCGCTTATTTTGGCCTACGATCAGTTAATTGACCAGTCGGCATCCGCACAAGTCAAAGCGCGTTTGATTGAAGAACAACAAGACGTGAAAGCGCAGTTTATTGCCCTGTATCGCGACGATCCGCGCGCCGGTGACGTACAGCGCGATTTGTTCCAGCAATATTTTGAATTAGGCGATACCGAAAATGCGATGATGGTGGCACAACAGGCGCTAGAGGACAACTCAGATTTACCTCTTGAGCAGCGTTTGTCGGCGTTATTGGTTATTGGTCATAGTCAATTTGCTGAGCAGCAATATGTCGATGCCGAGCAAACCTATAGCCAACTTTTGGATGTGATGCCGGCCAGCGATAACCGTCGAGCCGATATGATTGACCGTTTAGCCGCCAGTATTTATCGTCAAGGTGAGCAGGTGGCACAAAGCGATGCTCAAAACCGCGGTCAAAACCGTGATTTAGAACAAGCCATTGCTCACTTTAAACGAGTGATCGAGCGCACGCCAAATTCCAAAGTGCGCATCAATGCGCAATACGATTTGGCCACCTATTTACTTGAGCTTAAGCGCTATAACGAAGCCATTGATTTTATGGCTGACTTTAAAGAGCGCTACCCTGAGCACAAGTTGAGCGATACGTTGAATGTTAAGCTGGCTTACGCTTATCAAGAAACCGAACAATGGGCCGACTCTGCCGCCTACATGAAAATGGGCTGGGCAGAAAAACCGACGGCGCAAGAAACGCGTCAGATGTTGTGGTTAGCGGCCGAAAACTACATGAAAGCCGGTGATAAGTACCAAGCGATGCGCGCTTATCGCACTTATGCGCACACCTACTCAGAGCCGTTTTCAACCTATATGGAAGCGATGCACATTATGAGTGAGTTTTACCGCCCAGGCAGTGAATACCAACTCAATAGCGAAGGCGATCGATTAAAGCGCAACTTCTGGTTGGATAAAATCATCAATGCCGATAAGTACGCTGGTGACAAGCGCACCGCACGCTCTCGCTATTTAGCCGCATCGGCCAGTTTGCACTTTGCCGACGTGTTGATGGGTAAGTTCCGTCGCAGTAAATTGACTTTGCCATTGCAGCAGTCATTAGCGAAAAAGCGCGATTTATTGGATAAGACATTGGCCGCGTATAACAACACGGCAAGCTATCAAGTTGCAGAGTTTACCACGCAAGCCAACTATCGCATTGGCGAGATCTACAGTGTCTTAGCGCAAGACTTAATGGATTCAGAGCGTCCGGCTAATCTCGACGAATTGGCGCTGGAGCAATACGACATTTTGTTGGAAGAGCAAGCGTTTCCATTTGAAGACAAGGCGATTGAAATTCACGAAACCAACGCCAAACGCAGTGTTGATGGTATTTACGATGACTGGGTGAAAAAGAGTTTTGACGATTTGGCCAAACTGCTCCCAGCGCGTTACAACAAACAAGAACAACTTGTTGAGGTGATTAATGACTTATATTAATCCTACAAACGATACTCGGCTGTCAACGTTGGCGCAATCGACGTCGGCTAAGGGCATCGCCATGGCGTCATTGCTGACATTGCTAAGCGCCTGTTCGACGCTGCCAGAAACATCTGACTCGGCGAGTGATGCGTCGGCTTTGAACAAAAACAACGGCCGAACTGAGCAAGCGATTGCCAACAGCGAAAGCGAATACGACCGGTTAATGCGTTTACCCAATGCCTATAAAGACAACGCCATCGCGGTGTCTGAGGAAACTAAAGCGCAAGTTAACGCTGCATTAGCATTGCAGCAAACCGACGTTAGCCAAGCCAAAGCGGCGCTTGAAGCCATCGTTGCCGCCACGCCGCAGCTATCGGGCGTGTGGGTGATACTTGGCGATATGGCCAGAAACAACGGTGAACACAATGAGGCGCGCAATTACTACCAGCGCGCGGTTCAAGCCAATAACAATAACTACCACGCCCACAATCGCTTGGGGTTAATGCAGCGAGAAGCGGGTGAGTTTGAGGCGGCAAAAGCATCGTACCAGGCCGCGTTAGAAGCGTGGGGCGGATTTGCCAATGCCCATTTAAATCTGGGTATCTTACTTGATATGTACATGGGACAGCGCTTAGAGGCGTTATCGCATTACCAAACCTATCAAGTGTTAACCAAAGAACAAGACAACAAGGTAAAACGCTGGATCGCCGATATTTCGATGCAGCTTAAACAATAGGGAAACAGCCATGCCACGATCAACTATCAAAACGCGTATCGTTGCCAATGACACGGCAAGCACTCGCCCGTTGTTATCGCTGTCACAAACCTTAGTGTTTGTCAGCGCCGTTACCTTGAGCGGTTTTGTTGGTGCCACACCAATGTTATTCGAGCAGGAAACGCCACAACTAGCGCCCGCGCAAGCCAGTGCCGATCCGGTTGTTCAAAGCCAAGAGCAACAAAGTAGCGATGACGATGATATTGCTGAGACGACACCAACAAAAAAACGAGGTCGCACGGTGATCACCTTAGAATCGACGTTTGTCGGTGATAAAGAGCAACCGAAAGTGACGTCGATTGTGCCTTGGCAAAAAGCCGAGCAAATGGCTGTCAATTCCGAGGCCATGAGTCAACGGGTGAAAATGACGTTTCAACCGCTGGAGGTTGACAGCCTGAAGCGGGAAATGACGTATCACGCGCAAAAGCAACAACAATAACCGATGCATCAGTAGCAGCGGGGTAGCACAAAGCGAATGTAATCTAACCGAACAGTGGATTGCTCACAGAGTGAACAAACGCGCCGGTGAACACATTTAACGCTATTATCCGGTGAACAAATACTGATAACATCAACAGACAACCTCGTGTGTTGAGTTCCAACCACGATAACAGAAGTACTTGTAATTTAAATTCGCAACGCTATGCGCTGCATAATAATAACTAAAGGTGAGAACCCATGTTTGATACTATTATTCGTTTTTTCCAAGAAGGTGGATCCTTCATGTTTCCTATTGCTGTGGTGTTGGCCATTGGTTTAGCGATCGCTCTTGAACGCGCCATTTACCTAATGCGTATGTCTAAGCAAAACGGCGACACCATGAAACGCATTGCGCCATTACTACAAAACTTAGACTTTGATGGCATTGAGCGCGTCGCAGACGAGTCAGCGATCAGCAATATTTTTAAAGCGGGTATCACGCGCATGAAGCAAACTCCGCGCCGTGAAGAAATTGAATACGCAATGGAAGAGGGTGTAATGGAAGCGTTACCGCGTCTTGAAAAACGCACGCCATACCTTGCAACCCTAGCTAACATTGCCACCTTATTAGGTCTATTGGGTACCATCATTGGTTTGATCGCTGCGTTCTCTGCGGTTGCCAGCGCTGACCCATCACAAAAAGCATCATTGCTATCTGATTCGATTTCAGTTGCGATGAACACCACGGCGTTTGGTTTGATTTCGGCCATCCCATTGTTGTTGTGTCACTCAGTGTTACAAACTAAGACCACCGAGATTGTTGATAACCTAGAAATGGCCGGTGTTAAGTTTTTAAACATCATCAGCAAAAACAACTCAGTGACAAGTAAATCACGCGCGACTGACTAATACGGGGTTGCTATGTTAAGAAAAACCCGAATCAAGCGTCAGGATGCCGAACTCGACATCACCTCATTTATGAACTTGATGATCGTCTTGGTACCGGTGCTTTTGATGATGATGGTATTTTCACACATTACCGTTTTAGATCTTAAGTTACCGGAACTCACGGATCCGACCGCACAAAGTGAAAATCAAGAAGAAAACGAAGATAACACGCTTGAGTTGATGGTCCGCGATGACCAAATTGAAGTGTATTATCCAAAAACGTACTTATTGAAAACCATACCGAATACCAACGACGATTATGATTATGATACGTTGGTGGCGGTATTAAAACAGGTTAAGCAGCTGTTAAGTGAACGCGGAATCGACAAAAAGGACATCAGCATTTTGCTCGAGCCTCAAATTGATTATCAAACCATTGTCACGTTAATGGATAAATCGCGATCGTATAAAGCGGTGGTTGTCGCTTCGGTTGTTGACGCTGAACTGTTTCCTGAAATTAGTTTAGGCGATGCTCTGCAAGTGAGTAACCCTGAATTAGTGGGTGCGGTAAGTGCAGAAGGAGGTAGCAAGTGAAGCAGTCTGTAAGAGCCAAACGCATGGCTCGCCACCATCAGCGCTTGTCGAAAACGTCGAAGTTATCGCTGGTTTCGTTGATGGATATTTTTACCATCTTGGTATTCTTCCTTATGGTGAATGCCTCAGATGTTCAAGTACTGCAGAACTCAAAAGAAATTGAGTTGCCTAAGTCGGTGTCTAAAAAAGCCGCTGAGGAAAACTTGATCATTACGGTAAATGCCAACAGCGTGCTTATACAAGGGCGTAAAGTGGCGAGCATTGATCAGCTGAAAGACTCTGAGGCAATTTTGATTGACGACTTGCTCAAGGAACTTGAGTATCAACGCAATCGACGCGCCGATCTGACGGAAGAAGAGTTGGCCAACGGCTTAGCAATCAATATTATGGCGGACAAATCGGTGCCGTACAGTTTGTTAAAGAAAATTATGCAAACGTCTGCGAATGCCGGTTACACCAATATTTCGCTTGCCGTTGAACAAACCTATGGCGTGTCAGAGAAGGAACTTCTCAGTGCAGCCGAAAACGGTCAACAGGCGGAGGGTTAAGCCATGGTGCAAAAACTGTCGTTAAGCCAACTGCCAACGTGGAAGAAACACGAAGATAATCGCGTATTCAACCTGTTGTTGTTGGTGAGTTTGGTTGTCACTGTGCTATTTACGATTGTGGTCAAAGTGGTTGATTTACCTGAGCGTACGCGTGAAGAAATCGAGCGAATTCCACCTCAGTTGGTGAAGATCCAAGAGCAAAAGGTTGAAGTTGAGCCTGAGCCAGAACCCGAGCCGGAGCCCGAAGCAGAGCCTGAGCCAGAGGAAGTTGCTGAAGCCGAACCTGAACCAGAGCCAGAGCCTCAGCCAGAGGTAACGCCAGAGCCACAAACTGCGCGTGAACAAGCGCAAAACAGTGGTTTGTTAGCCATGTCAGACGCGCTATCGCAAATGCGTGAAAGCGTTGACGTTAACAGCCTTGCTGATAATAACTTAGAGCAAGGTGGCGGCGAAGCCGAAGAAACAGAGCGCATGCTACTTGGTCGAACCGTGGCCGGTACGTCTGGCGGTGTTGCTGCCGGATCGCTAAGCTCAGATGTGGGCAGTGGCAATGGTCTTGAAGGTCGTAAGACAACCGAATTTACCGCCCGTGTTCCGACAACCGGTGGCGGCGGCGGAGCAGGTGATGCTGCTGCGTTAAGCGAGTCAGAAATGGCTTCCGGTAACCGTACCACGGAATCGATTCGCCAAACGTTTGACCGCAACAAAGGCGCGTTGTACTCAATTTATCGTCGTGCGCTGCGCGAAGATCCAAGCTTGCAGGGCAAGGTGACCATTAACTTGGTGATCACCCCACAAGGTCGAGTGCAAAATGTCAATATTGTCAGCAGTGACTTGGCTCATGAAGACTTCATCAAAAAGTTATTGGCGCGAATTCGCTTAATTAACTTTGGTGCCATGGACGTAAACGAAACCGAGTTAAACTACACCTTTAACTTCCTACCGTTTTAATCAGCGCCATTGATAACAAACCAAAATACCGAGCTTGCTCGGTATTTTTTTTGCCAACAATTTAATCGTTTTGCACTAGACTGTGCCAACCGTTGACCATTGCGCTCTGAGTAGTGCTGTGAATGGTTCTTTGAATCGACTAGGGCACCCTTGATTTAGCGCCAAAAAATGCCACTAATTGGCAGGGTAAAATTATTTTTTGCATCTATACTTTGATCAAAACAACAACACTTTGTATCGAGAATGGATATTAAAAAAATAAAAATCGCAGTCATTGGTCTTGGTTATGTCGGTTTGCCGCTAGCGGTGGAGTTTGGCAAAAAATACCCTACAGTTGGCTTTGATATTAAACAACAACGCATTGACGAGTTACGCGATGGCATCGACACCACACTCGAAGTCTCGTTTGACCAGTTCTCGCGTGCGCAGCGTTTGCGTTTTACCCACCTTGAAAGCGAGTTAAAAAGCTGTAATTTCTATATCGTCACCGTACCCACACCAATCAATCAACACAAGCAGCCCGATTTAACGCCGTTGATCAGTGCCAGTGAATTATTGGGCCGGGTGATAAGTAAGGGCGATGTGGTGGTGTTTGAGTCCACCGTTTATCCAGGTGCGACCGAAGACGATTGCGTACCGGTAATTGAACAGACCAGCGGTTTGGTTTTTAATAAAGACTTTTTTGCTGGCTATTCACCTGAGCGCATCAACCCCGGTGATAAAGAGCACTCGGTCACCAAAATTTTAAAAGTGACCTCTGGCTCAACCCCTGAGGCGGCCGAATACATAGACAGTGTTTATCGCAGTGTGATCACCGCCGGTACTCATAAAGCACCGTCAATTAAAGTCGCTGAAGCGGCCAAAGTGATAGAAAATACCCAGCGCGATGTCAATATTGCGCTGATCAACGAATTGGCGATCATTTTTAATAAACTCGGCATTGATACCCTTGATGTGCTAGAAGCAGCGGGCACCAAATGGAATTTTTTGCCATTTCGACCCGGCTTAGTCGGCGGACATTGCATTGGCGTTGATCCGTATTACTTAACGCAAAAGGCAGAAGATATTGGCTATCACCCGAAAATGATCTTAGCAGGGCGTCATTTAAATGACGATATGGGCCAGTATGTGGTGTCACAATTGGTGAAAAACATGATGAAACAGCACGCCCATGTCGAACACGCCAATGTGTTGGTGTTGGGTTTGACCTTTAAAGAAAATTGTCCCGATCTGCGCAACACCAAAGTGGTTGACATCGTCAACGAATTGAATGAATACAATATGCAAGTCGACGTGTTTGATCCGTGGTGTGACAAAGGCGAAGCAAAACAGTTATACGATATTGATTTAGTAGATAAGCCGAAAAACGAACACTACGACGCGATTATCTTAGCCGTGGCTCATCAACAATTTAAAGCGTTAACGCCAGCTGAAATTCGCCAGTGGGGCCGTCGAGGCCACTTTATTTACGACTTAAAATACATCCTGCCCAAAGAAGACGTTGATTTACGCTTGTAAGTCAATGTTTTGTCACGGTGCAGTGTAGGAGATGTACATGCTAACCTACTCGCAAGTATTACTAAACCTGCAACAACAGCCTAAGCGTTGGCTGATCACCGGTGTGGCAGGTTTTATCGGCTCTAATTTACTTGAGGTGTTACTCAAGCACAATCAGCAGGTGGTGGGGCTCGATAATTTTTCAACCGGCTATCGGCGCAATCTCGATAGTGTAAAACAGCAAGTATCCGAACAACAGTGGCAAAACTTTCATTTTATTCACGGCGACATCACCAACTTAGAGCGCTGTAAAGAAGCCACTTTTGACATTGATCACGTGCTTCACCAAGCCGCGCTTGGCTCGGTACCGCGCTCTATTGACGATCCTATTCGCACTAACCACAGCAATGTCACCGGCTTTTTAAACATGTTGGTGGCGAGTAAAGAATCCAAGGTCAAAAGTTTTACTTATGCGGCGTCAAGTTCAACCTATGGCGATCATCCAGCGCTGCCAAAAGTGGAAGAGAACATTGGTAAACCGCTGTCGCCGTACGCGGTGACCAAGTACGTCAACGAGTTGTATGCCGATGTGTTTGCCAGAGCCTATGATTTTCACAGCATTGGCTTGCGCTATTTTAATGTGTTTGGCAAACGCCAAGACCCCGATGGCGCTTATGCGGCGGTGATCCCTAAGTGGACCGCGCGGATGATTGATAACGAGGCGGTAGATATTTACGGCGATGGTGAAACATCGCGCGACTTTTGTTACATCGACAACGCCGTGCAAGCCAATATCTTAGCCGCGTTAGCGCCAAGCGAGGCCAAAAATGCGGTGTATAACGTGGCAGTAGGCGACAGAACCTCACTAAACCAGTTATTTGAGCTAATACGAGACAACCTACACGCATCAGGTGTGGATTATCAGTTAGCGCCAAACTACCAAGATTTTCGCCCGGGTGACGTCAGACATTCACAAGCGGATATTACCAAAGCTCAGCGGCTATTGGGCTATAGTCCAACCCACAGTGTGTCAAAAGGGCTGTGCGAGGCGATGCCCTGGTATGTCAAGCAGTTGGCATTGAGCGTATAAACAAAAAAAGAGGATCGACCGATCCTCTTTTTTTTAACGTTTGTTTACTTGGTTAGCGCGGTTAATTTAACCACGCGTCCTATAGCTCACCCGTTATATCTTACACGCGCCGCCTTCACAACCGTCGTCCATGTCGCCTTGGCTATCGTTCGCGCCATCGCGAGTGTTGTGATAATACATGGTTTTTACCCCAAGCTTGTAGGCCAACAGCATATCTTTGAGAATTTGCTTAACCGGTACTTTACCGCTTTCAAACTTACTCGGATCGTAGTTGGTGTTTGCCGAGATGGTTTGGTCGACGAACTTTTGCATTATCGCAACCAACTCTAGGTAACCTGTGTTATCAGGAATATTCCACAACAACTCATAGTTGCCTTTTAAGCGCTCGTATTCAGGTACCACTTGCTTAAGCACGCCGTCTTTTGACGCCTTAATTGAAATCAAACCGCGCGGTGGCTCAATACCATTGGTGGCATTTGAAATTTGCGACGATGTTTCCGATGGCATAAGCGCTGATAGAGTCGAGTTGCGCACGCCGTACTGCTTAATACTTTCGCGCAGATCTTCCCAATCAAGGTGTAGTGTTTCGCTACAGATGCTATCCACGTCTTTTTTATAGGTATCAATTGGTAAGATACCTTGTGCTAACTTGGTTTCATTGAACAGCGGACAAGCGCCTTGTTCTTTCGCCAAGTTGTTTGATGCTTTCAGCAAGTAGTACTGGATAGCTTCAAAGGTTCTGTGGGTTAAGTTGTTGGCACTGCCGTTTGAGTAAAATACACCGTTTTTAGCCAAGTAGTAAGCGTAGTTAATAACCCCTATACCTAGCGTTCTGCGGCCCATGGTTGCATTATACGCAGCAGGCACAGGATAATCTTGGTAATCGAGTAAGCTATCGAGTGCACGAACCGCTAAGTCAGCTAAGCTTTCTAACTCGTCTAACGAGTCGATTTTACCTAAGTTAAACGCCGATAGCGTACATAGCGCAATTTCGCCGTCAGGATCGTTGACGTCTTTTAATGGCTTAGTCGGTAGGGCAATTTCAAGACACAAGTTTGATTGACGAACCGGCGCCACTTTTTGGTCAAACGGGCTGTGAGTATTACAGTGATCGACGTTTTGTAAGTAGATGCGTCCGGTTGACGCGCGCTCTTGCGCAAACAAGGTAAATAACTCAATCGCTTTGATGCGCTTTTTACGGATGCTTGCATCGTTTTCGTATTTAACGTAAAGCTGTTCAAACAGCTCTTGGTCTTCAAAGAAGGCGTCGTACAAGCCCGGTACATCCGATGGGCTGAACAGGGTAATGTAATCACCCTTGATCAAACGCTGATACATGGTCTTGTTGAATTGCACACCGTAGTCTAGGTGACGTACGCGGTTTTCTTCAACACCACGGTTGTTTTTCAACACCAATAAATTTTCTACTTCAAGGTGCCATAGTGGGTAAAACAGCGTAGCCGCACCGCCGCGAACACCGCCTTGTGAACAGCTTTTTACTGCGGTTTGGAAGTGTTTGTAAAACGGGATACAACCGGTGTGGAATGCTTCACCATCGCGAATGGCGCTACCCAGTGCACGAATACGACCGGCATTGATACCGATACCAGCGCGCTGAGATACGTATTTTACAATCGCACTTGAGGTTGCATTGATCGAATCTAAGCTGTCGCCTGTTTCAATCAGAACACACGATGAAAATTGACGCGTCGGTGTACGCACACCGGCCATAATTGGCGTTGGCAACGATATTTTAAAGGTTGATATCGCGTCGTAAAATTCACGTACGTAACGCATACGCGTTTCTGCCGGGTACTTGGCAAATAAACAGGCTGAAACCAATACGTATAAAAACTGAGCACTTTCGTAGATCTCACCGCTGACTCGGTTTTGAACTAGGTATTTACCTTCTAATTGCTTAACCGCTGCATAGCTGAATGTCTTGTCGCGATCGTGATCGAGAAACGCATCCATTTGCTCAAATTCGGCTTCGCTGTAGTCTTCCAGTAAGTGCTTGTCGTACTTGCCCAGTTCTACCAAGCGCTTGACGTGTGCATACAACGCCGGAGGCTCGTATTGACCAAATGCTTTTTTGCGCAAGTGGAAAATCGCTAAGCGCGCAGCTAGGTATTGATAATCTGGTGCATCTTCTGAGATCAGATCAGCAGCTGATTTGATGATGGTCTCGTGAATATCTTCGGTTTTGATACCATCGTAAAATTGGATATGAGACTTAATTTCAACTTGAGATACCGATACTGAGTCTAAGCCTTCGGCTGCCCAGTCGATAACTTTGTGAATTTTTTCTAAATCGATCGGTTCTTTTTCGCCATTACGTTTCGTGACAAAAAGGGTGTTGTTCATGAATGACCTGTCTTTATAATTTTTATACATAGCTTTACTTTGTTTGAGCAAAGGGCAGTAATACGTGCTCTGCTTTCCCTGCGTTGTTATTGTTATTGTCTAGCGTTATCTGCCAGCGACACAGATAAACGCGGCCTGTATTTCCACCCCAACTGAACACTTTTGAATCAAAAGCTATGCACAAGATATGGGGTTTTTGTATGTTTCTAGTCACAAGATAATGAGGTTTCGCTCGCATTGCAAGCCCAATAAATGGTGGATAAATTGTGGAAAAAACACTTAACATTTATCGGTTAGTAACAACTTACATTGTGACCACTGACACAAGCGGAAATCGACAAAAAGCAAGATCTTTTTTTTGCCGAAAATTTTTTTATAGATCTTTTTACCTATTTTTTGATCTTTATATTCGAAAATTCAATAAAAAATATAAAATTCAATAAAAACAATGATTTATTAAATCGTATGATCTTTGTACTAATCACAATTCCGCAAAATATGTAAGGGATTTGAGATCGCGTGATCTGCTTGCCAACGAGTGAGATCTTCGCCGTGCTTGATGTAGCCCCATTTGGCGATCACCGTGGTCATATTAGCGCGTCTTCCGGCGACAATATCGCGCTCTGCATCGCCAAAATACCAAACCTTGTGGGATGGCACCCCTAGTGCGTTACTGGCGTGTTGCATTGGTGCAGGATCGGGCTTTCGGGTGGCTAGCGTATCGCCACTGACATTGATCACACTGTTGCCAAACTCACTAAACTCAGCCATCAAAGGGTCGGTTAAAAACGCCGGCTTGTTGGTAACGACCCCCCACGGCAAACCGCATTCTTCAATGGCGTTTATCAAGGGGACGATGCCGTCAAATGGACGGGTGTATACGGCGAGGTGTTGGCGATAGTAATCGAGAAATTGAAGTCGTAATTGCTCAACGTCAAAGCGAGAGAGCTGCTCGCCAAAACCGAGCTGTAACAAGGGAAGCACGCCGTCAGATGCAACCAAGCGATAGCGCTCAAAGGCCACTTGCTCAAAGCCGTGTTCACGGAGTATGGCGTTTAAACATTCACCCAAATCTCTGGCGGTGTCGAGTAGGGTACCATCTAAGTCAAAAAGTACCCCTTCGGCGTTAGTTAGCATCACGGGTTTCGGGCCTCCCAAGGCGAGAATAAATAACTGGTGAGCACGGTGTTAACCGGTGACTTTTTGGCACGCGATAATGTAATTTACGTCCAATCCATCACCTAGCTTGTGGTTTTCGCTTAGCGGGTTGTAATGAATACCCGTGGCATCAATACAATGCAGTTGATGTATTTCAGCCCAGCCAATAAGTTGACTTGGTCGGATGAATTTGTCCCAGTCATGGGTGCCATTGGGCACCAGCTTTAACAGTTTTTCAGCACCGACAATGGCAAACAAGTAGGATTTCACCGTTTTGTTTAAGGTTGAAAAGAACACATAGCCACCTGGCTTTACCAGATCGCTACACGCTTTGACTACCGATGCAGGGTCTGGCACGTGCTCGAGCATCTCCATACAGGTAACCACGTCAAACTGCTCAGCTGCGGCTTCGGCTTTGCGCTCAGCGGGAATTTTTTCATAGTTTACGCTGACACCGCTTTCCAGAGCGTGCAATTTTGCAACGTTGAGTGGCTCTTCACCCATATCAATACCGGTAACATTAGCGCCAAGGCGGGCTAGGCTTTCGGCAAGGATCCCGCCACCACAGCCGACATCGATAATATCGAGATCGTGTAATGAACCAACGTGTGAGGTAATAAAATTACGACGCAGTGGATTGATTTGATGAAGCGGTTTAAAGTCGCCTTCTAAATCCCACCATTGATGGGCGATGGCTTCGAATTTGGCAATTTCGTCGGGGTTTACGTTATCAGGTGTTGTCATAATACACATACAACTTGTAAAGAGTGTGTTGATTCTAGCGCAGTTAAACCTCGAATTTCAAAGAAAACTTGGTTTATTGGCTCGCCAGGGGCAGTTGCTTTTGGTTGTGTCAGCCCATGCATGGGTTAACCTCGAGTCAGAGATCAATAAAATAGCATGTGCCAGTGCCAGTGCCAGTGCCATTAGCACATGCTATTAGTGATTGTTGGTGCCTTTGCTACGCTGGATATGCACTCTCGGTGCAGCGTTGCCCTCACATTATCGCTCGAGTACCACACGATAACGCGCTTTACCGCTTCTAATGCGATCTAACGCGGTGTTGATGTCATCGAACTTGTACATTTCAACCAAAGGTTGAATGTTGTGTTGCTTGGCAAATTCGAGCATGTCAGTAATGGTTGCTGGTGCGCCAACGGGTGATGACGAAATACTGCGTTGTTGTGGCAATAACGAGAACACTTGTACTTCAATGGGTTCAAGAGGTGCGCCGACAAAATGCAAGCGGCCTTTGGCTTTTAAGGTGTTGATGTACAAGCCCCAATCAAGTGACACATTAACCGTTGATATCACGTAGTCAAATGTTCCGGCAGCGGCTTCAATTTCACTGGGGTTGCGTGAATTAATGGTATGTGTAGCGCCAAACTCAAGAGCTTCTTGACGTTTATCGTCAGAGCTCGTGAACGCGGTTACCTCACAGCCCCACGCATTGAGAAACTGCACCGCCATATGGCCTAAACCACCGATACCGATCACCGCCACCTTATCCAGTGGTTTGACCCCAAACTGTACCAATGGATTAAAAACGGTGATACCGCCACAAAACAAGGGACCGGCACTCTTGAGATCGACGCCGTCAGGGATGGCAATCACCGATGCCGCATTAGCAACGACTTTTTCGGCAAACCCGCCATCGCGACCGACGATAGTGCCCTCGGCACTTTGACACAAATTGTGATCACCTGAGTAACAGCTGTGGCAGGTGAGGCAGTAGTCGCTATGCCAACCGAGCCCAACGTGTTGACCAACAGAGAGGTGTTTAACGTGATCGCCAACCCGGCTGATTTTGCCAACGACCTCGTGACCGGCGACTAATGGGTATTGAGACATACCCCAAGCGTTATCGATCATACTGACATCGGAATGACAGATGCCACAGTACATAACGTCGATTTCTACATCGTGGTGGCCCAAATCAGGGCTGTCTTTTTCGACCAGTTCAAGGGCTGACGATACCGAAGGACATGAATAAGCTTTGTACATAGTGATTCCCTGCTGAAATACGGAGTTTGATGTAAAGTGTAGACTACCTTAGTAAACCTAGGGTCCGTTTAGCTTTACTTTACACTGTAGAGTAGGGATCAAAAAAAGCCCACGCATTCATGGCTGTGTATGGTGGGCAACGGTACTTTTAAGGGCATAAAATAATGTAATGCGAGGCAGATCATACGCCAGCTGAAGAAAAATTTCTGTAAACCAGACGTAAATCCCTGCAAGGTGTTGTTGCATTCATGTTACTGGTGCGGTGTTGATGCGGTGTTGGTGCGGTGTTGGTGCGGTGTTGGTGCGTTGTTGGTGCGTTGTTGGTGCGGTGTTGGTACGGTCTCGCTTGTTAATGATGATGTTTTGATGCAAAGGGCATCATCTGCAGCAAAAATCAGGTACACTGAAAGACAAGCATTTAAAGCGCGTTAGCTAACGCCTTATTAAACCGACTAAAAAGTGAATACATATGGACAATCAATTACTGAACGCCTACCTGCAAACCGACTACATCATTGATGATGAGATTGGCTTATGGGTGATGAATATTGGCCAAAAAGAGCCAACGTTGAGTCGGTATTTGCATCGCTTTGACCAGCCAACAGCGGCTTTCTTGACCGCGTACAACCCGATGAGCAAACGCCTAACAGAGGCTCAAAATGAGCAACGGCACAAGCAGTTAATCGCCAGTTTGAATAAACAAAATATGAAGTATTTAACCGGCTATGGCGCGGGTAAAGACGACAGCTGGCCGGCTGAGAAAAGCGTTTTCATCCTCAATATCACTAAGCAGCAAGCGGATCAACTGGCATTGGAGTTTGAACAAGCCGCTTACGTATGGGTTGATGAAGCGGCTAATGTGCGCTTAATTAGTCAACAACAGTACCACCAACAACTGGGTTAACGACCTTTGTTATCAGCGAGCGAAATCGCTATTTGCAAGACAAAAAAAAGCCCTGCAAGGTGCAGGGCAAAACATTTCATTTCAGAGAGGAAAACTATGAAGTTTACCTTAGCAATGATACGCCGTTAGCGAAAAATATCTGTTAATGAACGGTAAAGATAAGCAAGAGTTTGTTGTTGCTGTGTTGTTACTGTCATGTCAATGGTTAGCTTCGGTTGGTATGCTTGGTTAGCTGGTGGGCTGCCTTAAATAACTGCAAATGAACCTTTGTCAGAGCGCTAATGTCGCGCTGATAGCCACCACCAATAACAGCGGCCAGTGGAAGTTGACGTTCAAGAGCCGTTTTAAGCACCAAGTAATCCCGCTCATATATGCCGTTAGTGGTTATGTTAAAATGCCCGAGATCATCGTGTTGATGAATATCAACGCCAGCGTCGTAAATGATAGCGTCAACGTCATAGCAATTTAACGCGACAGTCAGTGCTTGCTCGACGGTTTGTAAATAGGCGTTGTCATTGGTTTGGCTTTGCAAAGCAAAATCGAGATCAGAGTGTTGCTTGCGATAGGGGAAATTTTTCTCGCAATGTAGGGACACGGTTACGATGTCTTCGTTGTTTTGTGCTAAGCAAGCCGTGCCATCGCCTTGATGTACATCACAGTCAAAAATCAGTACCCGATTGATGTGTTCATAGCTCAACATATGCTGCGCGGCGAGATACAAATCATTAATCATGCAAAAACCTGAGCCAAAGTCGGAAAATGCATGATGATATCCGCCACTTAGGTTGATAGCCATACCATGCTCGATGGCAAGTTCGCCGGTTAATCGAGTGCCTCCGCACGCTGTTAGGGTGCGCGTTATTAATTGCTCTGACCAAGGGAAGCCAATTCGACGCATTTGCTTGTCGGTTAAACGATTGTAGAGCAGCGCATCGATATACTGGCGATCATATAGTCTGTGCAGTTGGTCAATGTTTAGGGGCTCAGGTTGATAAAAGCGAGTTGCAAGCACGCCATGGTGAATCAAGCTATCGTACAGTGCTTGGTATTTATCAATTGGAAAGCGATGGCGAGGTGGCAAGTTCAATTGACTGTATATGGGGTGAAAAACCAGTGGTACGTTAAAGTCATGCATGGAGAATGGATTTATTTGGCGTTATCGACGATTGACCTGTCTCACAGTTTAGCGTGAAAGGCGGCTAAGCACTAGTTGCATCCTAATCAAGACCAACAGGCCCTAGTCAAAATTGCCCGAGGTCATCAGATTAATGTAGGTGTCGACTAAAAAATCGTCTTTATTACGAGCCAAGTACTTCAACAATGCCTCATGTTCTTTCTCGGAAATGGCAAGGTAATCACCGCCAACGCCATGCATTATAATGTTAATTAAGGTTATATTGGCTGGCTGGCGTTCGATAAAGTCAATAATTTGTCTGGCAGTGACATCACTGGCGACGAATGTGACGGTTGTCTGCTCTGACTCTTTTCCCTTAATGGCGGCAAACATCGCGCTTATGGCGGGTAAATAGGGCTCTCCACTAGCGCTCTCATCGAAACACGGCGGCGTAAACGTTCGTTGTTGTTTACCATCTAACGCTTCTAATAACAGGTTTGCCATCCTGACTTCACGGACGAGTTGCTCAACCGAGGTATTATCTAAATCATTATCTGCCGTCACCCATTCTCGATCTGCTTTCGAGCCTTGGCAGGCGTGAAATAACGTGTGGTTGCCCAGTTCATGGCCTTGTTGTGCTAATGCTTGCCATTCGTCTAATCGCGATTGAAACGCATCGGAGCTCGGTACCACATAAAATGAGGCTTTGAGTTGGTGGCGATTTAATTGAGGAACGGCGATATCGAGTTGACTGGCCAACGCATCATCATACGACAGGCTAATGGCAACTTTAGCCAAGGATGGGTTACTCAAGGTGATTAACATGATAAACCAGTAACGCATCATAAGCATAACTCCCGAATCGAATAGTGACGGTAACGCCGCACAAATGGTATCACTAAGATACTATAACTTGCGCTGGTTCAGCAATGTTGATGTTATTATCACAAGCTTGCTTGATAACGCACAACGCGCTGCGTATTGGGCTACAGACGTGTTGTTATAGACAAAAAAAAGCCCTGCAAGGTGCAGGGCAAAAGCATTTCATTTCAGGGAGGAAAACTATGAAAAAGTTAACGTTGGCTATTATAGGGCTACGAGTTAAAAAAGCTGTTAACCAGATGTAAAAGTTAACACAACAAGTGTTGTGATTATGTGGGGTAAATTGGCCGCTAAATGGATTTGCAACGCGCTCGCTAGAACTGGAACGTCGAGGGCTATCGAGTTAAAGCCAAGGTTGATAGCCAACGTAAAAAAGGCAAAAAAAAGCCCTGCAAGGAGCAGGGCAAAAGCATTTCATTTCAGGGAGGAAAACTATGAAAAAGTTAACGTTGACTATTATAAGGCGGCGCACTAAAAAAGCTGTTAACCAGATGTAAAAATTAACACAACAAGTGTTGTGATTGTGTGGGGTAAATTGGCCGCTAAATGGATTTGCAACGCGCTCGATAGAACTGGAACGTCGAGGGCTATCGAGTTAAAGCCAAGGTTGATAGCCAACGTAAAAAAGGCAAAAAAAAGCCCTGCAAGGTGCAGGGCAAAGCATTTCATTTCAGGGAGGAAAACTATGAAAAAGTTAACGTTGACTATTATAAGGTGGCGCACTAAAAAAGCTGTTAACCAGATGTAAAAATTAACACAACAAGTGTTGTGATTGTGTGGGGTAAATTGGCCGCTAAATGGATTTGCAACGCGCTCGCCAGAACTGGCTCACTTAGGGCTGTGACGTTAAAGCCACGGTTGATGGCCAACGTAAAAAAGGCAAAAAAAAGCCCTGCAAGGTGCAGGGCAAAGCATTTCATTTCAGGGAGGAAAACTATGAAAAGTTAACGTTGGCTATTATAGGGCTACGAGTTAAAAAAGCTGTTAACCAAGTGTAAAAATAACACAACAAGTGTTGTGGGCTGAGGATAACAAAATATGTTCACGGTAAAGCGTCACGCCAGATGACGACTCGCGTACGATTACCACAGGCGGTGAAGCCATATACAACGCGTACAGTTGCGCCAATTGGTGTGCTAGGAGTTTTATACTTGAATGATTTAGTCAGGTATTCTATGCTCATAATCAAAGCATTACGGTAAAAAGTATAAGAGGGGCCATGCGTAATACCATTAGCGAAACCGTCACCGATGTGCGCCACTGGAACGATAAACTATTCAGTATCAAAACCACTCGTAGCCCCAGTTATACATTTGAAAACGGCCAGTTTGTGATGTTGGGATTGGAGGTTGATGGCAAGCCGGTGATGCGGGCGTACAGTATTGCCAGTGCTAATTACGAGCACGAACTGGAGTTTTTTAGCATTAAAGTACCCGATGGTACGCTCACCTCGCGCTTACAACATATATCGGTTGGCGATACCTTGTTATTGTCAACGCGCCCAGCGGGCACGCTCGTCGTCGACAACCTGCTCGCTGGCAAGCATCTTTATTTATTAGCCACTGGCACGGGACTCGCGCCGTTTATTGGTATCATCAAAGACCCGACAATTTACGAGCGCTTTGACAAGATCATTGTGGTGCACAGCGTGCGTTACATCAGTGAGTTGGCGTATCAAGAGTTGATCACTGAACAACTGCCGAACAATGAATATTTTGGCGACTTGGTCGGTGAAAAACTGATCTATTATCCCACAGTGACACGAGAGCCGTTTAAATCGCCAGCGCATCAACAACGCATTACCAACTTATTACCCAATAACATTATTGCCGAGCAAACTGGCTTACCACCGCTTTCGCCAACTGACGATCGGTTTATGCTGTGTGGTAATCAAGCGATGCTGGACGATACCATGGACATTCTCGACAGCATGGGTTTTTGCAAGGCGACTTCGCGCCAGCAAGGCCATTATGTTACCGAACAGGCGTTTTTATCACGCTAATCCACAACGCCTCACTGCGTTTGATGAACCCGACATTGTTTCACTAACCAGCGAAAGATATTCAATTGCGATGGCAAATAACACAGGTATTCTGGGTGCCACTGTACACCGAGAAGATGGTGACCTTGACTAGACTCAATTGCCTGGGTGATCTGGTCGAGATCCCAGCCTGATGCCTGCAATTCGTCGCCCAGTTGGTCAACAGCCTGATGATGTAAACTGTTAACGCGCAGTTTATTTTTGCCGGTGATTGCAGCGATCATTGACTGCGGTTTTAACCTCACTTGTTTGGTTGGTAACAACCCTGGTCGATTGTAGGTAAAGTGACGCAATTTTCTGATGTCATTGTGTAAAGACCCGCCCATAACAACGTTAATGAGTTGAGCGCCTCGGCAAATTCCCAATATCGGAATACGTTGTTTGAGAGCTTGTTTAATACACTTTATTTCAAGTGCATCTCTGTTTAGGTCAAGTTTCACTTTCGCTTCAACTTTTGCGCCGTAGTGCTCTGGACTTATATCATTACCACCACCAATAACAATGGCATCGGGTAACGGTCCTTGCCATGGATGAGCAGTACTGAGGCGTCGCGGTTGAGCACCGCACAAGCGAAGTGCTAGTGCGGTGCACCACCAAGCGGGTGCCCAAGTTTTATGGTTTCCGCTAACCGCTATGACTGGTCGTTTATCCATTGCTCAACAGTTTTTGTCCATGCGTTTTTATTTACCCCAACAAGCGGTCGCGTGGCGGCTTTAAACGAGGCTGCCAAGGTTGCCAATGACGCGTTATCATTGGCAAGGCGTTCGACATAACACCAAAGATTCCAAGGTTGAGCGAGGTGCCAATTGTCGTCGTCAATGTGACAGTTCGGCAAGCGGTAGTGAAAAGTAGGCCGCGCTTTAATCTTGTTGTCATCTACCTCTGCTTGCACGCGTTGTGGGTCAATTTCTGCAAATAGCGGTAGCATATCTAATGCGCGGTTTCTGGTCGCATTAAATTGTAAGTAATCATCAATAATATCAGTAACATTTGACGGACGTTGATTGACTAAGTGGCTGATGTATTGGTCGTCAAAAGGGGCAATATAGGGACTGACTCGACGGGCGATATCAACATTATGTGCATCAATTAACCACCATTGCAATAGCGCAAAGGCGAGTAAGTAGTTGTATATCGTATCGGCATCTAGGCTAGGTATTTCCGCGTTTATATGAACACCATACGCCGCTATCAGCGATTGCTCGGTTCCTACCGATCCCTTGTCGCGAAGCGCTTGCACCAAGGGGCTGAGTTGATCTAGCTGGCTGATTTTGATCGGTGGACAGACAACTTCAATGGGGACCACTTTTTCGGCAACACTCGACAGTGTTTCCACCAGAGCTTGTTCGGTTGAATTCTGCTCTACGTGTTTTGCCTGCTGTTTGAGGAAGTCCCAGTCTACTTCAACGTGAAATACGCCTAATGGGGTTGAGATTTTCGCCTGAGCAGCGCTTTGTTGTTCAATACGCCCAGAAAGTGTTTGTTCGACCACATCAATGGTGTCGGCGAGGGTGACACCTGAAAACTCCAGCTCAAAGCCGACGGTGCGCTCTTCGCCTGCGCTGTTGCACTGCGGTTGAGGTTGGATAAATGCGGCAGTTTCTTTGCTCATTACGTCCTCTCTAGGTAAGTCAATGCTTATTGGGGCAAGTGCGAGCATACGGCTGGTAAAGCACTCTCGGTCTGGATGATTGTATGTAATGGTGAGCCTAAGCGTCAACCATGCCATCATCAAACCAACAGTTAAGGCGTCACAGTGAGTAATTTGACGAAACGTTTCGTCATATATTTCGATTACGCGTCACATTTTGTTGTGGGGTGGTTTGTGACGAATGGGCGCCAATGTTGTTCGTCATTTTTGTTGTTGTGCGCTGTTTTTTTAACGTGGCGGTTAAATCATTTTATCTAAACTGTTGCCAAACACTTAGGGTTGCTTTTAAGTAATTGATTTGTAATGTTATTTTATTTTTGGTCTGTTTGTTGCATTTGGTAATTTGGAATCAACAAAACTAACAATATGGAAGACTATGATATCGTTCAAGCATTTACGTAAAACAACAAAGCACTATGTTGCGGCAACTGTGTTAGTTCTAATGGCAGGCGCAGTCTTTGCGTTTAGCCAATATGGGAACGACAAGCGCTTTGCGTATATTGTGCAAGGAGCAAGTAAACCTACATTAATACAAGCAGTTGAATCAGTCGGCGGTGAAGTATTGCACAAGTATACGGTCATTCAAGCCATTTCGGCGCTGATGACCGATCAACAAGTACAACAAGTGCGTTCATCTCACCCAATGATTCGTTTGTTTAATGATGGCAAGGTTATGTTAAGCAGTCAAAACTCAGCCAAGCAGCAGGGTGGACAAAACGTAAATGCTAAGCGAAATACCTTTGTGTCAACGTACACTGGCGCTGGTGCCTTGCATCAAATCGGTATTACCGGTCAAGGCGTTGGTGTGGCGATCATTGACACCGGTATTCGCTCTATTAAAGGTATCAAAGAAAACACTCGCGGTGCGCGTTCAGTGATCACCCACAGTGTACTTGCTGACAATAATAATAAACATGATGAAAACGGTCACGGCACGCACATCGCGAGTATTATTACCAATAGTGACTATAGCTTTGATGAAAACGCCAACCGATTACCTTTTTACAATGGGATTGCGCCTGATGCTAATTTAGTGGTGGTTAAAGCGTTTGATGAACAGGGTAATTCAACCTACAGCCACATCCTTAAAGCGCTCGATTATGTGGTAACACACAAAGACGAACACAATATCAAAGTGCTTAACCTGTCGTTTTCCGCATCGCCACAAAGTTTTTATTGGGATGACCCGATTAACCAAGCGGTTAGTGTTGCGTGGAGTGAAGGCATCACCGTATTGGCATCAGCTGGCAACAGCGGCCCAATACCAATGAGCATTGGCGTACCGGGTAACAACCCTTATGTCATTACCGTCGGTGCAGGCGCAGACAGTGGCACGCCATTTGATATCAGTGACGATGTACTTGCCGAGTTTTCGAGTGCTGGACCTACGGTTGCCGGTTTTATTAAACCTGAGATCATCGCGCCGGGCAGTAAAATTCAAGGCGTGATGAGCGAAAACTCATACATAAAGCAACAGTATCCGCTAGCGGATGCCGGAGCTAACTATGGCACGTTATCGGGTACGTCACAATCAACGGCGATCACCACGGGCATTGTTGCGCTCATGCTACAATACGATCCAACGCTATCACCTGATGATGTTAAATGTCGTTTGTTAGCCACCGCGATTGCCGGAGAAGACAGTGAAGGGCAATTTACCTACAGTATCTTTCAACAAGGTGCGGGCATGGTAAACGCTGAGCGTGCGGTAACATCAACCGCTCAAGGCTGTGCTAACCGTGGGTTAGATATTCATCAAACGCTATCTGCAACCAGTAAATATGAGAACTTTGTCGGGCCTGCGCGCTATAACTTTGAGACCGAAGAGTTTTATATTGAAGGCTTAGAAGCCTACACCTGGGATGGCGCTTATACCAATGGCAACCTTTGGCCAAACAAAGGCATCGGTACTAACGGTAATCTATGGCCAAACAAAGGCATCGGTACCAACGGCAACTTGTGGCCAAACAAGGGCATCGGTACCAATGGCAACTTGTGGCCAAACAAGGGCATTGGCACCAATGGTAACTTGTGGCCAAACAAGGGCATAGGCACCAACAGCGACTGGTGGTCAGATGAAACCTTGAGCGCCGATGGTAACCTGTGGCCAAACAAAGGCATTGGCACCAATGGTAACTTGTGGCCTAACAAAGGTATTGGCACCAACGATTATTGGTCAGAACAACTGCTTAAAAACAGTACGGTTGTCAATACCTGGTTTGTAGAGTAAGCGCTAATAACACGCAAAGGCAGAGCAATCTGCCTTTTTGCTGTTTGCCAGCCTTGGTTAATGCCGTATCTACCAAACTGTGCGATAAGCCACTTTTGCATCCTGATCCTGGTTACACAACTCATTGAACACCAGAAATTTCATATCATTAGCACGTAATCAAAGGTGACAACGGTTTTAACAAGTGCTTTAATGGGGAGGGGCCAAACAGCGATACTAAAATGTGGCGCGAGTAGTTTCACCCAGTACAATTAATAGCGTGTATGTACCAGCCTGATAGTGAGCAGTCGATGCTAGACTGTGGCGCTTAGCAGTTCGCGCTAAATATGTACTATAACGTCGCAAGTGGCATAATAACACATATATAAAAATATATAACAACAATAAAAACGTCGGTCGATGTATGTCAATAATAACTAGAATTCAGGCATCAATGCTATGTGACAGCGACACGCAAAGCGCTGTCATTAATCCGTTTCCAACCGTATCTAACCGATATCGCTTAGCGACGCAGCTAATTTTTTCGGTTTATCTCGTGCTTGTCGTTGCCTGTGTCATGCCTTTAACCACATTGGCTCAGGCATACCCCTATGCCCACCAAGAAATTCAGTTCTCAAATGTTAAAGACAGTATACGCCTATCGCAACAATCGGTTACTGCCATAGCGCAAGACAAGGCCGGTTACATGTGGATCGGTAATCAAAATGGCTTAAATCGGTTCAATGGTATTTCCTCGAAAACGTACAATTTCAATCCGCGTGATCCCAACTCGCTTGCCAGTGATTGGATACAAGACGTGTTTGTTGACTCGGAAGAGAGAATTTGGGTGTTGGGCAATGGTGGCATCAGCTTATATTTGCCCGAAATTGATGGCTTTCGCAACTTAAAAGATAACCCTGATTTTCCAGCTTACATGGACAGCGATTTTAGTGTCGTCACAGAAGACGATTCGGGGAATCTCTATTTTGGCAGTCGCAACCACGGTATTGTGAGGTTGTCCAGCGATGGCAGAGAGCTGACGAGTTACACCGAGTTTGCCGACAACTGGCAACAACTTGGCAATGAAATTTATGAGCTGACGTTTGATAAACAAGGCAATTTGTGGGTTGCAACGCCAGCGCACGGCCTGAGTGTGTTGCCGGCAAACAGCAACGCGTTTGTCAGTTTTACTGAGGATACCGCAATCCCGATTCCCAGTGACAATATTCGCATGGTGTTTGAAGACAGCCAGAGCCAAATTTGGGTTGCCACCGCCACCAAAGGCGTGTTTACATTCGATCGACAACGCGGTGTCCAACAACACTACACCGCTGGTGGCAAAGCAGGGCAATTTTGTCACAATAGCGTGCACGATATATTTGAGGATCAAAACAATCAATTGTGGTTTGCCACCGATCACGGGCTGTGTGAATATAAGCCGGCCACGCAAAGCTTTATCGCCCACAGACACAGTGATCTGCGCTCCAACAGTTTGATTGATGATCGAGTGCGCACCTTATATCAAGACGATGGCGGAGTGATTTGGGTGGGCACGGAAAGTGGCCTTAGCCGATGGAATGCCAGATTAGCCAAGTTTCCCCACGTTAGCCGCAGCCAAAACTTACAAATGTCATCAGACGTCATCGCCTCTTTTGCCGAAGATAAACAAGGTAATTTGTACGTTGGTACTTGGGGTGGTGGGATCAACGTCTTTTCCGCCGACGACCAGGATATAACGCTGATCAATGCCTCTGAGGGCGTCGACGGTGCGCTGCAAGACGAGCGGGTACTCAGCCTGTTGGTGGACTCAAACAACAACCTTTGGGTGGGTACCTTCAACGGTGGCTTGCACGTGCGGCGCAATGGCCGCTCAGACTTTGAGCATTTTAGCGACGAATACGAAGGTCGCTACAAGCTGAGCAGTAATTCCGTATCTCGCATTATCGAATTGCCCAATGGTGATATTGTTGTCGCAACCTTTGGCGGCGGGGTTAACATTATTCGCCAAGACGGCAGCATTAGTTATATTCAACACGATGAAACTAATGCTAATAGCATTTCAAGTGACCGGGTTTTGGACGTGGCTTACGATGGCGAAAATCGGTTGTGGATTGCTACCCGAAGCGCAGGAGTGAGCACCTATGATTTGTCCACCGGTGAGGTACAGCGAATCGCCTACGAACCCGGCCGAAGTAATTCGTTGGTGGCCAATAATATTGCTAGCTTGCTGACGTCGACAACGCATACTTGGGTTGCAACCCAAGGCAGTGGTTTAGCGCGAATCGCCAACGCAGATTTTAACAAAGGTGAGATAAACTTCGAATTAATCGGTTTGAAGCAAGGATTACCTAGCTTGTTCACCTATGGCATGCTCGAAGATGAGTTCGGCTATATTTGGGTAAGTCATACGCGAGGCTTATCGCGCATTGATCCAACCTCGTTAAACATTGATAACTTCAATACCACACACGGTTTACAAGGTGAGGATTTTAATAGCGGCGCTTATTTTAAATCGGCATCTGGACGTTTGTTCTTTGGCGGTTCAAATGGGTTTAACACCTTTACTCCGAAAAACATCCCGATAAATCAATATCACGCACCGGTGCGATTAACCCGTTTTAGTATCTTTGGCGAAGAGATTCCAATTGAGCAAATATTTAGCCTCAACGGTTCGATTGAGTTAAAGCACTCCGATGCGTTTTTAGAATTTGAGTTTGCGGCACTCGATTATACCAAGCCAGAGAACAACCAGTTTCAATATATGATGCAGGGGTTGCGCGATGAGTGGGTGTATTCAGCAAACAATAACCGCATTACCTTTACCAACTTACCACACGGTGATTACACGTTTCGCATTCGCGGCTCGAATAACGATGGGGTGTGGAGTGAGCAGGAGCTTAAACTGCCGATCAGAGTAACGCCTCCTTGGTGGTACAGCGACTACGCCTACGCGTTATACGGGTTAACGCTGCTGATGTTAGCCATCGTGTTAAAGTTGCGCGCTCAGCACAAACAGCGGATGCATTTGGCCTATCAAAAGCAACTTGAAGAAAGCGTGGCCGAGCGCACAGAAGAGTTGCAAAAAGCCAATGACGCCCTTGAGTTGGCGGTGGTAGAAACCAAAAAGGCGCGCGATGTCGCAGAAAAAGCCGCGTCAACGAAGTCAAACTTTTTGGCCACGATGAGCCATGAAATTCGCACCCCGATGAACTCGATCATTGGCATGAGTGATTTATTGCTCAGCGCCGGCTTAAACAGAACGCAAAGCCGTTATGCGTTGGCCGTGCAAAAAGCCAGTCAAATGCTACTCGATTTAATAAACGATATGCTCGATTTTTCAAAGTTGGAAGCGGACAAAATTGTGCTCGAAAATGAATTGCTTAACTTACATGAGCTGATTGAAGAAACGGCGTTTTTGTTTGCTAACCGCGCCCATGAAAACGGGGTTGAGCTAGTGGTTTTGATCGATCCTAAGACCCCTGAATACATTACGGGTGACGCGTTGCGTTTGCGCCAAATTGTTACCAACTTGCTGAGTAACGCCGTTAAGTTTACCGAGCAGGGATACATCGAAATTAGTTGTAGCGTGACGGCTGCCAACATTGTTATTTCAGTTAAAGATACAGGTATTGGTATCGCCGAGGCCAATCAAGCTAAAATTTTCAAAGCATTTCGACAGGAAGACAGTTCGACCACCAGACGCTTTGGTGGTACCGGCCTTGGCTTGGCGATTATATCGCGCTTATTAAAAGTGATGAATGGCGACATCAAAGTGTATTCAACGCCGCATCAGGGGGCAACATTTACCGTCCGATTGCCGGCCGTTATCGGTCAAGATACGCCTGCCGTTAGCGCAAATCAGTGCTTGCCTTCGGCGCATCAAAACATTCAGGTTGTGGTGTTGAGCAACAGTAAAGATGTGCGACGGATGACCATGAATATGTTACAGCGGCTTGGTATAGCGGCAAAAGCAGTTGATGAACCATTACATTATGTGAGCGAACTAGCGGTGCCTGCGAATGAACAAGCAACCTCGGTCAGCACGGTGTATTTAATCGACAGTCCATTGTTAAAACACCAATGCTTTATCAACTTTGTCAATCAACGAGACTTTTGTATTTTGCTGACCGATGTGGTCGCTAACAACCAAGTCGAAGTGCTGGTTAAAAATACCGTTAAATCACATGTGTTCTGTTTACCAAAGCCGATGCGCAAGCAGGTAACCATTGAAATATTACAGGACTGCCTAAGTGGCAACATCAAGCCAGAAGACGACGGTTTTATTGATGCGATAGACAAATTCGACGAGTTCCAAGCGCGTATTTTGTTGGTTGAAGACGTGGCCACCAATCAAGAGGTCGCCACTAATATGCTGCATATGTTTGGTTGTGAGGTTGATATTGCTGACAATGGTCAGATCGCCTTGGATATGGTCAAAACCAATCAATACGACTTGATTTTAATGGATTGCCAAATGCCGGTGATGGATGGCTTTACTGCGACTCGAGCGATTCGCAAATGGCAGCAATACATGCAACTACCCAGAGTACCGATTGTGGCCCTCACCGCAGGTGCTGGTTTGGGCTATGAAGGCAAATGTCGAGAGGCCGGGATGGATTCACATACCTTTAAGCCGTTTTCAATAGAACAATTGCTGTTGTTGCTCAAGCAATATTTATCGCACTTAAAGGTACAGATTGAAAGCGTTGACGGTGATACTGACGCTGAGATAGTGGCCAATGCACGACCGAACACCTCTGCAACGGCGTCTTATCAGTCAGACGCGGCATCGACAATACCCACTGAAAACAATGATCTGATTGATTTTCAAGCAATTAATGCGATAAAAGAGGTGGAGAGCATGACAGGAAAATCAATTTATGACAAAGTGTATACCACCTTTAAACGAGAATTTAGCGAAAAGTTGCCAGAGTTAGAAATGGCTATCGCCAACCAAAACGCCGAACAGACGCGAACAACGGCACACGCAATGAAGTCGCTCAGTGCTAACTTAGGTGGCAAGCGTTTGGCCAAACTATGTAGTCAAATAGAGCGCAATGCCAGTGAAAACAATATGTCCCTGTGTCAGGACGATTTTGAGTTACTGGATGATGCGTATAAACAAACCAACACAATACTTGATGATATAGCCAGGGAAGTAGTATGAGCAAACAACAATTAACGGCCTTTAACGAAGACTTTAAGGGCTATAAAGTCTTGGTATGTGACGATGATCCTACCTACATCATGTTAATGCGCGATACACTCGAAGCTGAGGGTTTTGATGTGGTGGTGGCTAATGATGGCGAACAAGCTATCAGCGCATTTATGGCCAATGACATTGATATTGTCCTTTTGGATGTTGAAATGCCATTGCTCAGTGGCGATCAAGTGTGTGAACACATACGCGCGCAGGAGAAGGGCAAAGATCTCCCAATCTTAATGATCACTGGCGCCGATGATTATCAGTCGATTAGTCGCTCGTATAACATAGGAGCCACCGACTTTTTGCCCAAGCCAATACGCTGGCCTATGATGGGACATCGCTTGCGTTACATGCTGCGCTCACAACAAGCGGTTAACGAATTAAAAACCTCGCAACAAAATCTGCATTACTTGGCGTATTACGACAGTTTAACCGGTCTGCCCAATAGACAGCATTTTTATGACAAGTTGCACGACTTTATTGATGTCGCGAATGAGCAAGACAACAAGCTTGGCGTGTTGTTTATCGACTTAGACAAATTTAAACGCATCAACGATACGTTAGGTCACAATTTTGGTGATAAGGTATTGAAAAAGGTTGCCACGATTCTCGACCAAACCCTGGCTGGTTATCACGGTGCATCACCGAGTAGTTTGAAACCGCAATCGATGCAAGTGGCTCGATTGGGCGGTGACGAATTTACCGTGTCAGTTGATCGAATTGACGATTTACAAGACTTAAACATTATTGCCCAAGACATCATTGCCCGGGTGTCTAAACCCTTGATGATTGATCAATACGAGGTGCTGGTGACGCCGAGTATTGGTATATCTATTTACCCGGATGACGCAACCAGTGTAACTAATTTAATGAAGCACGCGGACGTTGCGATGTATCACGCCAAACAGCAGGGTCGAAGCTGTTACCATTACTACAGTGATTCTCTTAATAATTTGGCGACAGAACGCCTGCAAATGGAACAAGCATTGCGCAAAGCAGTGGAAAACAACGAATTGCAAGTGTATTACCAACCGCAAATATGTACCGACACTGCGAAGGTGATCGGGGCGGAGGCACTGTTGCGTTGGCACAGTAAAGAATTTGGTTATGTATCGCCGGCGACCTTTATTCCAGTCGCGGAAGAGATTGGCCTTATTGCCATGTTGGGTGAATGGGTATTAGAGAACGCGTGTTTACAAACCAGCCTTTGGCAAGCTAAAGGCTACGACCAATTGAAGATATCGGTAAATGTATCGAGTATTCAATTTCGCCGTGAAGGCTTGATTGATCACTTACAAAGTGTGCTTCAATACAGCCAAATTAAACCCAACTCACTGCGCTTAGAGCTCACCGAAAGTGCCATTATGAATGATGTCAAAGACAATATTTCGCGTTTAGAAGACATGAAGCGCCTCGGTGTCGATATTGCCATTGATGACTTTGGTATTGGTTATTCATCATTGAGTTA
Source organism: Thalassotalea ponticola (assembly GCF_041379045.1). Lineage (NCBI taxonomy): Bacteria > Pseudomonadati > Pseudomonadota > Gammaproteobacteria > Alteromonadales > Colwelliaceae > Thalassotalea > Thalassotalea ponticola. Next base: position 1,474,328 of record NZ_CP166871.1, read on the forward strand.
TTTAAAGCGCTTCCCCATAGATACGTTAAAAATCGATCGTTCATTTATTATGGATTTGGCGGAGTCTGAAGACGATAAAGCCATTGTACAAGCAATCGTCGCCTTGGCCAATGCCTTGCAATTGAACGTGATTGGTGAAGGCGTCGAAACGCAAGAGCAACTCACCGAGTTAAAGCGATACGGTGTGCCTGTCGTGCAGGGCTACTTATTTGGCGCAGCGGTGCGCAAAGAAGAGTTTGAGCGATTGCTCGAAGAGCAATACTGCGGTTTGCAGACGCAAGGGATAAGCTAATGCTTGAGCGGTGTCAGCCGGAGTTATTTCAACAGGCATTAGATGCCATTGGCGATATTCAAGTGTATTTGGATCACCAAGGCCGGGTGTATCAGCTAAACGATAAAGCGTATCAATTATTGGCAAGCGGCCTTGATACGGTAAAAGGTATACCGTGGCAACAGCTGATTCAAATGCGCGAGGACCTCAGCTCAATACATACTCAGGCGTTTATTGATGCCGCTATTCGCGTTGATACCCTCACCAAGTTACAACCTATTGCCGTGCGTTGTCGCGATGAGCGCAGCGTGTTGCTCGATGGCATGATCGCACCGCTCAGTGATATTGGCAAACAGCGCGGCTCGGTGTTGTTATTGCGTCAACTCAGTCGCCTCGACCATTTGCCCGACGGTCTTGCACATCACATAGGCGATGAAAACAAAACAGTATCGGGTATTTTGTTGCTAAGTCCCGATAACTTTAACCACGTTAACACTAAATTTGGTCGAGAGGTTGGCGATAGCTTGTTGTACGATATCGGCGAATTTCTTCGTTGCTTCGCCCGGCCTGGAGACTTGGCATCGCATTACGGCGGTACCATATACATGTTGATGTTCTGCGACACCAGTGAACAGCAAATGGTCAATATGAGCCAGCGTTTGCAAAGCTTATTACTAGAACATACCTTTAGCTGTATTGACAGCCGTCTCGGTTTTAGCTTTGGTTTGGCATTGAATAACCAAGACATCAGTTACTCGCCGATAGAGTTGTTCTACTATGCCAATTTTTGTTTGTCGCATGCCATGGAAGCCGGAGGCAAGCAATTAAAGCACTGGCAACACCAAAATATTCTCAGTCAAATCGGTAATCTCGACAAAGTATCCGGCAAAGTTTCCCGCACCAGCGCCGGCGATTACCACAAAATGTTGATGCAGTGGCGGATTATAAATCAACAAGGTGATAAGTTAAGCCAAGCACAATTTATCAACAGTACGTTGTCTCATTTGCGCCACGGTTTTAACGTCGAGTACTGTGCGTTTGTAAGCAAGCACATGCCAAGCGTTGATGTGCCGAAAATAGCAACTCAGCTTGTTGCTCGACGTGGTGACGAGCACTTACCCGCCGAGTTTGGCATCAGTAAGCAGCAGTGGCAAACGTTGCAGCAAGGAGCTGATGAAGAAAAGCTGCGACACGTTCTGCAAAGCGTCAACACCAAGGGCGAACGTCAATCCATTGTCGGCGTTTATAATAAAAAACAATTGTTAGGGGCCTTGTTGTTGGTCAGTGGGCATGTGTCGTGTGTGCAAAAACGCGATCATCATGTATTGGCCCAAATCGCCGATTTTATGGCGATTACGCTCACTAAATTTGCCTATCAACCGCGTCAATTAACGAAATCAAACAACCGGAACATTGATAACTTTTGGTATCGCTCCGCGGCGATGCAACAGCTCATGGACGAAGTGCAGTTGGTTGCACCTACCAGCGCCACGGTATTGATTACCGGTGAGTCGGGCACGGGTAAAGAAATGCTGGCCAAGAGTATTCATCACTTTTCTGATCGCAAAGACAAGCCGTTCATTATTTTTGATTGCGGTGCGGTGGTGGACAACTTGCTGGAAAGCGAATTGTTTGGTCATGTCAAAGGCGCCTTTACTGGGGCGACGAGTGCCTCACCAGGGGCGATAGCCAAAGCCGATGGCGGCACCTTGTTTTTGGATGAAATTGGCGAGTTACCACTAGATATTCAAGTCAAGCTACTGCGTTTTGTACAAGATAAAACCTATTCTCGAGTTGGTTCAAGTGAGGTAAAACGCGTTGATGTTCGCCTCGTTGCCGCTACCAATGTCGATTTAAAACAGCGCGCTAAACAAGGTTTGTTCCGAGAAGATCTGTATTATCGCCTTCACGTCTTTGAGTTAGCTAACGTCGCGCTGCGTCATCGCCGTGATGATATATTATTGATAGCCAATGCTTATCTGCAAGTGTTTAATCAAGAATACGACAAACAGATCACAAGCTTTAGTGACGATGCAGTGCACGCGCTATTGGATTATCCATGGCCGGGTAATATTCGAGAATTAAAAAATGTCGTCCACCGAGCAGTGATAATCTGTGGTGAGGGCGCGTTGTGTTGTCGGCATTTAGGTCTTTACAAAAGTGACTTATCGCCTGAGCATAAGGTACTCAATGCGCCACAGGCTGATGCTCTATCTCGCCCTCGCTCATTGTCGGTTAGCGCGTCTCACGTAGATAACCAAGCGGCTGCTTTTGACTCGACAAGTCAGCTGACGCGTAGCCAAGCGCAAAACGATTGGCAGTACTCGACCACAGTATCAGGCTATCAATATCAGCATGCACCACCCCTGTCGAGTAGCACCATTGGGCCAAGTCAAGGTGCCAGTTCAGCGCACAACTCAGCCCACAACCAGGCAACCATAGGCCTCACACCATGGCAGGGTAAGTCTTTATACGATCTACCTAGTGGTTCCACACCACATAATCAGCATCAGACAGGCTCGTTAATTGACCAAAATTGGCAATCAACCCAGTCGCTGTCGGTAGCTGTCAATGCGTTGGTGAGCCAAGTGTTAGAGCAATATTCGCCGTATCAACGATTGCCAGGTGTTGCGTTGTGGTTAGAACACGGCTTGTATAAACAGGCGCTAATACAACACAATCAAGTGCTGTTGCAAGCCGCCAAATACTTATTACTGCCGGAGGCGACTCTTCGCCGTCGCTGGAAGAAACTGCAGTCTCAATCGTTACCATCACAGGCGCATACAAGCGCTTTGCTCGAGCAAAGTGTTGCCGCCTTATTGGCTGAGCCCATTACCATCCCTCCGGTGCAAATGATGCAACGCGCGATCATTGACATTGCGCAACAACACGGCTTAGCGGCAAACCGCGCTTGTCAATTGTTGGCGGTTTCGGCGCCGACGTTTCGCAAGTTAAAATCCCGTCTGATAGAAATCTGATGTGACTAAGGCGTGTTGAACGGCTGCAGACATTTTCACCAGCAGATTTTTACCAATAAACAGCAATTGCTCAAACTGAGATGTATGGCGATTATTCGGTGTACTCAGTTGCCGAGTAAAAAAGCCGATAAAGGGGGTGACAATTGTTGCCCTTTAGGGTTTAATCAATAGTCTTATAAGGTCGGTATGTGGTGAATCGTAAGGTCTTATACAGCTGTAAAACCCGTTGCCACATTTCCGTTTAACACCCGTAGCTGCACAACCGTGTTGTAAAAGCGATCAGCATCGATGACTCGGTGTATTAACAGGTCGATAAAAGTCGACTTTTTCGCAACAAAACCGTGCAGAACATCGGCTATTTGTGTTAAAATTCAGCCTCGATAATAATAATGTCCGAGTGCCCAATACGTGCGGCATTCAAGTTTAGGGAAAGCATCATTTTATGACCGAACTGGCGAAAGAAATCGTTCCTGTCAATATTGAAGATGAATTAAAAACATCTTACCTCGATTACGCGATGAGCGTTATCGTTGGTCGTGCGTTACCTGATGTACGAGATGGTTTAAAACCCGTACACCGTCGTGTGCTTTATGCCATGCACGACTTGGGTAATGACTGGAACAAGGGCTACAAGAAATCAGCCCGTGTTGTAGGTGACGTAATCGGTAAATATCACCCTCATGGTGACACCGCTGTTTACGACACTATTGTCCGTATGGCTCAGCCATTTTCATTGCGTTATATGCTGGTAGACGGCCAAGGTAACTTTGGTTCTGTTGACGGCGATTCGGCAGCAGCAATGCGTTATACCGAAATTCGCATGCAAAAAATTTCACATGCGCTGTTGGCTGACTTGGAAAAGGAAACGGTTGATTTCGTACCAAACTACGACGGTCAAGAGCAAATGCCGGCGGTATTACCAACCCGCGTTCCTAATTTGTTAATCAACGGGTCTTCTGGTATCGCCGTAGGTATGGCGACGAACATTCCTCCGCACAACTTAACCGAGGTTATTAACGGTTGTGTGGCGATGATCGAAAACCCAGACATTACCGTTGAGGAATTGATTGAGCACATTCCAGCTCCTGACTTCCCGACTGCGGGTATCATTTCCGGTGTGGCGGGGATCCACGAAGCGTATAAAACCGGTCGCGGTAAGCTCAATATTCGCGCGCGTACAGAAATTGAAGTTGATGACAAAACCGGTAAAGAAACCATTGTTGTTCACGAACTGCCATATCAGGTAAACAAAGCGCGTTTGATCGAAAAAATGGCCGAATTGGTCAAAGATAAACGCATTGAAGGTATTTCTGCCTTGCGCGACGAGTCGGATAAAGACGGTATGCGCATGGTTATTGAGGTCAAGCGTGGTGAAGTCGGTGAGGTTGTGTTAAACAACTTGTTCAAACTGACTCAAATGCAAGTGAGTTTTGGTATGAATATGGTTGCCTTGAGCAACGGTCAACCAAAACTGTTTAACCTGCGTGATATGATTGACGAGTTTATCTTGCATCGCCGTGAAGTGGTGACACGTCGCACGGTGTTTGAACTTCGCAAAGCACGAGAGCGCGCACACATTCTTGAAGGTTTGGCAGTAGCACTGTCAAATATCGACCCTATCATCGAGTGTATTAAGAGCTCACCAACGGCAGCCGAAGCAAAAGAAAAGCTAACCAATCAAGGTTGGGAATTGGGCAATGTGGCCGATATGCTTGAGCGCGCGGGTGTTGACGCTGCGCGTCCAGAGTGGCTCGAACCTGAATTCGGTATTCGCGACGGCAAGTACTACTTAACTGTACAACAAGCGCAAGCCATCTTGGATTTGCGTCTGCAAAAACTTACCGGTCTTGAACACGAAAAGATTCTTAACGAATACAAAGAATTACTCGATATTATCGCCGAGCTAATGCATATTTTGGCAAGCCCAGAACGCTTGATGGAAGTGATTCGCGAAGAGCTTGAAGCCATTGGTGAAGAATTTGGCGATGCCCGTCGCAGTGAAATTTCTCTATCGAGTCACGATCTGTCACTTGAAGACTTAATTACCGAAGAAGACGTCGTGGTAACCCTGTCACACGAAGGGTATTGTAAGTACCAACCGTTAACAGAGTACGAAGCACAGCGTCGTGGCGGTAAGGGTAAAGCGGCAACCAAAATGAAAGACGAGGACTTTATCGAGCGCTTGTTGGTTGCCAATACGCACGATACGATTTTGTGTTTCTCTAACCGCGGTAAATTGTATTGGTTGAAGGTGTATCAACTGCCGTTAGCAACGCGCACCGCACGCGGTCGCCCGATTGTAAATATTTTACCGCTCGACAGCGATGAACGCATTACCGCAATTCTCCCAGTTCGAGAATATGAGGAAGACAAGTACATCGTTATGGCCACTGCCTCGGGCACGATTAAGAAAACGCCATTGACCGCGTACTCTAACCAACGCGCAAACGGTATTATTGCGCTTAATCTGCGCGACGATGACACGCTTATTGGCGTTGATATCACCGATGGTAGCAATGACATCATGCTATTCTCAGACGAAGGCAAAGTCGTGCGCTTCAACGAAATGGCACGCGACAGTGAAACCGGCGAAATCAAAATAGATCCAGAAACTGGTGAGCCAATTCACGCGTTACGCGCTATGGGTCGCACGGCTACAGGTGTTCGCGGTATCAAGCTAGAGGGCGAACAAAAGGTGGTATCACTTATTGTACCTCGCACTGATGGCGCTATTTTAACCGTTACTGAAAACGGCTACGGCAAACGCACCGCACTTGATGAGTACCCGGCAAAATCTCGGGCAACCAAAGGGGTTGTATCGATCAAAGTGAGTGAGCGCAACGGCCCTGTTGTTGGTGCAGTACAAGTTGATGACAACGATGAGATCATGCTGATCACCGACAGCGGTACCTTAGTGCGCACACGTGTTAATGAAGTCAGTGTTATCGGCCGTAATACGCAAGGCGTGCGGTTAATAAAAACGGCGGATGACGAGCATGTAGTGGGCTTGCAACGCATTGAGGAAATCGACGAAGAAGAGTCCATTGTGGTTGACGAGGAGGGAAATCCAATCGTTGACGAATCTGTTGAACCAGCAGTGGACACCGATGGTGCAGACGACGCTGAAACGTCAGCGGAGTAATCATCGAAAATCAATAAAAATGAGCGGCTTATAACCGCTCATTTTGTTTTTAAAGACCTTTAGTTTGGCAAGTCATGCCAAAACTTGCGAAGAGAAAGCAACAATGACGGATGTATTTAATTTTTGTGCAGGTCCTGCGATGTTACCGAAACCGGTTATGGAGCGCGCCCAAGCTGAGTTTTTAAATTGGCAAGGCACCGGTTGTTCAGTGATGGAACTGTCGCATCGGGGCAGTGAATTTATGGCTTTAGCGGCAAAGGCCGAGCGAGATTTGCGCGAATTGATGGCGATTCCCGATAATTACAAAGTGCTCTTTTGCCACGGCGGAGGTCGCGGTCAATTTTCTGCGGTACCGTTAAACTTACTACCAAAGGGCAAATCTGCCGATTACATCGTCAGCGGTTCATGGTCTCGAGCGGCGGTTGAAGAAGCGAAAAAATTTGGCCAAATTAATCCAATTGATGTGGTGGTTGACGTCGACGGTAAGCAACACGTTGTAGACAGTCAACAATGGCCGCTGTCTAACGATGCGGCTTATGTACACTATTGCCCCAATGAAACGGTGGATGGTATTGAGATGTTCGACATACCCAACACCCGTGGCATTCCCCTAGTGGCAGATATGTCGTCGATGATTTTGTCGCGGCAAATTGATGTCAGTAAATTTGCGTTAATATACGCAGGTGCGCAAAAGAACATCGGCCCGTCAGGATTAACCTTGGTTATTGTGCGCGACGACTTACTCGGTCATCAGTCGGCACAAACGCCAGTGATTATGGATTATCAAACAACAGCTAAATACGCTTCGATGTTTAATACACCACCGACATATGCTTGGTATTTAGCATCACTGGTGTTTGAATGGTTACAGGCGTTAGGTGGTGTTAGTGTGATTGAACAGCACAACGTTGACAAAGCCCAATTACTTTACGACTACATCGATGGGTCAAACTTCTATCAATCGAAAGTCAGCAAGGTAAATCGCTCGCGTATGAATGTGCCGTTTTACTTACCGGATGACGGCTTAAATGACGCATTTTTACAAGCCGCTAAATCGGCTGGCTTGCTCGCATTGAAGGGCCATCGCTCGGTTGGTGGCATGCGCGCCAGTATTTATAATGCCATGCCCATTGAAGGTGTTCACGCTTTGGTGGCGTTTATGCGCGAGTTTGCGGCGCGGCATCAAAACCAAGTATAGCCGGCAAAACATTAACTCGAAGATATGCCGACCTCAGCTGATGCGTGTTGGTTGAGGTTGATGTCAGGCAAAGGCTCTGAAATAGCGTCAACAGCGCTTCGCACTAAATAAAATAATAATAAATAGGGCACTAAACGCGGTAGTGTTTAGTGCAAGGTAATAGTAAGGAAGAATTATGTCAGGCTCTATAACCTTTATAGCAAGCCCTACCGATGCAAATGTACAGGGGGATATCCAGGTTCCTGGTGATAAATCAATATCTCATCGTACCATCATGTTGGGTTCGCTGGCCGATGGGGTTACACGGGTTAGCGGTTTTTTAGCGGGAGATGATTGCATCGCGACGATGAATGCGTTTCGCGCTATGGGCGTTAACATAGACGGCCCGGATGAAGACAATAATGTAACTATTCAGGGTGTCGGTATTGACGGCTTAAAAGCGCCGTCAACTGAGATAAATGTCGGTAACTCAGGTACCTCAATACGCTTGTTAGCCGGTATTTTGGCAGGGCAGTCGTTCTCGTCAAAAATGCTCGGTGACGCGTCGTTAAACAAACGACCAATGCAACGCGTGGTCGCACCGTTGACTTTGATGGGGGCGGATATCAGTGCCAGTGAAGCAGGTACGCCACCGGTAGTCGTTAACGGTGAACAACCGCTACAAGGCATTGACTACGACTTGCCAATGGCAAGTGCACAAGTTAAGTCAGCTGTGTTACTCGCCGGTCTGTTCGCTAAGGGGCGCACACAAGTAACCGAGCCAGGTGTTACTCGAGATCACACCGAGCGCATGCTTAAAGCGTTTGGTTATGCTATTGAAGTCGAAGACAATAAAGTGAGTTTACAAGGCGGTGGCCGATTAACAGCATGCGATATCCAGGTGCCCGGCGATATCTCTTCGGCGACGTTTTTTATCATTGCCGGCCTTATAGCCACGCAAGGTAGCATAATTTTGCGCAATGTTGGGCTTAATCCGACCCGTATTGGCGTGTTGAACATAGTGGCTAAAATGGGCGGTCGAGTGGAGCGGTTTAACGAACGTTTAGTAGGCGCCGAGCCGGTTGCCGATTTACGTGTGTACGCATCGGATTTAGTTGGCATTGACATTGATCAAGCTGACGTGCCTTTAGCCATCGATGAATTTCCGGCTATTTTCATTGCCGCAGCGTGCGCTCAAGGCACCACAACGTTGCGCAATGCCAAAGAGTTACGAGTCAAGGAAAGTGATCGAATTCAATCCATGGCCGATGGCCTGACAACGCTAGGTATTGACTGTCGTGTTGTTGATGATGGTATTGATATTATCGGTGGAAAATTAACCGGTGGAACGATAAGTTCACACCACGATCACAGAATTGCGATGGCTTTTGCTATCAGTTCTCTGCGAGCTAGTGATACAATAACCATACTTGAGTGTGAAAACGTCGCGACCTCATTTCCAACATTTGTGGAATTGGCCAATAGCGTCGGATTGAGCATTGAAAAGCAACAAGTAAATAAGTGAAGTAGGAAGAACACATGAGCGAACAAATCCCTCTGATCACAATTGATGGTCCAAGCGGTGCAGGTAAAGGGACCGTAGCGCGGATTGTTGCAGAGCAATTAGGTTGGAAGTTTTTAGACAGTGGTGCCATTTATCGCGTACTCGCCGTAGCCACAGAACATCATGGTATTGATGTTGAAAATGAAGAATCGGTAGTACCTTTAGCCGCGCACTTGGATGTTGAATTCGTTGTCGAAACCCAACAAACGCGAATTTTACTCGAAGGTGAAGATGTTACCGACAATATCCGCACGGAAGACGTTGGCGCTGTGGCATCAAAAGTTGCCGCATATCCACGGGTTCGAGAAGCGTTGTTGCGTCGCCAACGCGCATTTCGCGAATCGCCAGGACTTATTGCCGATGGCCGTGACATGGGAACAGTTGTATTTCCCGATGCACAAGTGAAAGTTTTCCTTGACGCAAGTGCAGAAGAACGCGCTCGCAGACGTTATTTACAGTTGCAAGAAAAAGGCGAAGATGTTAGTATCGAGCGCCTTTTGGACGATATTCGTCAGCGGGACGAGCGAGATCGTAATCGTGCGGTCGCGCCACTGGTGCCTGCAGAAGGTGCGTTAATTATTGATTCAACTGAGATGAGCGTTGCGCAAGTGGTAGAGAAAATCCTCTTGTTTGCAGGCGACAAGCTGAGTTAATTGAACCGTTTAACGGCGTTCTTTGGTGCTCGACGAGGCCACAATGCTGTTATAGGTTACGCAATCAGAATTCACGATATCAACCCCAGTGGGTTGATATCTTTTTATAAGGCTTACTGCAAGGATGCACGAAGTCAATTTAACAACCCCATGACACAGTGATGTCGAGTGGATTAATAACTGAGTTTATATACAAGTTATGACTGAAAATTTTGCACAGCTTTTTGAAGAGAGCTTAAAAGAAATCGAAACCCGCCCAGGTTCAATCATCAAAGGTACTGTAGTACGTATCGAAAAAGACAACGTACTAGTAGATGCAGGCCTTAAGTCTGAGTCTGTTATCTCTATCGACCAATTCAAAAACTCTGCTGGTGAAGTAGAAATCAACGTTGGTGATGAAGTTGATGTTGCTCTAGATGCAACTGATGACGGTTTCGGTGAAACAATTCTTTCTCGTGAAAAAGCGAAACGCTTTGAAGCGTGGCAGTTCCTTGAGAAAGCTTACGAAGAGAAAGAGACTGTTGTTGGTGTTATCAACGGTAAAGTTAAAGGTGGTTTCACTGTTGAAGTTTCTAACATCCGTGCCTTCTTACCAGGTTCACTAGTTGACGTACGCCCTGTACGTGACACAGCGCACCTTGAAGGTAAAGATTTAGAATTCAAAGTAATCAAGCTTGACCAAAAACGCAACAACGTTGTTGTTTCTCGTCGTGCAGTTATCGAATCAGAAAGCTCTGTTGAACGCGAAGCGCTTCTTGAGAACCTACAAGAAGGTCAAGAAGTTAAAGGTATCGTTAAGAACCTTACTGATTACGGTGCGTTCGTTGACCTTGGTGGTATCGATGGTCTACTACACATCACTGACATGGCTTGGAAGCGCGTTAAGCACCCAAGTGAAATTGTTAATGTTGGTGACGAAATCAGCGTTAAAGTTCTTAAGTTCGACCGTGAGCGCACTCGCGTATCACTAGGTATGAAGCAACTAGGCGAAGATCCATGGGCAGCAATCGCTAAGCGTTACCCTGAAGGTTCTAAGTTAACTGGTCGCGTAACGAACTTAACTGACTACGGTTGTTTCGTTGAGATCCAAGAAGGCGTTGAAGGTCTAGTTCACGTTTCTGAAATGGATTGGACTAACAAGAACATCCACCCATCTAAAGTTGTTAACTTAGGTGACGAAGTGGAAGTTATGGTTCTTGAAATTGACGAAGAGCGTCGTCGTATTTCTCTAGGTCTTAAGCAATGTATCCCTAACCCATGGGAAGAGTTTGCTAAGAACTTCAGCAAAGGCGACAAAGTATCTGGTAAGATCAAGTCAATCACTGACTTCGGTATCTTCATCGGTCTTGAAGGCGGTATCGACGGTCTTGTTCACTTGTCTGACATTTCTTGGAATGGCGGTGAAGAAGCAGTTCGTGAATACAAGAAAGGCGACGAAATCGCTGCTGTTGTATTACAAGTTGACCCAGAGCGCGAGCGTATCTCTTTAGGCGTTAAGCAAACTGAAGAAGACCCGTTCAACAACTACTTAGCAGACAAGAAGAAAGGTGCTGTACTAACTGGTACTATCACTGAAGTTGATGCTAAGGGCGCTAAAGTTGAACTAGCTGAAGGTGTTGAAGGTTACATCCGTGTTGCTGACATTTCACGTGAACGTGTTGAAGATGCAACAACTGAACTTAACGTTGGCGACAGCGTTGAAGCCAAGTTTGTTGGTGTTGACCGTAAGAACCGCGCAATCAGCCTTTCAATCAAAGCGAAAGATCAAGCTGAAGAGCGTCAAGCGCTAGAGAACGTAAACCAAGCGGATGAAGGTGCATTCACCAACGCTATGGCTGAAGCGTTCAAAAACGCTAAAAACTAATTTGAAATTAGTTTCTCCTTAAAAAAAAGCCGCTTAAAGCGGCTTTTTTTATGTCTGGGCAAATGTCATTGCTCAACTAAATTGCATATTTATCGACATGCGTCTGAGCCGCACTCACATTACGTAAACGCGGCGCACTGATTTCTGTGCTGCTTTACGGCATTGATCAACAGACACTAGCCGTATGATCAACAACCATTTTTTAGCTTAAACAACAGATAAGAGATGCCCGTGACGGTGTTGCAATAAACCGCTTGATATTGGCAAATACTAACTAAAGCCAGCCAATAATAGCCAACTTTGACATTTTATGTGGTTGATAACTAAACAAGAGTTATAAAACAGCGATTTTTTTACAATTTATTTGAAAAATAAACGGATAACTATTTGATCAAACAATAATATTTATTAAAATTAAGGGTATTATATCGCGAAACCAATCGATGCCTAAAGGCCAAGAGAAAGCAGTTAAGCTACTCACATTCGTTTTGGTACCTATCACTAAGCTGGAGTTCAAATGACCAAGTCAGAACTTATCGAAAGATTAATCGACACCCTCGATCACTTACCTGCTAAAGATGTTGAACACGCTGTCAAAGAGATTATTGAAATGATGGCTAATACGCTAGAACAAGGCGAACGCATTGAAATTAGAGGCTTTGGTAGCTTTTCTTTGCATTATCGGGCCCCGCGCACCGGTCGCAATCCCAAAACCGGCGAGTCCGTTGAGTTGACCGGCAAGTACGTGCCACACTTCAAGCCAGGTAAGGAATTGCGCGAGCGAGTAAATATGTCGATGTAGAATATTAAGCCGGAGCTATTGTGCTCCGGTTTTGTTTATTCATATACTGTAGCTATTGATCCCAACGAAAAAAGAGACCACGATTGAAACTCTACTTATCTGTTTTAGTATTGTTTGTCTTTGTTGCCATCGCATTTGTGTTTGGCACACAAAATGATCAAATTATTCAACTGAATTATATTATTGCCAAATCGCGTATGTCCGTAGCGATGGCCGTCAGTCTTTTCACCTTAATTGGTTTTATTATCGGTGTGTTAACCATGTTTAGTGTCATGCTGTCTCGCAAGATTAAGCGAATGCGCAAAACCAATAACGCGCAACGCCAATAAGTCTGTCATCTATGTTTGAGTTATTGTTTTTGTTACTTCCCGTCGCCGTTGCCTATGGTTGGTTTATGGGGCGTAATAGCGTAAAGCAAAAAGATCAACGAGACAAAGATAATCTCACCGTAAAATATTCAACTGGCCTTAACTACTTATTGTCTAATCAACAAGACAAAGCCATGGAGTTTTTGCTGGAAGCGCTCAGTGTTGAAGAAGATACCGTTGAGGCACACTTTGCCATGGCGAACCTGTTCCGCAAACGAGGTGAGCTCGATAGAGCACTGCAGGTACATGAACACTTAGCCCGTCAGCCGGAATTGTCTGATTTACAAAAACGCCAAGCGTTATTTGAGTTAGGTCGTGACTTTTATACCGCGGGTTTGTACGACCGAGCAGAAAAGCTGTTTTTAAAACTGTCAAAGACAGCAAACTACGGGCACAAGTCGCTGTCTTATTTAATGCAAATATATCAAAGCACCAAAGACTGGCAAAAGGGTGTTGATCTAGAAAAAATTATCGTTAAAACACAGGAAAAAAAACTGCTGCACACGTTGGCTAATTTTTACTGTGAATTGGCAACCCAAGCGTTCGAGCAAAAGCAGTACCAGTTAGAACTGGAGTTATTGCAAAAAGCACTCACCCATGATCCGATGTCCAGCCGTGCAAATTACTTAATGGCGCAAGTGTTCGAGAAAAATCAACAGTACAACCAAGCGTGCGAGTGCTATAAAAAAATATTTTATCAAGATAGGGAGTTTTTTCCTGAGGTTATTGATAAAATGCGCGCGGTATACCAACGCAGTGACAAGCCCGACGAATTCTATCCATTTATTTATGAGGTATTTGAAAAAAGTCGCAGTACAACCGCGTTGATAACGTATTTGGAACACATTGAAGCGACGGAATCAAAAGCCAAAGCAGAAGAGTTTATTTTACACGCATTAAACCGCCGACCGACGATTCGCGGTTTTAAGCATTTTGTAAAAATGCAACGCAGCAGCGCGCAAGATGAAACGACGGCAAAAAGTCTGGATGTTATCACCGAAATGGTTGCGGCGTACATCAATGTTCGCCCGCGCTATCGCTGTCGAAGTTGCGGCTTCAATTCAACCGTTCATTATTGGTCGTGTCCGTCGTGTCATGACTGGGAGCAATTAAAGCCGGTAAGAGGCCTTGAAGGAGAATAATCAAATGTCTGATGCCAAAGTAGTCGTGGCGCTAGATTTTGCAGAAAAAGCACAAGCTTTGTCGTTTGTCGATAAAATAGAACCAAGCCAAGCGAAACTTAAGGTGGGTAAAGAAATGTTCACCCACTTTGGTCCAGAGTTTGTCAAAGGCCTGACCCATCGAGGGTTTGACGTATTCCTCGATTTGAAGTTTCACGATATCCCTAATACGGTGAGCAAAGCAGTGCAAGCTGCAGCCGACTTAGGTGTTTGGATGGTGAATGTGCATGCCAGTGGTGGTAGTAAGATGATGACAACAGCCAAACAAGGCCTAGAGCAATATGGCAATGACGCGCCATTGTTAATCGCGGTCACGGTTTTAACCAGTATGGCCGAGCAAGATTTACGTGAACTGGGTATTCAGGCAACGCCAGAAGAGCAGGTGCTCAACCTCGCTCGTCTTACCAAACAATCGGGTCTTGATGGTGTGGTCTGTTCAGCGCAAGAAGCGGCAATGCTGAAGCAACAATTAGGTCAAGACTTTAAATTAGTGACTCCAGGCATTCGACCCGTTGGCAGTGCCGTCGATGATCAAAAGCGCATCATGACACCACCACAAGCCATTGATTTAGGTGTTGATTACTTAGTGATCGGTCGTCCAATTACCAAAGCTGAAAATCCGTATCAAGTGCTTGAAGATATCAATAACAGTATCATTGTTTCATAAATTGTGAATAGGAATTAACTATGCCCAAGGCAAGTGAAATAAAAAAGAACCAAGCGATCGAACATAACGACCGCGTATTTTTTGTCAAAGACATTCAACGCTCAGTACCGCAAGGTCGCGCCGGTGGTAGTATTTATCGCATGCGTTTATACGATGCGGTAACAGGTGCTAAAGCGGATGAATCGTTTAAAGACTCTGACATGCTAAACCTTGCTGATTTAACCCGTCGACAAGTGGTGTTTTCGTACATTGATGGCGAAGAGTACGTGTTCATGGATAATGAAGACTACACACCGTATAACATCAATATTGAGTCAATTAGTGACGAAGTTCAGTTTATTAACGAAGCGACGCAGGGTATTTATGCGGTACTCATCGACGGTCAGCCGGTATCCATTGAACTTCCGCCGAGTGTTGAGTTAGAAGTCGTTGAAACCGACCCGTCAATTAAAGGCGCGTCAGCGACATCGAGAACCAAGCCAGCGACATTATCAACAGGCTTAGTAGTGCAAGTGCCTGAGTATATTTCTACCGGTGATAACATTAAAGTAAATACTGAAGACAAAAAGTTTATGAGTAGGGCGGATAAGTAAGTCGCTTACGCAAAAGTTTTGTTAACTAAAAATGGCTCCCCTTGGGAGCCATTTTTTTACTCGTTGTTTGACAAAGAGGTGCAGACGCTGCGTATATCGCTCACCTCCTAAAGCCTTAAATCCTTAACGCCCTAAAGCCTCAATCTTAGCAACGAAATTGAATACGTCTTTGCTACTGTCCCATCTCTGTCACGTTTATTGCAATTGACACAGTCGCCACCTCGACTATGGTTTAAAAGGCGTGACAACCTGTGTCACGTCAACGGCGAAAATAACCATCGCGTTTATTTGCCAGGCAGGCGATAAAAAAGATCTATCGTCATTCAGGTTTAATCAAGTAAAGGAACTACACACCATGAATAAATTCAAATTGCTCACACCGGGTTTCTTATTGTCATTGTTATTGCTGTCAAACCATGGCGCAGCCCAACAGGTACAACAACCAAACACCACTAAAACACAACAAACATCGGCCGTCGTCGCAGGCGCGAAAGTTGATATTAATCAGGCGAGTTTACAACAACTGGCATCGCTCAAGGGGATCGGGGTGAAAAAGGCGCAGGCCATTATCGATTATCGGGAAGCCAACGGCCCGTTCAAATCTTTGCAAGACCTAACTAAGGTGAAGGGGATAGGTGAAAAGTTTGTCGCTAAAAATGCCGATTATATGCGTTACTAGGGCGTGCGGCCCTTTGGTTGTATTGATCGGCTTTGCAACTCGATAAAAAAAGCCAATCAGATGATTGGCTTTTTCATGTTTCCGTGTTTTGCTAGGTTAGCTGTCGCAGCTACGTCAACAACGCACCATGACAACGCACCATAATGGCAAATTAATTGACTGGCTTTGTCGCTTCTGCTTGACTGTGCTCAGTCGCAAAACCTACCGCCGCAGAGCGCTCAGAGCGCAACAACGCAGAGCGTTCCTCTGCCGCTAAAGCTTGGGTTGGCAGCTGGCCATCACCAATCGAAACT
This sequence comes from Thalassotalea ponticola, assembly GCF_041379045.1. Taxonomy (NCBI): domain Bacteria; kingdom Pseudomonadati; phylum Pseudomonadota; class Gammaproteobacteria; order Alteromonadales; family Colwelliaceae; genus Thalassotalea; species Thalassotalea ponticola. The sequence goes on from NZ_CP166871.1 coordinate 1,490,560, forward strand.
TCTGCCGGTTTACTCATCGGCGCATGGGCAGTACCTTTTGCTCGAATCTTGGCACGGTTATCACGCTTTTTAGTCGCATCGCTTGTCACTGGCGATTTAGCCACAACTGACTCTACTGTGTCATCAGCGGCATCGTTACTACGGGTTGACGGTGTCTGCTCAGCAAGTTTCGGCTTGGTTTCTGCTTCAGTACTCGCTTGTGGCGTGACGACTGCCTGCGCTTGACTGTCAGTTACAACGCTTGCCTGGTCTTGATCTGCTTTTGTATCTGTCGTTGGTTGATTGACAACGGGCTTGTTTGAACCGTCGTGAGTTGTTGGGTTAACAACAGCATCAGCTTGTTCAGACTGCTGTGCAGCACTATCGATAGATTGACTGCCTTCGCTTTCGCTAAGAGGCTTGTCGCTATCCACTGTCGCCTTAGCGTCAGTTGAATCATCAGACCCTTGCTGTTTGGTTGAAGCGATGGTTTTGTGTTCTGTCGACATTTGCTCATTGTTGTTGTCATTGCTCTTGTCACTGTCTAGTGGCAATGTGTGTTGAGCGCTAACCGAGTCACCATCACTTTCTTTGTTTGGTGCTTCAACTACTGATGCAACAGCGTGTTGCTCACTTTCGTTAGTACTGTTTGCTTTGGCGTTTTGCGTAGCCTCTGCTGGCACATCTAAATCCAGTGATGCTTGTGTGCTATTTTGCTCCGATTCCGCTGCGCTTGGATAGCGTGCAGTCACCGGATCTTCATCGATGCGTTGTTCAACAATCGCGTTCTCTTTTTCCGCTGATTGTTGCTTTTCTTTGCGACGACGTTGACCTGATGAACGCAAGTGACGCGGTGAACGACGACTGCGTTGACGCGGCTCTTTTTTGTCGTCTTGTGCTTCACTGCCAATCGATGCTTGCTCGGTTGTCTGATTTTGTGAAACTTGCTTATCTTCGCCTGATTCAACTGCGTGAACATCGGCTTTAACCTGCTCCGGTTTGTCTTTACGAGCGGCTTTTTTAGCAGGTTTCTTATCAACAGAAGACTCGTCTTTTTTCTCTGCTTTTACCACTTTTTTAGTCTCAACCGATGAGACTGGAGCACTGTTATCTGCAAGGCTTTGCGCGTTGTTGTCATCAACCACGGGTGCTTGCTGATCGCTTACGCGTACTTTTTTACGTACATTGCGGCGCTGGCGACGCTCTGCGACTTGTTCCGTCTTTTCCTTCGGCTGTTGCGCTTGCTTTTTGCTTTGCGGCTTGGCTTTGCTGGTGTTGTCTTTTACCGGCTTAGCACGCTTGTTAGTTGGCTCTTGCTTGGTCTGGTTCGACGCTGCTTTGTCGTGCGCTTTTTTATCCTCACGAGGTTTATTACGGCGCTGCTGATTGCGCGGCTTGCGACGAGGTTGCTTGTCGCCCACCTGTTTTCCACTCTGCTTGGCTTTGGTTTTTGCAGGTTTGTCGTCATCAGAACTAAAGATCGATTTAAAGAACGAACTAATCGCGGCTAACAACCCAGTTTTAGCAACGGGCTGTTGCTGCTTTTTCGGTGCTGGTTGTTGTGGTGCCGTCATCCCTTGTAAAACTGGTTCATCGCGCTTTACTACGTCTTTTTGGAATTTTGGCATGACCGCTTCTTCAACAGCCGCTTCTTGCAACTTCATTTCATAGCTTGACGTGGCAACTGTTTCATCGTCGCGAACACGCAGTACTTCATACTGTGGCGTATCCATCGCGCTATTGGCCAAAATCAACACTTTGACGTTGTGGTTTCTTTCAATGTGACCTACGGCATTGCGTTTTTCGTTGAGTAGATAGGTTGCGACAGGGACAGGCACTTGAGCGTGAACCTGTGCCGTTTTGTCTTTGATTGCCTCTTCTTCCATTAGGCGAAGCACAGACAGCGCTAACGATTCAACGCCACGTATGTTACCTGTACCGCTACAACGAGGACAAACGTGTTGACTTGTTTCGCCAATAGACGGGCGAAGACGTTGACGCGACATTTCTAACAAGCCAAATTTGGATATACGGCTCAATTGAATGCGAGCGCGATCAGAGCGCACGGCATCGCGCATGCGATTTTCTACTTCACGTTGGTGGCGAACAGGGGTCATGTCAATGAAGTCGATGACAACCAGACCACCTAAATCGCGCAAACGCAATTGGCGGGCAATTTCTTCAGCCGCTTCTAAGTTGGTATTAAATGCCGTTTCCTCGATATCGCCGCCTTTAGTTGCTCGGGCTGAGTTGATATCAATAGAGGTAAGCGCTTCAGTTGGGTCGATAACAATCGAGCCACCCGACGGTAAGCGAACTTCGCGCTGGAAGGCAGATTCAATTTGTGATTCGATCTGGTAATGAGTAAACAGCGGCACATCGCCTTTGTACATTTTTACTTTGTTAATAAAGTCAGGACGAACCAGTTGGATGTGCTGTTTAACTTGATCAAAAACTTTTGGACGGTCAACGACAATTTCGCCGATGTCACGACGCAAATAATCGCGAATAGCGCGCAATATGACATTCGATTCTTGATGGATTAAAAACGGCGCAGGGCGTGATTGAGCCGCATCTTCAATCGCTTTCCAGTGCTGTAGCAGAACGTTTAAGTCCCACTCTAACTCTTCGTAGGCTTTACCAACACCCGCGGTGCGCACGATTAAGCCCATACCTTTTGGCAAATCGAGCTTGGCCAGTGAGTTTTTAAGCTCTGTGCGCTCATCGCCTTCGATGCGTCTTGAAATACCACCTGCTCGGGGGTTGTTTGGCATTAACACCAAGTAGCTACCGGCCAGTGAAATAAAGGTGGTTAACGCAGCGCCTTTTTGTCCGCGCTCTTCTTTATCGATTTGAACAATAACTTCTTGGCCTTCTTGCAACACGTCTTTGATGTTGGGGCGGCCTTGAAAACTGTAACCCTCTGGAAAATAGCTGCGAGCGACTTCTTTCATTGGCAGGAAACCGTGGCGGTCGGCGCCGTAGTTTACAAATGCAGCTTCTAAAGAAGGTTCTACGCGGGTAATGGTGCCTTTGTATATATTGGCTTTTTTCTGTTCGTGACCTGGGCTTTCAATATCGAGATCGTACAAGCTTTGGCCGTCTACAAGTGCTACGCGGAACTCTTCCGATTGAGTAGCATTGATTAACATACGTTTCATATGATTTATGACTCTATTTTTATATAAATAAACCAAGTCACTTTGGGCGGCGCTATGCAGAGAATAAGGTACCTGATATGGCAGGCAATTGTTACTAAACAGAGGGCTGGCAGCCTCACGGATGTCAACTCCCTAAAAATTCGGGACTGTTAATTTACTTACTCAACTAATCGGTGATTTATCGGACCGACTAATGTTAAAAACTCTTACACTGCACGCTTTGGTGTGCTTGATTTTGTTAATACACTCTGAATTTGCTGGATTTGTTGTTTATGCTTTGTCACTGACAAGGTACAAGCGTCAGCTAAGCAATGGGCAATGGCGTCATTATATCGGATAGGGCGGTCACACTCGGCATTTGGCCTTTGCGCATGAGCTCACTCACTGTATTGTATAATGACGTTGCCGCAACAAAACTCTTACGATTCTCTCGAGAGTGCCGTTTATGACAATTATTCTAGTTCTGTAAGTCGATTATGTATTACGTTTTCGCTTACTTTTTGATGTTACAGGCAATTTCCCAGTAACTGCTCTATTATCCCACTATTTACTATCATAAGGCAATGATTTTAACTCACATATTTACTTAAAAGGCTAAAAAAATGTGTTAAACTTCACGCCAACAAATAGCCCAAGCCGGTAACCAACCTTGAATACACAGCAGTCGACATCTCAAGCATCTGACGATAAGCCACAAGTGCGTTTTTTTACTATTGATGAAGATAGCGCAGGTCAGCGCATTGACAACTTTTTACTCAAAACACTAAAAGGCGTGCCCAAAAGTATGATTTATCGCTTACTGCGCAAGGGTGAAATACGAGTGAATAAGAAGCGCACCAAGCCAGAGTATAAGTTACAAATGGACGATCTGGTTCGCGTTGCGCCAATTAGAGTGACGGAAAAAACGGATGTGGTATCGACCAAGTTGGATAAGGTTGCACGATTAGAACAGCATATCTTGTTTGAAGATGACTGCTTGATTGTGATCAACAAGCCGTCGGGAATGGCCGTTCACGGTGGTAGCGGTCTATCTTTTGGTTTGATTGAAGCTCTCAGAGCCCTGCGTCCTCAAGCGAAAATGTTAGAACTTGTACACCGCTTAGATCGCGATACATCGGGATGTTTGGTGGTTGCCAAAAAGCGCTCAGCATTACGCCAACTGCACGAACAGTTACGCCATAAGCAAGTGCAAAAGTTTTATCACGCGCTGGTCAAAGGTCATTGGCCGGCGAAACTGACCCGAGTTACTGAAGGGCTTAGAAAAAACGATCTTAAATCTGGCGAACGCGTTGTTGTGGTCGATAACATACAAGGCAAAGAGTCAGAGACGCGTTACAAAGTATTGAAACACTATGAAGGCGCCAGTTTGGTGCGCGCTTTTCCTGTGACCGGCAGAACCCATCAGATTCGTGTTCACTGTCAGTGCTCAGGTCATCCCATTGCCTGTGATGCCAAATACGGCGCTGAAGATTTTAGCCTAGCAATGAATAAACAGGGCCTAAAACGCCTGTTTTTGCATGCCTTTAGTATAGAGTTCGAACACCCTAAAACAGGCGAACGCGTGCGTTTTGAAGCTCCTTACGATGAACAGTTAACGGCGATCTTGACCAAACAAACGTTGAAAACGTATTAATTTGTCGGCAGTGTCGTTCATATGACACGCGCGTTAACGGTAATAACTTGCGCGCCACCCCAATGTGCGACACCCCAAGTAGGTGCGTTAAGTTCGATGAATTGCCGTACTCATTGGCGGTGTTAAAGCAGTCTCGTTAAGCTCAGAACACGACATTAATGAGGCTGACAATTTTACTTACACTTCCCTCCTGATCCGTGTTGTATGAATTGTGTACAAGACTCGGTGGTAATGATACCCTTTTTTGGCGATGAAAATTTCGCTGAAGTTTCGTCGCGATTTGTTGTCACATTTTGGAGAAATCGCTAACAGTCTTTGCTGTATCGCCAAAAAGTGACTCGAGGACGTGTTGATCTTTGAGGTACAAATTTTGCTTCAACCTAAATGATCTCTGAACAAAATAGCTGTCATGCAGCATAGTCATCTATGTAAATGTCAGATATTACAGAACAGGGAGAATTTAGGCAGACCCCTTTGGGCAGCGTTTGTTTGAAATTTCTACGTTGTTAACGCCTATTAGTTTAGATGACTAAACTTTATAGCCGTTGCCTTGTAAAAATCCCAAACAACTCGCTGCATAAATGAACAGCAAAGTTCAACACGCCCTCGTCTGATCATAAAAATAACCAAGCGCCATGACGCCCACAGTGAGGGGCAGGGACGCGAATACGATAAAGGAGAAAGGTCGTCATAATGCAAAAGTTTATTCTCGGCACGTGTTTTGTCGCCTTAACAGCATGTTCGGGAGGCGATGGTGGTGATACCGCGTCAAAGCCGGACAAAAAGCCACCAGCGCAAGTTGATATAACAGAAGCCAATTTTGATAATGTTACCCTAGGTACAGTGTCAGCGGTTGAGGCTCCGCTTGATTTGTCCTCGCTACTTGAATCCGAGCTTTACTGGATAGTCAACCAATACGACACTATCAGGCAACGCGATTGCGCCTACGGCGGTAAGGTCAGTTGGCAGTTCAGCAGTAAACAAGCGGACTCTGGCAGCGCTGTTTTAGACTTTGAGCAATGCGCTTATCGCGGTGATGAGCCCTATTCGGTGGTGTTTGACGGTCAAGTACAGTTGAGTTATGAAATAGCTGAGGTCAATCCGGCGTTAACTGCCAAGGTCAATGAGCAAAAGGCCGCTATGCTAAGCACTAGTGATATTGACCAAGTGCGTATAAACGCGACAGCGGACAACTTTAGCTTTCGTGAGTACAACGGCTTACGTCAAGCCTTCGTTAGCTTCGAGTTCTCGAGTTGGGTGGATCAAACATGGCTACTCGACAGACCTGAGCAAATAGACACTAAGGTGCGCCGGATAGACGTTGCCTACATCGATGCCAATATTGCCAATAATATCACCTTCACTTTGACTAATGCGGTTGTTGAGCAAGGACCTACTACTGCCAGTGATGGCACCCCAAAAACAAAAACTCAAATGAGCGGTTCGTATTACGATGCGTTTGCTGATGTCAGTGGTACCTTGACGGCGTCGATAACAACACTGCTCGATATGAGCACTACGTATCGGTATTCAACTGATGCGCAAATGACGGGTAATGTCACACTTAATAGTGAAAGTGGCCAGACGCTAACCACTCGAGTATACCCTGCGGTCGCAGAAATTTTACTCGACAATGCGCCAGTCGCATCGGCCGATATCGATGACTTGCTCAGTTACCAGTTGTTTGTCGCCAGCAGTAATGCCCGTATGGTCAAAGACACCAGTGACGATACTCATCGAGACGCTGTCAGTGATCTCGGTGACATCAGCGCGCAATTGGCTGAGGGGAAAACCATCACTTGGACATTTAACCACGGAGTCGAGCAGCAAGGCTCTATTAGTCGATATCAATTACAAGACTTTATTGTTGTAAAAGATAAAAATCAGTTGCAATTAACGCCCTTGTTCAATGTTTCCCCAGGGCTTTATCAATGGAGTTTTGACTATCCTAATGAGCCAGGCGTACCGGACACTCGCTATTCTGTTATCGGTATTGCCGGAGAGGTGACCCATTACGATCATAAAATCGACGAACTTGTCGCCTACCGTGATGGCACGGTTACCCGCTTGTATCAGCGATATACAAACTCGGCACAGCTGAGTTTGCTTGAACCCAATAGTTTAGAAATTCAGCGGACGAGCAAAATCCCTATCAACGACCTGCAGTACTGTCCTTTTGCAGAGCGCAACTCGGTCTATATTTTAGGGCAAAACAACGATAAGAACCAGTTGCTTGAATATGACTTAACCAGCTTGAAACTGTTGGCGATTCACAATTTAGGCGCCCAATATGAAACCGTTCGCTGCCAAGCTGACAGCATAGTGTTAATAGCCGATCGCGAGGTAACACACCCAGACCTTCATTACGGTATATTCAATGTCGTTGACAACCAACACAGTGGCACAATGGTCATTGACAATATATTGAACGATTACCGCGTGTTGTCCTATGTAGTCGACCGCAACACCCCGAATGTTCTCTTTGTATACACCTACGCATCAATGAGTACTCGCGAGGTGTTAGCGGTGCGCGCAACTGGCGAAGGCAGCAGTATTGAGCCTTTACCCGCAACGGTCACCAATCAATGGCGTGAAGACGATCTGTTTATTAACGAGCGGTTAGGCCATTTATATTGGCACAGTGTTGTCTATGATATGGCGACAGAGCAGGTGATACACGACTTTAGCAACAGTGCTAACAGCGATGAAGTCATTGTCTTTGTCGATGAGCGCTTGCAAGTAGTAGTCACCAATTACGCAGTATACGATGCGCAAAGCTTTGTCAAACAACACGAACTTCCCAGTCTGTTTGCGCCACAGTGGATTGTAACTGCTGACAATCAATTGGTGAGCAGGGCAGGTTGGCAGGCTTTGTACGTGCTGCCATTAACGAATCAAACGAGTCAATAACACGGTGGTGCAAAGCTTGTTTCCCGGCGAGCTTTGCACCTAATGATGTTACCTTTGTTGGCACTGCGCCTGTACAGTTAACAAACTCGCTGTAACAGGCGCCTACTGATGAGTTTAACGTTTCTGTAAGCTCAACACATCAAACCCCTCATTTTTTAGCAATTGATGCAACTTGATCAAAGGCAAGCCGATAAGACTGTTCGGGTCATCGCCTTGTAACGATTCAAATAAGCAAATACCCAATGCTTCACTTTTAAAACTTCCGGCGCAATTATACGGTTGTTCGGCGCGCAAATAGTTATCTATTTCTTCAAGACTCAAGTGACGAAAAGAGACGTTAAATGGTTCGACAATCGTTTGGCTGTTACCCGTTTGAGAGTTATACAAGCAAAGTCCAGTTAAAAAGGTAACAGTTTTACCGCTAAATGACTGCAGTTGTTTAACGGCATTGTCGTGAGTATGCGGTTTGCCTAATATGTTACCGTCAGATACGGCCACTTGATCTGAACCAATGATTAACGCGTGCGAGTAATCTTTGGCGACTGCTTTGGCCTTTAACTGGGCTAGTCGTGAGACAAGCTGCTCTGGCGTCTCACCTTCGAGAGGAGTTTCATCGACGTTTGGTTTAGCGCAGTCAAACGCAACACCTAATTTTTCTAATAACGCCTTTCTAAATGGCGAGGTAGAGCCCAATATAAGTTGTGTCATAACAAAACAATAACAATAGATGAATAGTGCAGGCATTGTAGCCTAACGTTGGTTACACAGACAATATAAGAGTCGCTGGTCATCGATTCATAACACTGATACAAGCAGTGCGACTGTGTTGCATACAGGCTTGCCAACAAATTTGTACCACGCTGATAAAAAACCATTGCCCATTGGTTGGCTTAGGGTGATAATAACGTCGATTAAGGCGCTATATAATAGTTGCGGTAAATTGCACGCGGCTCTGTAGTACATATATTAGTGTCTAAAGTGCGATTAGCGTTAATTATTTGTAAATAGTCAAAGCTGTTTATAATTAGCGCAGTTGTGTTAAAATTTGTCATAATTTGCACAAATGAGCCGAGTTAAGTAAATTTTCTTTTGACACAGGGCTATACACCGATTAATATGCGCGCCTTATGAATAATCTCAAACTTCCGGTAACAATTGATCCATACAAGAGTGCGCAACGTCGCCTCGTCGTTGAGGGTTATTTTGAAATAAGCCGGCTAGAAAGATTGCTTGGTGAAGCTGAAAAGTTAGCTGAGCACGTGGATGTTGTAATAAATTTTGATGTTGATGAGCAAGGTTTGATTGTTCTCAGCGGAGAAGCATCAACCCGAGTTTATTTAACATGTCAGCGTTGTAACGAACCATTTGAACATGAGCTAAAAGTATCATTTGCTTTTTCTCCTGTGAAAAATGAAGAGAAGGCAGATGAACTGCCTGAACATTATGACGCTGTCGTTTTAGATGAAAATGGTGAAGTCAATTTACGCGACTTAGTGGAAGATGAACTACTTGTTTCGATTCCATTAATTCCGAAACACAACCTTGAGGATTGCGGCCAACAAGCCGATTCAACCTGGGGGAAGTTACCGGATACGCTTGAGAAACCGAATCCATTTGATGTTTTAAAGAACCTCAAGTAGCTTTATTGAATTTTTAGGAGTAAGGTAAAATGGCCGTACAAAAGAGTAAAAAATCTCGTTCAAGACGTGGCATGCGCCGTTCACACGATGCGTTAACTGCAGAAAACTTATCAGTAGATAGCGTATCTGGCGAAACTCACCGTCGTCACCACGTAACAGCCGATGGCTTTTACAAAGGTGAAAAAGTTATCGCTAAATAAGCGAGATAACTTTGGATAATCTAACCGTCGCGTTAGATGTTATGGGGGGCGATAATGGCCCCCTTATAACGATCCCCGCTGTAAAAATGGCACTCGACTCGATGCCATCTCTTAAGCTCATCCTTTGCGGTGACCAAACCGCGATTCAAGCCCATTTAAAACACCATCGAATTCTCTCTCATACTCGTATTCGCATCGTTCACACCAGTGAACAAATCGAGATGAACGAAAAACCCAGTGTCGCTTTGCGCAGTAAAAAAGACTCGTCGATGCGAAAAGCCATCGATCTGGTTCAACAAGGTGAAGCCGATGCGTGTGTTAGCGCTGGCAACACGGGTGCTTTGCTCGCCATTGCTCATTACGTGCTAAAAAAATTACCCGGTATAGAGCGCCCGGCATTAGTGTCCCACTTACCAATTACCAACTCATCCCGTCACGCTGTTATGTTGGACTTAGGCGCCAATGTGTTTGTCGATTCGACTACTTTGTTTCAGTTTGCTGTAATGGGGGCGGTTATCGCCGAGCAGGTCGATCAAATTGAACAGCCTAAAGTTGCGTTGTTGAACATTGGTGAAGAAGATATCAAAGGCAGTGATCACATTAGACAAGCGGCTACGCTGCTCGAACAAGCGGATAATATTAATTACGTCGGCTTCATTGAGGGCAATGACATTTTTTCCGGTAAGGCGGATGTTATCGTCTGTGATGGTTTTGTCGGTAATGTGGCGTTGAAAACGTGCGAGGGCGTGGCAAAATTAGTGATGGCGAAAGTGGTAAAAATCATTAACGAGCACAAATTTACCCGTTTTTTGGGGTTTTTACTCAATCCGACGTTAAAAAATATCGTAAAACGCCTGAACCCCGACCAGTATAACGGTGCAAGTTTGATAGGATTACGCGGTATCGTGATTAAAAGTCACGGAAACGCAACCAGTTCAGCTTTTTACAATGCAATTAAAGAAGCGGTAAGAGAAGTTGAAAGACAAGTTCCACAAAAAATTAATGACAAACTGGAACAGACGTTAGTAAAAGGTCAAAAATAACTATGTATTCACGAATTGCTGGAACCGGTAGTTACTTTCCGGAGCAAGTAAGAACCAATGCTGATTTAGAAAAGATGGTTGATACTACGGATCAGTGGATTACTGAACGTACTGGAATCAAAGAGCGACGCATTGCCGCTGAACATGAAAATGTCGCGTATATGGGGGCTAAAGCCGCTGAAAAAGCATTGCAAATGGCTGGTCTCGATAAACAAGACATCGACATGATTGTGATGGGCACAACCTCAAATCACGTTGATTTACCAAGCGCGGCATGTTTCGTGCAAAAGTACCTAGACGTACCTAACATACCAGCGTTTGACGTCGCTGCTGCGTGTTCGGGCTTTATTTTTAGTTTGAGCGTAGCCGATCAGTACATTCGATCTGGTATGGCCAAGCGCATTTTGGTGATTGGCGCCGATGCTCTGTCACACATGTGTGACCCTGACGATCGCGCGACCATTATTTTATTTGGTGACGCCGCTGGTGCGGTTGTACTTGAAGCAAGCGACGAACCAGGCATTGTCTCCACTCACTTACATTCGGATGGCAATTACGGGGCGTTACTTGGTGCAAATTCACCAAAACGCGGTGACCCACTGACAGAAGAAAAAGCGTATCTGTACATGAAAGGCAATGAAGTCTTTAAGTTTGCGGTAACTCGACTCAGTGAAATTGTCACCGAAACGCTTGAACACAATAACATGGACAAGTCAGATATCGACTGGCTAGTACCACATCAAGCAAACCTGCGCATTATCTCAGCAGCGGCGAAAAAGTTAAGCTTACCCATGTCACAAGTCGTGGTAACACTCGATAAATATGGCAACACGTCGGCGGCAACCATTCCAACGGCATTAGACGAAGCGGTGCGCGATGGTCGTATTCAACGCGGTCAGACCGTATTAATGGAGGCCTTTGGTAGTGGGTTTACCTGGGGTAGTGCGTTAATTCGTTTTTAATTTCAAGGCAGGAATATGATCAATAATAAATTGGCGTTTGTGTTTCCAGGTCAGGGATCACAAGCGGTAGGCATGTTGGCAGACTTAGCTGACAACGCCGAAGTAAAACAAACATTTGAACAAGCGTCAGCGGCATTGGGGTACGATCTGTGGGATCTGATCCAAAACGACAGTGAAGGTAAGTTAAATCAAACCGATTACACCCAACCGGCACTACTGTGTGCAAGTGTTGCGATTTATCGCGCATGGCAAGCGGCTAACGGTGATGAACCAGCCGTTTTGGCAGGGCATTCATTAGGTGAGTATTCGGCACTTGTCTGTGCTGGTGTATTGAGCTTAGAACAAGCTGTGCGTTTGGTTGAAAAACGCGGCCAGTTCATGCAACAAGCTGTGCCAGCAGGTACAGGTGCTATGTATGCGATCATCGGTCTTGACGATCAAAGTATCATAGATGCTTGCGCACAAGCGGCTGAGCAACAAGTTGTATCGGCAGTAAACTTTAATTCACCAGGTCAAGTGGTGATTGCCGGTAACAAAGAGGCGGTTGAGCGAGCGGGCGCCTTGTGCAAAGACGCCGGTGCTAAACGCGCATTGCCGTTACCGGTAAGTGTGCCGTCACACTGTGCACTAATGAAGCCGGCGGCGGAGCAATTGGCAAGTGAATTTGCTAATGTGACGTTTAACTCGCCAACCGTTGATGTGATCAATAACGTCGATGTCGCTACATTGACCGATGCCGACAGCATTAAAGATGCGCTTATTCGTCAGTTGTACAGCCCTGTGCGTTGGACCGAAACGATAGAGAAAATGGCCGACATGGGTATTGAAACCGTGATTGAAATGGGCCCAGGCAAAGTATTGTCAGGCTTGGTGAAACGCATTAACAAACAACTTAACTGTGCCTCAGTTAACAGCGCAGAAACTCTAACATCGACATTGGAAGGTTAATCATGTCTTTATTTTCTTTACAGGGCAAGGTTGCCCTAGTGACGGGCGCAAGCCGCGGTATTGGTAAAGCCATTGCCGAACAATTAGTGGCACAAGGTGCAAAAGTAATCGGTACGGCAACGTCAGAAAGTGGCGCAGAAGCGATTTCAGATTACTTGGCTGACAACGGCAAAGGTTACGTGTTAAACGTCACCAGCGATGAGTCAATCAACGCTTTATTTGACGCGGTTAAAACAGACTTTGGTAACATTGATATTCTGGTCAACAACGCTGGTATCACTCGCGACAACTTAATGATGCGCATGAAAGACAGTGAGTGGGATGACATCATTTCGACCAACTTAAATTCACTGTTTAAAATTACCAAGAGTGTGATGCGCCCAATGATGAAGGCGCGTTCGGGTCGCATTATCAATATTGGTTCCGTGGTTGGTTCTATGGGTAATGCTGGTCAGGTGAATTATGCGACAGCTAAAGCCGGCTTATTGGGCTTTACTAAGTCATTGGCCAAAGAAGTGGCATCTCGCGGTATCACTGTGAACGCCATCGCACCGGGCTTTATCGATACTGATATGACTAAAGCGCTTAACGATGAACAACGTCAAGCTATATCGTCGCAAGTACCGGCAAATCGCTTAGGTCAACCAGAAGAAATTGCAGCGACTGTTGCATTTTTAGCATCAGATGCTGCCGGTTACATTAACGGTGAAACCATTCACGTTAATGGCGGAATGTACATGGTTTAGCCGACCGTATTGTCATTTGACCTAAAAATGCACATTTCGCACAAATAGTTGCATAATCGACGATTTTAGGTCATATATGTTGAGTGAATCATGAGGTTTGACCAGCGGGAAAAAGTGTTTTTATGCTTGCAAACAACGCTGATGCCAAATAAACTACTCGCAACTAAATAAAATAGAAAGCTAATTTTAGTAAAGGAAAAAAAATGAGTACTATTGAAGAACGCGTAAAAAAAATCATCGTAGAACAACTAGGTGTTAAAGAAGAAGAATGTAAGAACGAAGCTTCTTTCGTAGATGATTTAGGTGCTGATTCTCTTGATACAGTTGAACTAGTAATGGCTCTTGAAGAGGAATTCGATACTGAAATCCCTGATGAAGAAGCTGAAAAAATTACAACTGTTCAATCAGCTATCGACTACGTTACAGCGAACAGCTAATAACGAGTCAAACGAAGAAGGCGGTTTTGTTACCGCCTTTTTTGTTTCTAGAGTTCAAAGAGTTTGATAGGGAGATAATGTAAGCTATGCGTCGTGTCGTTGTAACTGGATTGGGTATGTTAAGCCCATTGGCAAATGATACTCAATCGACTTGGCAAGCCTTGATGGCTGGTAAGAGCGGTATTGGCTTAATCGATCACTTAGATACCAGTGATTACAGCACAAAATTTGCCGGCTTAGTAAAGGGCTTTAATTGCGAAGAGCATTCGATCTTAAAGAAAGAAAGTCGCAAAATGGACTTGTTTATTCAATATGGCATTGCAGCTGGTAATCAAGCCCTAGCGGATTCGGGGTTAGAAGTTACCGAGCAAAACGCGGGCCGTATTGGCGTTGCCGTTGGCTCAGGGATAGGCGGATTAACATTAATTGAAGAAGGGCACAAAAAAGCACTGCAAAGCGGTGTCAAAAAACTGTCACCGTTTTTCTGTCCGTCTACTATCCTCAATATGATCTCCGGTCACCTGTCTATTATGCACGGTCTCAAAGGGCCAAATATAGCGATCGTAACGGCGTGTACAACCGGTGTGCACAATATTGGCCATGCGGCGCGCATGATTGCTTACGGCGATGCGGATGCGATGTTGGCTGGTGGTGCCGAAAAAGCATCAACGGAGCTGGGCATCGGTGGCTTTATGGCTGCACGTGCGTTATCTACTCGCAATGACGCACCTGAGCAAGCGTCTCGTCCTTGGGACAAAGAGCGCGATGGCTTTGTGTTAAGTGATGGCGCGGGCGTTGTAATGCTCGAAGAATACGAGCACGCAAAGGCGCGTGGCGCGAATATCTATGCCGAACTTGTTGGTTTTGGTATGAGCGGTGATGCACATCACATCACTTCACCTCCTGCCGATGGCAGTGGTGGTGCTGCCGCTATGGGCAATGCATTGAAAGACGCTAAGGTTGCGGCGGACAAAGTCGGTTATATCAATGCGCACGGCACATCGACGCCTGCGGGTGATATCGCTGAAACCAACGGCGTTAAATCGGTGTTTGGCGATCATGCGTACAAGTTAATGATGGGGTCGACCAAATCGATGACCGGTCACATGTTAGGCGCCGCGGGTTCGGCAGAGGCTATTTTCACTATTCTCGCCCTGCACAAGCAAGAAGTTCCGCCGACGATTAACTTAGACAACCCCGATCAAGGCTGTGACCTAGATTATGTAGCACACACCGCGCGCCAAGCCAGTCTTGATTACGCTTTGTGTAATTCATTTGGCTTCGGTGGTACAAACGGTTCGTTATTGTTCAAAAAAATCTAGAACGTGATTGACGCCGTGATTTGATGGCGCTTTATTCTGTGCAATGCTCAATGACTTTGTTATAGTTGTTGGGCATTTTTTTATAACAATAACTTATTCATTAAATCGGTATTATGAACTTTGTCTCCGTTAATTTTCAGCAAACGGCGTTAGTTAGCGTATTTGATCGCGCTGTATCGTTTGGCGATGGGGTGTTTACCACCGGCTTGATCTACAACAGTCGTCTACTAATGCACGATGCACACCTTGAACGGTTACAGCGCAGCGTGCAGCAGTTGCAATTGGGTGATATCGATTGGCGCGCGGTTGCTGAGGAAATAGCCCTCGCGGCCGAGCACCAAGAATACGGGGTACTAAAAGTTATTATCAGTGCGGGTACGTCGAAGCGCGGTTATGCCCGCGATACCAGTGCTAGGCCGACTGTTATCGTACAAACCTCAAACTATCCTCAACACTACGGCCACTGGCGCACCGAGGGTATTCGTATGGCAACCGCCAAAACCCAGCTTGGCATCAATCCGTTACTTGCCAAAATTAAGCATTTAAATCGACTGGAACAGGTGTTGATTCGACAGGAACTTGAGCAGCGTGCGGTTGACGAGTTATTAGTTACGGATATAAACGGCGTTGTTATCGAGTGTTCAAGTGCCAATGTGTTTTGGCGAGAAAACGGTATTTGGTATACACCAAAAATCGTTCACGCAGGGGTAGAGGGCTTGATCAGGCAGCGTTTACTCAGACATCTTAACGCACAACAGGTGACGGTCGAAGCGCAACACCTCAGCGCCATCGATGCGATGTTTATATGCAATAGTGTGCTTGGCGTCGCCCCTGTTATTGAGTTAAATGGTAAAAAACTGGGACCAGAGCAAGCACTGGTTTCACAGTTAAATCAATGGTTGATGGAATAAATCATGCGGTTACGGTTATTTTTTAGTGCCTTAGCACTCCTTGTTGTCGCATCAGGCGGCGTGTTTCACTACGTCAGCTCCGCGTTGCAGGCTCCTTTGCAATTGACCCAGAGCTCACTGTACACCGTTGACAGAGGACAAACCTATCACGCTGTGATCAACGATATGCAGCAACGAGGTTGGATTAACTCAACCTTGCCTTTTCGAATTTATGCCAAAGTGTTTGCCGATCGCACGCGTATTAAATCGGGTACCTATCAGCTAAGTCGCAATGACAATATGGTGCATCTGTTGGCAATGATGAGAGATGGGCGGGAAGCGCAATTTAAAATTACCTTTGTTGAAGGTTCTACCTTTGGTCAATGGCTACAACAATTGCAAGCCAGTGAACACATTACCCAATCTATAGGGAGCATGAGCCACAAGCAAATTTTACAGCTATTGAGCTCTGAGTTCGACCACCCCGAAGGCCTGTTTTTTCCCGATACCTATCAATACACGGCCGCCACCAAAGATATCGATATTCTGCGCCAAGCACATACCAGAATGCTCAATGTGCTCAATGCCAGTTGGCAACAGCGCGTTGATGGCTTGCCGTATAAAACGGCTTATGAGGCTTTAATCATGGCGTCGCTGATCGAAAAAGAAACCGCTAAAGTGAGTGAGCAGCCATTAATTGCGTCTGTTTTCGTATCGCGCTTAAAAAAGGGCATGCGCTTGCAAACCGACCCGACCATCATTTATGGCTTAGGAGATCGCTACACCGGTGATATCACCTATGCAAACTTGCGAGAAAAAACGGCGTATAACACTTATCGCATAGACGGCTTGCCCCCAACACCCATCGCCATGCCGGGGGAGTCAGCGATACAAGCGAGTGTTAAACCCGCACAAAGTGATTACTTGTACTTTGTCAGTAAAGGCAACGGCGAACACTACTTTTCAAAAACGCTGCAAGAGCACAACCGAGCAGTCGACAAATACATTAGAGGGAAAAAATAAGCATGAGGCAAGGTAAGTTTATTGTTGTCGAAGGTATTGAAGGCGCCGGTAAATCGTCTGCGATTGCCGTTGTTGAAGAGGCGTTGCGCGCCAAGCAAATCGACTATATCAAAACCCGAGAGCCTGGTGGTACCGATTTAGCAGAAAAATTACGCGATCTCGTTAAGCAACCCAGTGACGAGAAATTGACTAAAGAATGCGAGCTGTTTTTGATGTACGCCAGTCGCTCGCAACTGTTAGCGAATAAAATTTTGCCCGCGCTTGACCAAGGTATTTGGGTGATAGGCGATCGACACGACTTGTCTTCTCGTGCGTATCAAGGTGGCGGTCGTCAGTTCGACGATCAGCTCATTGATACTATTGCAAAAATTACTATGGGGGATTTTAAGCCGGATCTCACGCTATACCTAGATATTGACCCTGAGATCGGCTTACAGCGAGCGGCCGCACGCGGCGCCTTAGATCGCATTGAACAGGAAAAAATCGACTTTTTTCATCGCGTACGCGATAAGTACGTTGAGTTAGCAAAGCGTGATGAGCACATAGTTCACATTGATGCGAGTCAAACAATGACACAAGTTCACGCGGATATTCGTCAAGCGTTAGCGACCCATTTGCCAACATTAGGTTCATTGTAATGACAACACAAAGTGACGACTTTGTTTGGTTGCACAGCAGCAAACAGGCATTACTTGACAAACGTCAGCGCGGCTTGTTGGCGCATGCGTTATTGTTTTACGGTAGCTATGGGGCAGGGCAATGGCCGTTGGCTCAGTGGTTAGCGCATCAGTTATTGTGCGACTCGCCAGCTGTCAATGGCAGTGCGTGTGGACAATGTAAGTCATGTCGTTTACTTGCCGCTCAATCTCACCCCGATATTGTCATTATCGATAACGACGATAAAGTCGTCGGTGTTGACGCTGTGCGTCAAGGGTGTCAGTTTTTGGAAAAAACGGCGCAACTCGGTGGTAATAAAGTGGTGGTCATTAACCGCGCGGAACATATGACAGAAGCAGCTTCCAATGCGCTGTTAAAAACACTCGAAGAGCCGACCAATAACAGTTACTTGCTGTTGGTGTGCAACGACACCGAGCAATTATTGGCAACCATTACCTCGCGATGCGCAAAAGTTGCCATAAAGCCACCACGAGGGGCTGACTTGGCAGCAATAGCCACCAACAAGCAAGCGGTGCATGCCTTTAGTACCGTAGCCGAGATAAGTGAATTAACCGATGACGCAACATTTGCACAAAAATGTGGATTATGGCAATCTTTAATTCAGTTTATCGAAAACGCTGATAACGGCGACGAATTGGTAGAGCAGATGCTTGCCAGTGAGCATGGCATGCGTTGGTTGTTATCCGCATTTGAAAGTCTATACCGCTACTACAGTGGTTGGTCTGAGGCATTGGATAACAGTCCATTGGGCGCCTGTACGCAGTACTTAGACGGTCAGCGAAGTTACCGGTGTTTGCAGCTGGTTATGCAAGCGAACCGCAAGTTAAAGACATTAACTCAGGCTAATAAAGTATTTATATTAGAAGAGCTTACGGTTGATTTAGCCGAACAATTACGGACCGCATCATAGCCGTGTTGTAGCCGTGAAGATCATAACAAGGGATATGACAAATGAATAAATTTGTATTGAATTACAAGAGCGAACGCGAGCTGTATATGGCCTACATGCCATTTGTTAAGCAAGGCGGTTTGTTTATCAAAACGGCAGAACAACTGGACTTGGACGCGCCAGTACAGTTGAGCATTACCTTACCTGGTGAGCTTGAACCGGTTGCGTTAGAAGCCAGCGTGTGTTGGGTAAACCCATATGGTGCCCAAAATGGAACGGATCCCGGTGTTGGTGTGGCGTTTGTTAATGACGAGCACAACGTGCGTAACCAAATTGAGTCAAAATTGGGGCGTATGTTAAATTCTAAAGACCCAACCTATACCATGTAGCGGTTTATATCCGTATAATGAGGTGAAATGTAATTACAAAAGGAGTTCTGAGAACTCCTTTTTTAGTGGTAAAGCGGAGTAAACGTGTATATAGATTCTCATTGTCACCTCGATCGACTCGATCTTAGCGATTTTGACGGTAGCCTTGATAACGTCGTCAATGCAGCAGGGCAGGCTGGTGTTCAGCAAATGTTGTGTGTATCTGTGACATTAGATGATTTTCAAATGATGGCAGATAAAACCCAACCTTATGCCAATGTCGACATATCTTGCGGTGTTCACCCATTAAATCAACAAGACGCCGTTGATGAACAGAGGTTGTTTGAACTTGCCAGCAATGATCGAGTTATCGCCGTCGGTGAGACTGGCTTGGATTATTTCTACGCGCCAGAAACCAAAGACATACAACGCGATGCGTTTATCAAACACATCCGAGTTGCTCGACGACTAAACAAGCCGTTGATCATCCACACGCGAGATGCCCAGGACGACACCTTGACCATTATGCGCGAACACAAGGCACACGAGGTTGGTGGTGTTTTGCATTGTTTTACCGAATCTTGGGAAATGGCCGAGCAGGCAATCGCTATGGGTTTTTATATTTCTTTTTCCGGTATCGTGACCTTTAAAAATGCTGCAGCTTTGCGTCATGTCGCCAGCAAAGTCCCCGACGATCGCTTTTTGATCGAAACCGATTCGCCTTATTTAGCACCGGTGCCACATCGCGGAAAACAAAATCAACCAGCATACGTGGTCGAAGTTGCCAATATGTTGGCCGATGTGCGCGGTCAAGACCTAGAGCAGATTGCCAAACTTAGCAGTGACAATTATCGTCGATTGTTTGGCAAATAAGGCTACAGGTTTGCTGTCGTAACGGGTGTCAACGCTGTCGGTTATGTCATGTCCAATGTCAGCGGTGCGGTTTAAATTCAGACTCAGCTGCGAATTAATGACTGTATGGGGCAAGGAGACAAAAAAAAGGCCCGAAGCAATGAGGAGCTTCGGGCTCAGGGGAATGGCTCATAGGTTGAGCCTGCGCTAATAAACCGATACTTATTCAGTTCATATGATGTCGTCTTCATCTGTGTTTGTCACACCAGTTACTCACTACTTGCGTGTATAATTCTTTTTACGAACCGTCGCAGTTATGCGATCACTTTGTAACCGATATTCTTTGTAACCGTTATTCTTTGTAACCGTTACTCTTTGTAACCGATATTCTGGGTTACCGTGACACAGGTGACATCATATTTAAAATCTGTCTGGACTTTTAAGTTTAGTACACTAAATGTAAAAGTCCAATATTTTTTATCTATTTAAATACTATATAAAACAGTAGCTTATATTCTAATCTCTGTGTTTTGTTAATGTTTTATATTCACCTTGTTTACATCATTATCACATGTGACTAACAGCTTATGCACAGCTATTGGCTTGGGCTAGCAGTTTTACAGCGTTGCTACCTTGTGCTGTGATCCGGCGTTAACATAGATTTATTGGCATTATCTTTTTCATGACATTGTGCTAAGGTGAGCAAAAAAATAATAATGTCTTGCTATGTTAAATCTAATTTGGCTGTCTTTTTTCGTCATCGCATTTATTAGCGCACTCTATCAATGGTTGGTTATCGACAACCCCAGTATATTCCAACAACTATTGCAAAGCTTGGTTGATATGTCGTCACTGACGGTGGACATTGCCATTGGCTTGATCGGTATTTTGAGCTTTTGGCTCGGTATGATGCAAATTGCTGAAAAAAGTGGATTAGTCGCTAAATTAGCGCATGCTATTTCGCCTTTATTTAGTCGATTGATGCCGGATGTGCCGAAAGATCATCGAGCATTTGGCTCGATAACCATGAATTTATCAGCCAACTTCTTAGGGCTCGATAACGCAGCTACGCCACTGGGGTTAAAAGCTATGCAAGATTTGCAATCTATTAACCCAAAAAAAGATACCGCATCGAACGCGCAAATATTATTTTTGGTGCTCAACACGTCTTCAGTCACGCTATTTCCGATCACGGTGTTTGTCTATCGTGCGCAACAAGGAGCTGTTGAGCCAACCGATGTATTCTTGCCGATATTACTGGCCACGTTTGCATCGACCATGGCGGGTCTAATAGCCGTTGCTTGGGTGCAAAAAATCCGCCTTTGGCAAGGGGTGATCATGGCGTATTTAGGCGGTGCTTTTGCATTGTTTGGCGCTCTTGTCGCTTATATGATCAGTTTGTCGGCAGAGCAACTCAGTCAACAGTCGTCTTTAATGGGTAACTTGCTGATTCTATCAGTATTACTGTTTTTTTTGCTATACGCCCACAGCAAACAGGTTAATGTGTACGATGAATTTATCAAAGGGGCTAAACAAGGTTTAGCCGTGTGTATTCGCATCTTGCCGTATTTGTTGGCGATGCTGTGTGCTATCGGTTTGGTGCGCGCGAGCGGCGCACTTGATGTTTTAGTCGCAAGTATTCGTCGCGCAATTGAGTTGCTCGGTGCAGATACCCGATTCGTTGATGCTTTGCCCACCGCATTGATAAAACCATTAAGTGGCTCAGGGGCGCGGGCGATGATGATTGAAACGATGAATCATCACGGTGCAGATTCATTTGCCGGTCGTTTGGCATCGATAATGCAGGGCTCTACTGAAACCACATTTTACGTGTTAGCGGTGTATTTTGGCAGTGTCGGTATTCGTTATACCCGTCATGCTATTGCCTGTGGGCTGATCGCTGATGTGGCCGGTATCAGCGCTGCGATCGCGGTTTGTTATTGGTTTTTTGGTTAATTGTAAAACCATTCTGCGTGCAATATTGTTAGACAATTACTCAAGGTTTTAACCGTTTTGATACATCCGGTGGCTAAAACTAGCCGTCTTAACAGTGAATGGCTCGAATCATTGAAAATGGACGCCAGTGCCTGTCATATTTATTATGTAATTAACGAACAAGTAGTTAAAATCCAAACTAGGTGATATTGAAAGAGATTCTCCTGTTATGTGATTGTTGTCAACAAATCAAGTCTACCAATACAATTCAAACACCTGTATGTCATACAAAATCACATTTTCATAAGCGATTTGTCGCTATTTCAGCCTGTATTGAATAAATATTGTCGACAAAATGAGCCTTTATAACCTTGACAACGAGGATAAATGGCGTAGTATCTTCAATAACTTAAAAATTGTCGACAATATGATGACTATTACGAATCCTGCACAATACACCGCTGTAACTACGTCCGATAAGATATTTCAAGCTCTGCAAGCGGATATCGTTGAAGGGCGCATTGCGCCTGGAAGCAAAATATCTGAGCCCGAATTGTCAAAAAAATACCACATCAGTCGTTCCACTTTAAGGGAGGCGCTTAATCGACTAGAGCGCTGTCACTTGATTGAACGAAAAGCCAATGTTGGTTGTCGTGTGGTGGAGTGTACTGTTGCCGGCTTACTTGAAATATATCAAGTAAGAGAGGCTCTTGAAGGCATGGCTTGTCGTCTAGCAGCACAGAATATGAGTGATTCGGAAATTGCTGATTTACAGAAGGTTTTATCGTTACACGCCGATACTAAGCAACTCAAACAAGGCGTTGCCTACTATCAGGAAGAAGGCGACCTGGATTTTCACTATCGGGTAATTCTCGGTAGCCACAACCAGCAGCTGATCACCATTTTGTGCAGTGAATTGTATCACTTGGTACGTATGTATCGCTTCCAGTTTGGTATGAATAGCCCGCGAGCAACGCGCGCCTTTGATGAACATCATCATATTTTAACGGCAATCGCCGATCGAGATGGCGAGTTAGCTGAACTGCTTATGCGGCGTCACATTGCCGCATCACGCAAAAACATCGAAAAAAAATTACAAAAGGAAACCTAGTATGACAACAAGATTATCTCCAGGAGCAAAGTTTCGCCAAGCTCTTGCTGTAAACACGCCATTGCAGATTGTCGGAACCATTAATGCGTACGCGGCAATGATGGCAGAGCAAATTGGCCATCAAGCGATTTACCTATCGGGCGGTGGTGTCGCTAACGCCTCCTACGGCCTACCAGATTTAGGCATGACCTCGTTAAACGACGTGATTGCCGACGTACAGCGTATTACCTCAGCGTCCTCTTTGCCACTGTTGGTCGATATTGATACTGGCTGGGGTGGGGCATTTAATATTGCTAAGACCATTCGCGATATGGAAAAAGCCGGAGCGGCAGCGGTTCATATTGAAGATCAAGTGGCGCAAAAGCGCTGTGGTCATCGTCCAAACAAAGAAATCGTATCGGTAGAGGAAATGGTCGACCGTATCAAAGCAGCGGTTGACGCGCGTACTGATCCTGATTTTTTCATCATGGCCCGTACTGATGCGTTTGCGCAAGAAGGTCTTGAAGCAGCTATCGAACGCGCGAAAGCGTACGTTGCGGCCGGCGCTGATGGAATTTTCGCTGAAGCGGTGCAAACCGAAGAGCACTACCGAGCGTTTGCCGAGGCTTTAAACGTGCCAATTTTGGCCAATATTACCGAGTTCGGTAAAACTGAATTGTGGAATAAGCAGCAGTTAGGTGAGTGGGGCTGCGCCATGGTGTTATACCCGTTATCGGCATTTCGAGCGATGAATAAAGCCGCAGAAAATGTCTATCAACACATTTTGGCCGACGGCGATCAAACAGCCGTACTCGACACCATGCAAACGCGTATGGACTTATACGATTACCTCGGCTATCACGACTACGAGAAGAAACTCGATTCGTTATTTGCACAAGGCAAAAACAAATAAATAACAACAATAAATTAGCGCTTGTTCGATGTGTTCGAAGACGCTTTTATTACAACAAAAATTTAAATAATAGGATAGAAATATGGTTGATAAGAAACTAGGTGGCGCAGGTTTGCGCGGTCAAAGCGCGGGTGAAACCAAACTGTGTACAGTGGGTAAATCAGGTACAGGATTAACCTACTGTGGCTATGATGTATCTGATTTAGCCGAAAATGCGACGTTCGAAGAGGTGGCTTATTTGCTGTTTAACGGTGAATTACCAAACCAAGCAGAACTTGCAGCGTATAAAGCCGAACTTGCCGAGATGCGCGACTTACCACAAGCACTAAAAGAAGTACTGCAACGCATTCCTCGTGACGCGCACCCAATGGATGTAATGCGAACGGGTTGTTCATTTTTAGGTAACATTGAACCAGAAAATGATTTTTCTGAGCAGCAACGCGCGGCAAACCGTTTACTAGCGGCATTCCCTGCGATAATGACCTACTGGTATCGCTACAGTCATCAAGGTGTAGTAATTGATTGTGTAACCGACGAAGATTCTATTGGTGGTCATTTCCTTAAATTATTAACTGGTGAAACTCCGTCAGACTTACACCGTCGAGTCATGGATGTGTCATTAATTTTGTACGCAGAGCACGAATTTAATGCCTCAACGTTTACTGCCCGTGTTTGTGCTTCGACGTTATCAGATATGTTCTCATGTATCACTGGTGCTATCGGATCGTTGCGTGGTCCACTCCACGGTGGTGCGAATGAAGCCGCTATGGATATGATCCAAAAATTCACTTCGCCTGACGATGCGAAAGAAAAAATGGCGGGCATGCTTGAGCGCAAAGAAAAAATCATGGGCTTTGGCCATGCGGTATATCGCACATCAGATCCGCGCAATACGATCATCAAAGCTTGGTCTGAAAAGTT
Source organism: Thalassotalea ponticola (assembly GCF_041379045.1). Taxonomy (NCBI): domain Bacteria; kingdom Pseudomonadati; phylum Pseudomonadota; class Gammaproteobacteria; order Alteromonadales; family Colwelliaceae; genus Thalassotalea; species Thalassotalea ponticola. The sequence goes on from NZ_CP166871.1 coordinate 1,515,100, forward strand.
ATCGCATGAGTTTGGCGATACCTCGCTATACGACATTTCAGTTGCCTGTGAAGAATACATGTGGGATACCAAGCGCCTGTTCTGCAACGCCGATTTTTTCCATGCCTCGGCTTATCACTTTATGGGTATTCCCACCAAGTTATTTACACCGATTTTCGTATGTTCGCGCTTAACCGGTTGGGCAGCGCACGTGATGGAACAACGCGACAACAACCGCATTATTCGCCCAAGCGCAGATTACGTCGGTCCTGAACCACGCACCGTAACGCCTATCGCTGAACGCTAATAGGGTGTAATAAGTCCGTGATCAGTGCGATCACCAGTCAGGGGAAGCGCAAGTTTCCCCTAATTTGTTCAAATTTTCATTGGATATTGATATGAATTACCAATTCCGAAAACCGCTACCAAATGCCAATATTGATTTTTTTGACACCCGTGAAGCGGTTGAGGCGTTAAAACCAGGCAGCTACGACACATTGCCGTACACATCAAAAGTTCTAGCCGAGCAGTTGGTGCGCAAATGTGACCCCAGTACCTTAAATGACAGTTTATTACAACTTATTGAACGCAAACGCGATCTAGACTTTCCATGGTACCCAGCCCGAGTCGTCTGTCATGATATTTTGGGGCAAACTGCCTTGGTGGACCTTGCCGGTTTACGCGATGCAATCGCCGAAAAGGGCGGCGATCCTGCTAAAGTTAACCCTGTAGTTCCGACCCAGCTGATTGTCGATCACTCACTAGCCGTTGAAGCTCCGGGCTTTGATCCAGAGGCTTTTGATAAGAACCGAGTGATTGAAGACAGACGCAATGAGGATAGGTTTCACTTTATTGAATGGACCAAGACCGCGTTTGAAAATGTCGATGTGATCCCAGCCGGTAACGGCATTATGCACCAAATTAATTTGGAAAAAATGTCGCCTGTTATTCAGTCTCGCGACGGTGTCGCTTTCCCAGATACCTGTGTCGGCACCGATTCACATACCCCACATGTTGACGCTTTAGGTGTTATTGCGATTGGCGTCGGCGGCCTTGAAGCGGAAACGGTTATGCTCGGTCGTCCATCAATGATGCGTCTACCCGATATCGTTGGTGTTAAGTTGATAGGTAAACGTCAACCGGGCATTACCGCAACCGATATCGTTTTAGCCATTACCGAATTCTTGCGCAAAGAGCGCGTGGTCTCAAGTTACTTAGAGTTCTTCGGTGACGGCGCTCGTCAGTTGACGATTGGTGATAGAGCGACAATCTCAAACATGACGCCAGAATTTGGCGCATCGGCAGGTATGTTCTATATCGACGAGCAGACCATAGATTATCTTAAGCTTACGGGGCGTGATCCAGAGCAAGTTGCCCTTGTTGAAAACTACGCTAAGCATACAGGGCTTTGGGCCGACTGCATGACTGAGGCGAGCTACGAGCGCGTGTTAGAGTTTGATTTATCGTCAGTTGTGCGCAATATGGCTGGTCCTTCGAATCCGCATCGTCGATTGCCAACCTCGGCACTGGCAGAGCGAGAAATTGCTGGTCAGTGGCAGCAACCCGATCTTGAAAACTGGCAAGGTAATATGCCTGATGGCGCGTGCATTATCGCCGCAATAACCAGTTGTACCAATACCTCTAATCCGCGCAACGTTATAGCCGCCGCCTTGCTGGCAAAGCGCGCCAATGAATTAGGCTTAGTGCGTAAACCGTGGGTTAAAACGTCATTTGCACCCGGTTCAAAGGTGATCAAACTCTATCTTGAAGAAGCCGGCTTATTGTCAGAGTTAGAGCAACTTGGCTTTGGTATCGTAGGTTATGCCTGTACGACGTGTAACGGTATGTCAGGGGCACTAGATCCGCAAATTCAACAAGAAGTGATTGAGCGTGACTTGTATTCAACCGCCGTATTGTCGGGTAATCGTAACTTCGATGGTCGTATTCATCCGTATGCTAAACAAGCATTTTTAGCGTCGCCACCTTTAGTGGTTGCTTATGCGATTGCCGGTACAGTGCGTTTTGACATTGAACAAGATGTGCTAGGGCAAGACGGCGAGGGCAATGATATTCGCCTTAAAGACTTATGGCCATCAGATGAAGAAATCGATGCCATTGTCAAGGCCGCAGTAAAGCCTGAGCAATTTAAGAAAATTTATCAGCCGATGTTTGAAATTCGCAATGTCGATAATGCGGAAAGTCCATTATATGACTGGCGCGAAATGAGTACCTATATTCGTCGTCCCCCTTATTGGCAAGGTGCTCTAGCAAGTGAGCGCACGATGAAAGGAATGCGTCCTCTGGCGGTATTAGGCGACAACATCACCACCGATCACCTGTCACCGTCGAATGCGATTTTGGCATCGAGTGCCGCCGGTGAGTATTTGGCAAAAATGGGTTTGCCAGAAGAAGATTTCAATTCGTATGCAACTCATCGCGGTGATCACCTAACGGCACAGCGAGCAACGTTTGCTAACCCGAAATTGCTCAACGAAATGGTGCGCAATGAGCAGGGTGAGGTAATTCAAGGTTCGCTTGCCCGTATTGAACCTGAAGGCACGCAAAGCAGAATGTGGGAAGCCATCGAGACGTATATGCAGCGCAAGCAACCTCTGTGTATTATAGCCGGTGCCGATTACGGACAAGGCTCTTCGCGAGATTGGGCGGCTAAAGGGGTACGCCTTGCTGGTGTTGAAACCATTGTCGCCGAGGGTTTTGAACGCATTCATCGCACCAATTTGGTTGGTATGGGCGTATTACCGCTTGAGTTTAACGCCGGTGATACCCGTCATACATACCGTATTGATGGCAGCGAAACGTTTGATGTGATCGGCACACCCGCACCAGGCGCGATGATGACGGTATTGATGACGCGCAAAAACGGTGAGGTGGTCGAAATCGGCGTGAAATGTCGCTTGGATACGGCAGAAGAAGTGTCGGTATACAATGCTGGTGGCGTTCTTCAAAAGTTTGCTCAAGACTTCTTAGAGTCTAACGCATAACAGATTGTTAGCGCTGTTTTGACTGAGAAAAAACGGCAGATTTCGTGGTTAGAAGTCAACTCAGTAACCGATAAATTAGAGAGCAGTAAATAAAGCTATTTACTGCTTTTTTATAACAAAAAAGGAGAGCGTAATGGCTCATATTCCGCAAGTGAAAATCCCAGCTACATACATGCGCGGTGGTACGTCAAAAGGGGTGTTCTTTAATGTAAGCGATTTACCTGAGCGTTGTCAGGTAGCGGGCGAGGCTCGAGATAAGTTGTTACTGAGGGTAATTGGTAGCCCAGACCCATACGGTAAACAAACCGATGGCATGGGCGGTGCCACCTCGAGTACCAGTAAAACCGTGATATTGTCAAAAACCGAAAAAGAGGATCACGACGTAGACTACCTATTTGGTCAAGTGGCGATTGATAAAGCATTTGTCGATTGGTCGGGAAATTGCGGTAATTTAACCGCAGCAGTGGGCAGCTTTGCAATTTACTCGGGGTTGGTCGACCGCGATCGAGTTCCTGACAATGGGGTGGCAACGGTACGCATTTGGCAAGCAAATATTGAAAAAACGATTATCGCCAAAGTACCGATGATAAACGGCGAAGTCCAAGAAACCGGCGATTTTGAGCTCGATGGCGTAACCTTTCCAGCAGCGGAAGTACCGGTAGAGTTTATCGCGCCAGTTGATCCAAGCGAAGCGATGTTTCCCACCGGAAATTTAGTTGATGAGTTGCACGTGCCAGGCGTTGCAACGTTAAATGCGACCATGATTAATGCGGGCATTCCAACCATTTTCTTAAACGCAGATGAGCTAGGTTATACGGGCACCGAACTGCAAGATGACATTAATTCGAGTAGTGAAATACTGGAACGCTTTGAGTTAATTCGTGCACATGGCGCAATGAAAATGGGGTTGATTGATTCATTAGAGCAAGCCAAAACGAGACAGCACACACCGAAAATTGCCTTTGTGGCTCCGGCGAAGCCGTATGTCGCATCAAGTGGCAAATCAATAGATACAAACGATATTGATGTGAACGTTCGCGCCCTATCTATGGGTAAATTACACCATGCGATGATGGGTACGGCTGCCGTTGCAATTGGCACCGCAGCCGCTATCCCAGGTACGTTAGTCAATATCGCCGCCGGTGGTGGCGATCGCCAAGCGGTAACGTTTGGTCACCCATCAGGGACGCTAAAGGTCGGCGCGAAAGCCAGCTGTATTGACGGACGTTGGCAAGTGGATAAAGCGATCATGAGCCGCAGTGCTCGGATCTTGATGGAAGGTTGGGTACGCGTACCAGGGGACAGCTTTTAACCGAACGTTTTCCACCTCAAATTAAAGCAGTAGGGTGAGCTTGTGGATTCAACAAATGCGCTGCCCACTCTCTGTACTGTTGTCTTCGCTCTGCCTTACACCAGCGTATTTAACAGCGTCTTTGGATTACTTATTGCGATGGTTAATCTTCTAGTTCTACCTCGTCAGCATTGCCATCTGCCGGTTGTTCATCTTTGACTTGTATCACTTGGCCTGCTTGAAGGTTGTCAAAAAACACCTGTTGGCTTATCTCTTGGTCATTGCGATCTTCAAACGATGCCGATGCCGTGGTAAAGGTAATACCAAGAACCGTGACGTTATCGGGGGCTGTGAATGACTCGACCGGTGCTTGAATGACATTGTCGTCGAGTTCGTCTAAGCGCAGTTCACTAGCGTACAAGGTGTTATTATTGCGGCGCGCTTTAATTTGCACATAATCGCCGTTTTGCAATTGACTTAAGGTCAACACAGCGTCACTGTCGCGATCGTCCTTAAAGCGAGTGCGTTTATCTGTCATCACGGTGATCTCACCCGTGATAAAGTCGAGGGTAACCGAGTCGCTGTCGATATTGCTAATAGTAGCAGCCACTTCGATATCACTTTGGTAGCTTTCTACTTCATTGGCAATCAGTACCCCGTCAACAAGCTCGCCACTGGCCTCTATTCGCAGCCCATCAGTTAGTACCAAGTTGTTTGGCTGACGCTGTGCCTGCGCGGCGTTTACAAGGATTCCTTGTAGTGAAAACGACTGGTCACTCGCATAATTGCTGATAATGCCTTCAACGGAAAAGCTCTCCATGTTTTCAAATTCGAGCGACTCAACTTCAACCTCGGTAGCAACGATTTTATCACCATCGTATAGGCCTTTGACTTCAACGGCGACGCCATTACTGACAACTTCACCAACCACACCCGATAAGTCCGCGTTGGTGTAATCAACGCTGATCCCCGCTAAGGTAAAGAGTTCTTCGTCAAGATTTTCAACCACGCCTTTGAGTTCAACCTCGATGCCGCTCGTTGCTGTGTTGGTTTTTTTCTCAATTCGAGTTGCCACAATCGTGTTGTTATCGTAAAAACCGCTGACTTCGACGAGGTCGTCGATCGCCAAAGTGTCGTAACTAATGCCATCAAATACTGTGGAAATGGCGTCAGCAACAACGGTCACATTTAAAATAGTCAATAGTTTTTGCCGACCATCGTCTGCTTCATTGATACTGGCAATCGGTCCTTGTACGTCGTCGTCGTAAATAACTTGCTCGGCGTTGGCGACACTGCTGTCATCGCCTTGGGTAGCGCGTACGGTGACCATCATGCCAAGCTTGAGTGCATCATCGCTGGCATTGAAACCATCAACATCGATTGATGCACTACTCACGTCAAAGCGAATACCGTTGACGTAAATACTGCCAAAGCCACTAATTGCTCCGGTAACAACGATATCGGTTTCTGTCGGCGGCGTTGGAGTTGGCGTGGGCGTTGAAGAGCCTGAACTCGACCCTCCACCACAACTGAACAACATTAATATCGATAGGGATAACAACGATTTGGCAAATCCAGATTGCATACACAAGCCCTCAATTCATCTACTTATTTTGCTTATAATCTTGAGTGTAGTTGAGTGGTAAATATTATGCGAAAACCGAGCTATGATATTTTTTGCTGACTCAAACGCGTTAACCCAATCGTCGAAAATGCCGCTTTTGTATCGCGTGTTATCCAATCTGATTGCTATCAGCGCTGAATTTTCCCCTGTTACTGTTAGCGTATCCCCGATCTAGCCCAACACTGAGAAAGTACAGCAACTAATTGATTTATCGATTATTAGTTGTTCTTTGGTGGAGTGAGGGGGTTAGGCGAATAGGCGAAGGTTTGCTATGCTTGGCATAATCGATGACAGTCCGTCACTTTAACTGGCGTTGATCAAGTCCGATCGTTTGTTGCAGAGCAGCACCGCAGTCGGTGAGCAGGTAAAATGCGACGAGCGTCCTAGTTAAATTGGTCGCGTGGTTAAAGTGGTCGTTAGGTTTAGATGGGAGAGAGTCGCGCACAGAGAAAAATGGCTAAGTGAATATAACAACAATTCGATGGAGCAAAAACATGAAAGCGTTACCAGTAAAACTACGGAGTATGACATTGTGGCTATGTGCAGTGATAGCTATGTCAACATCTGTACATGCACAAGAACTTGTGATCCCCGATAATTTCAATGTCATTCGGGTTAATAATCAGGCCATATCCGGTTCGCTGTTTATGCGAGATACCAAGGTGTCACTGCAGCCGGGTAAAAACGTCATTGTCTTGCGCTATGCACAAATGTTCGACGGCGATCTTGAAGATCACCACACCACGGTGCGTTCTGAGCCATTTGTGATCAGTTTTGAGGTTAACCAAAATACGCCACTGCGATTTGTTCATCAACAGCCGTTAGACATCAATGAAGCCCGTCTATATGCGAAATCTCCACAGCTGACACTGTTCGATGCAAATGGCGAACAGATCACGTTGCTGATCCAATCACAATCGGAACACGAAAGAACCTTGCAACAACGGACCGTTGATCGCAGGCAAAAGATAATTCAACAGAGTATCGAGCAACAACCGTTGAGCGAAGCGACAACCACGGTAAATGCATTGCCTATGCTGAAGTATTGGTGGCAACGAGCCACGTTTACTGAGCGCGAAGCGTTTTTAACGTACTTAGAACAACAGGAGCGTTAAATGAAACGATTTACTCATATAATGGTGGCGCTACTGTGTATTCTTGGCCAGCCGGTGTTGCATGCAAGCGAATTGAACAAGCAGGGCCTGGATGTCATCGGTCGCGGTTCGGTGTTAGTCGACGCCGATGTGTACACCTTTTCTGTAACCATTGCAGAGCGCGACTCAGGTGCCGACGCTTCAAAGCGTCGGGTAGATGACAAAGCCAAAGACATCGTTGCTCTGGCGACATCTCTTGGCGTCAAAGACGAGCGTATTGAAACGGCGCAGATGCAGATCCGTCCTATTTACGACCATCGCGATAACAGCGCCGATAGCTTGCAGCAGCCCGCGTTAATCGAAGTTTCTCGAGTGATTAGCTTTGTGTTAGACGATTTTAGTCATTATGATGTATTGCTTGAGCACGCGGTATCACTTGGCGTGCAACACATCTCTGCTTTAGATTACCAAACCCAAAAAGCGGACGTTTATTACCGACAAGCGCTAGATTTAGCGATAATCGACGCTCAAGCCAAGGCGACCCAACTGGCCAACAAACTCGGACTTACCTTGGGTTCGGTGACTTACATCGCTGAAATGCCGGTGCGTGAATTACCTAAACTCATGGCCACTGAGGCCGCAATACGAAAATCGCCGGTAGCCTATCACTCAACACCAGGTCGCTTGGAGCTGAACGCGCAAGTAAGTATTAATTTTGCACTAAAATAAGCAAAAAAAGTGGCTGTGAATCAGGCGCAGTGATGATATCGATAAAAAAACGCATTAAAGCCTTTAATTTCGGCGTGTTAACAGGTATGTTATGGCCTTTTACCAAGGTCGATTTAGAGACAAGTAATTATTAATGGAAAAAACAGAATTTTATCGTAGCTTGTTGGCACAAGTTGATGCCATCATTGGTAGCGAAACAGATGTTATCGCAAATATGGCCAATGTCAGTGCTATATTGTTTAACAGCCTAGAGAATGTCAATTGGGCAGGTTTCTATCGCATGGTAGATGGCCAGCTCGTGTTAGGTCCGTTTCAAGGGCAAGTTGCCTGCATTCGCATTGATGTCGGTCGTGGCGTTTGCGGTACCGCGGTGTCAACAGGGCAGGTGCAATGTATTATCGATGTTCATCAATTTCCCGGACACATAGCCTGTGATGCGGCGAGCAATTCTGAAATTGTCATTCCGGTTTATCACCGTGGTGATGTGATTGCGGTACTTGATATCGACAGTACCGAATACGGTAATTTTGACGAACACGACGTAAACGGATTACAAGCCATTGTCGAACGATTACAACAATCGTTCAATTAATTCATCACCTTTGAATCAGTTGGCGTATAATTAATGAAAGAATTTGTCGTAATACATGATTTTCTCGTATCCGAAGAAGTCGTTGGTGACTGGGATGGCGAGGAAAGTTGCGTTACCGAAAACCTAAATGAATTTTACCACACCTTATATCAGTTAGCGGAAGAAGATATTGATGCAACTGAACTGACGCAATTGCTTGAATTAGTGTGGGAACATTGGATTGGCCAGCCAGCGCTGGCCGAAATCGAACATGAAGATATTTATGACTGGTGTCGCCACGTGCTAGATAACCGTGACCAATATCTGGAACAACAATTTTAAATTTTGAAGTAAACAAATTATGGAAACTAAACGTATCACCAGCAAAGAAGTGATTGCTTATTTAGCCGAGAAATTCCCGGCGTGTTTTTCACTGCAAGGTCAAGC